>JBILUW010000361.1:0-3073 GCA_044370795.1 Burkholderiaceae bacterium
GAGCATGAACTTCTCGGTGGACAGGCGGGTCTGGCGCGCCGCCTCGTACAGGAAGGTGGTCTGCTCGACGAGATCGGGCCAGTTGCTCGCCGGCTGCACGTTGACCTCGATCACGCCCGGGTCGGGCGTCACCCGCAGCTGCGCCAGGCGCGGATCGTGCGGCGGCTCGTAGCCCTCGAGCACCACCGGCGTGCGCAGCGCCGCGGCGCTGGCCTCGACGGCGGCGACCAGCTCGAGGTAGTCCTCGAGCTCGGCCAGCGGTGGCATGAAGACGTGCAGGCGACCGTCGCGCGGCTGCGCGCACAGGGCGGTGCGGGTGAGCGCGCCGGCGGGCGGGCTGCCGGCGCCGGCCGAGGCCCCGGCAAGAACCGCGGCGCCGGATGCCCCGGCAGCGCCGGACTGCGCCGCCGCCGTTGCGCCCACGCCGGGCTGGCCTTCGGTGCTGTCGCGCCCGGGCCCGCCCATGCGCTGCATCAGCGCACGCGCGGCCGGCAGGGGACCGACGGCGCGAAAGGGGTCGGCGGGCAGCACCCAATCGCGATCGGCCGGCGCCTCCCAGGGCTGCGAGTCGAGCGGCAGGCGCAGGCCCATCGGGGAGTCGCCGGGCAGCAGGTAGCAGCGCTCGGCGCGCAGGAACCAAGGACCGCTGCGCCAGCGCGGCCCGCCGGCCGGACCGCGGGCCAGCGGCAGCACCGACCCGATCGGCGCCGCCAGCCCGGCGTCGAAGACGCGACGCAGCCGCTCGCGCTCGAGCGGATCGTCGAGGCGCGAGTCGAAGGGATCGACATTGACCGGCAGCCGGCGCTCGCGCCAGAGGTAGTACCAGGCGTCCTCGTAGGCCTCGAACACCCGATCGGGCTCGAGCCCCAGCCGTGCGGCGAGATCGCGCAGGAAGCGCGCGGCCAGCGCCGCGTCGGCGCCAAGATCCTGGCGCTCGTCGGCCAGCAGCGACGGATCGGTCCAGATGGGTTCGCCGTCGCGGCGCCAGAACAGGTTGAGCGACCAGCGTGGCAGCTGCTCGCCCGGATACCACTTGCCCTGTCCGTGGTGCGTCAGGCCCTGCGGCGCGTAGCGCTCGCGCAGGCGGCCAAGCAGCTCGCCGGCGAGACGGCGTTTGGTCGGGCCGACGGCGTCGGTGTTCCACTCGGCGCCCTCGCGATCGTCGATGGCGACGAAGGTGGGCTCGCCGCCCTGCGTGAGCCGCACGTCGCCGGCGCGCAGCGCCTCGTCGACCCGCCTGCCCAGGGCCTCGATGTCGGCCCACTGCGCCTCGGTGTAGGGCAGCGTGACCCGCGGCGCCTCCCAGACCCGCTCGATGCGCATCGCGTGCGAGAACTCGCACTGCGCCTTCTCGACCATGCCCGAGACCGGCGCCGCCGACGACGGATCGGGCGTGCAGGCCAGCGGGATGTGGCCCTCGCCGGCGAGCAGCCCGGAGGTGGGATCGAGGCCGATCCAGCCCGCCCCGGGCAGATAGACCTCGCACCAGGCGTGCAGGTCGGTGAAATCGGCCTGCGCCCCCGAGGGGCCGTCGAGCGCGGGCTGATCGGGCTTGAGCTGGATGAGATAGCCCGAGGCGAAGCGCGCGGCCAGGCCGCGATGACGCAGCAGCTGCACCAGCAGCCAGGCCGAATCGCGGCACGAGCCCGAGCCCTGCGCCAGCGTGTGCTCGGGCGTCTGCACCCCGGGCTCGAGGCGGATCAGGTAGGCGATCTCGCGCTGCAGACGCTGGTTGAGCCCGACCAGGAAATCGATCGTGGGCACCGGCTCGGTGGGCAGCGAGGCGAGCAGCCGCTCGAAGCGCTCGCCGCCAGCCTCGCGCACCAGGAAGGGCGCGAGCTCGGTGGCCTGCTCCTCGGCATAGGCGAACGGATACCGTTCAGCGTGAGGCTCGAGAAAGAAGTCGAAGGGATTGAGCACCGACATCTCGGCGACCAGGTCGACCTCGATGCGCAACTCGGCCGTCTTCTCGGGAAACACCAGCCGGGCCTGGTGGTTGGACTGCGGATCCTGCTGCCAGTTGACGAAGTGTTCGGCGGGCGTCACGCGCATGGCGTACGACAGGATGCGCGTGCGGGTGTGCGGACAGGGGCGCAGACGAACCACCTGCGGGCCGAGCGACACCGGCCGCTCGTAGCGGTAGTGCGTGACGTGGTTCAGGGCAACGTGGATGGACACGACCGTGGCTCCGGAGGGGATGGCATTGCGGGTGGCAAGCAAACGACGTGCCGGCGCGCTGCGTCCGCGCTTTGCCGGCCGCCCCCCACGCCGCGTTCGCCGCGGACGATCGCATCGATAAGACGGGCAGCGGCCGCCAGGCCCATGGCCGCGGTCACGGTGACCAGCGACCCGTAACCCGCGCAGGCCAGCGGCGCGCCAGCGGCCTGCGCACCCGCGACGGGCGCTCCTGCGGCCGGCGGCTGACGCGAGTGCACCGCGCTCACACCGAAGGCCCGGCCAGGCTCGCGCGAGAAGCCGTGCTCGCGGCGCAGGCGGGCGCGCACGGCGGCCAGCAGCGCATCGCCGCGTACCCGGGCCAGGTCGTCGACCGCGAGCGCCAGCGGGTCGGAGCGGCCGCCGGCCGCACCACAGACGATCAGCGGCTGCCCGCGCCGCACGCACAGCGCGATCAGCGCCGCCTTGGCGCGTGGCGCATCGATGGCATCGAGCACCACGCAGTCGGGCGGCACGAGCTCGGCGACGTTGTCGGGATCGATGAAGGCATCGACCGCCTGCACCCGGCAGTCGGGGGCGATGTCGAGCAGCCGCGCGCGCATCACCTCGACCTTGGCCGCGCCCAGCGTGGAGCCCAGGGCGTGGATCTGGCGGTTGAGATTGGAGACGGCGACGTGGTCGAGGTCGATGAGGACGATGGCGCCCACGCCCGAGCGCACCAGCGCCTCGGCTGCCCACGATCCGACGCCACCCACCCCGACCACGCAGGCTCGGGCCGCCCGCAGCCGCGCCAGGCCTTCATCGCCGAACAAGCGCGCGACGCTGGCATGCGCCCGGGGATCGGCGGGCGCCGCGGCGCCCGCGGGCGCGTCGGCGGGCGCGTCGCTCACGGGCAAGC
>JBILUW010000271.1:0-5200 GCA_044370795.1 Burkholderiaceae bacterium
CGGCGCGCGCAAGGCGATCCCAGCGGGCATCGTCGGGGAAGGCTCGCATGTGCACGGCCCAATCGAGCAACGGTCCCTCGCCGTCGGGCACCGGCGCGCTGGCCGGGCCGCGCAGCGCCACGACACCCAGATAGAGGTCCGGAGCGAAGCGCCGGTTCACCCGTACCTCCTCGTCGCAGGCCCGACGCCGCAGCGCCAGCGAGCCGTAATCGAGAAATCCGGTGCGTAGCGCCTTCTTCAGCTTCCAGGCTTGGCGGCCAGCCACCAGCACCCACGAAACATGGGTCTCGAAGCGCCGCACCGCCCAGCCGCCCGCGCGCAGCGACCGGGCGAAAGCGGCGACGATCCGGGCCTGACTGGCCAGCGCCTCGTCGCCTGCGCCCTCGAACGCCCGCGACACGGGCGTCGGCCGATCAATCGGCAACCCGCGCCATCACGCCGCGTTGCGCGCCCGTCGCGGCGGCGCTCTCGCCGGACGCCAGCGAGCTCATGCGCAGCGGCTCTTCGATCAGGCCGCGGGTGCTGCGCGAGAACGCGCGCAGACGCGCCAGATCGAGGATCTCGACATCGCGGTTGTTCACGCTCAGGCAGCCCCAGGCCGCGAGCGCGCTGAACGAGCGGCTGACCGTGGCATGCGCCACGCCGAGATAGCTTGCGATGTCGCTGCGGCTCATCCGCAGGTACAGGCGGCGCGGCGACTGCCCGGCGGCCTGCATCCGGGCCGAGAGCTGCACCAGAAACCGCGCAAGGCGCACGTCGGCCGCCACCGCCGCCATCACGTCGGCGATTTCGGCACGCGCTCCCAGTTGCCGGCTGACCGCAACGTGCAGGACCCGGTCGAGCGCCGGCAACCGGTGCGCAATCGAGAACACGTCCTGCATGCGCATCGAGAACACTCGCGAATCCTCGAGCGCGATCGCGGCGGTCGGATGATGACCCATGCACACCGCGTCGAATCCGAGCAACTCGCCCCGCCGGACGAAACCGAGCACCTGCTCGTAGCCATCCTCGGCAGTACGGATGCTCTTGAAGGAGCCGATGCTCACGACATAGATCGACTCGGCATCGGCGCCTTCGTGAAAGAGCGTCGCGCCGCAGCGCACCCGGCGCATCGCAACCGGGTGGCCGTCGGTGAGCGCCGGATCGCTCCCCTCGGCGCCCATCAGTCGGAGCAGCTCCGACATGGTGCCCGAGGCTAGCGCCTCCGCGGGACCGGAATCGCCGCGCGCCGGGCGCGGACCGAGGGTTGCTGAACGATCTTGGGCCATGTGCATCACCTTCTGTCTCCCTGGGACGGGCCGGCGGTCCTGCCGGCACACGCTGAAGACTTTGGCCGAGAGCGCCACGACGCGCCATCGGCGCTGCGGAAGAGTTCGGCTGCCGATCGTCCGATGTGGCGCCGGCGTTTCCGGGCTGGCCGTAGGAATAGTCCGATGCGGTTTCGTGCGGAAGCCTCTGTTATTCCATATGGCTACCAGGGATTTCGGTATCATTGGACGAAACGGGAAACCGAACCCCTTTCTCCTGAATCTTCAGCCATGCGCCGAGCCCGATCGCTCGATTTCCTGCTCCTGCTTAGCGCGCACCCGCACCTTCAGCCCCATCATCGTCCGTGACGCCATAGCGTCCCAAGGGCGTGAACGTCACCGGCCAGCAGCACCACCTCTCCTACGGCAGCACCTGATGCAGCAATCTCCGACGTCCCCACCGCAACCCGCGACCGCCGGCTTACGAACGGTTCCGAGCGAGCCCTACCGGCCGCGGCTGCTGCTGGTCGACGATCATGCGATCGTGCGCGCCGGGTTGCGCAGGCTGATCGAGGCCGAGCGTGGGCACTGGCAGGTGGAGGAGGCGAGCTCGGGCTTCCAGGCGCTGGGGCTGCTGCGCACCGGCAGCATCGCCATGGCCATCGTCGACCTGTCGATGCCGGGCATGAGCGGGCTCGACCTCATCCGCCGCATCAAGCTCGAATTCCCCGACGTGCGCCTGCTGGTGCTCAGCATGCACGCCGAGGAGCAGTACGCGCTGCGCGCGTTCAGCGCAGGCGCAAGCGGCTACCTCACCAAGGACAGCGCGGCCAACGAGCTCATGATCGCGATCGGCAAGGTGGCCGCCGGTGGCGCCTACGTGAGCTCGAGCCTGGCCGAACGGGTGGTCCAGCAGCTCAATGGCCGCGTCGAGGTGCCGCGGCATACGCGCCTGACCGACCGCGAGCTCGAGATCATGCGCCGCCTCGTGAGCGGCCGGCGGCTGGTCGACATCGCGCGCGAACTGCACCTGTCGGTGAAGACCGTCAGCACGCACAAGACGCGCATCCAGGAAAAACTGCAGCTGCCCAACCTCGCGGCGCTCGTGCGCTACGGGCTCGAGCACCAGCTCGACAAGAGCTCGATCTCCCGCGACGACGGCGTGGTCTGAGCCGGCGCGGCCACCAGTCAGTCGGAGCCGACAGCCGCAGCATCGCGATCGAGCCGCAGGCTGCCAACCACGATGCCCGGGCGGATGGCCGGGAGATCAGGCGCCAGGGCGTTCGGACAGATTGGCGGGCTCGACGCGCTCGCCATTGACCAGCACGGCGTCGCCGACGAGCTCGATCAGGATGGGCCCGTAACGCGACTCCCACACGATGCGCTGCACGCCCTCGGGATCGAGATCGAGGCGCGGCTGCGGGGCGGGCGCGGCTGCCCCCGGAGCCGCGGGGGGCGGATCGTCGTGAGCGGGCTGCGCGGGGCAAGACACGTTGGCGGGCGGGGATGCGGCGGCGGGGGGCGGATTGTGCGGCATGTGTTGCCCGCGGGCAAGCGCCGCCCGCAGCATGCGCAGGAAGCCGCCGCCGAGATGACCCGCCGCATGCGCGTTGCGACAACGATACCGGTCACGGAAACCCGGCCTGCCCGGTACCTGCTGGCGCCATCGGCACGCCGGCTGGCACCGGTGGCCGATGACTCAGCGCAGGTCGAAGCGATCGAGATTCATCACCTTGACCCATCCGGCGACGAAATCGCGGACGAACTTCCCGATGCTGTCGTCCTGGGCATAGACCTCGGCGATCGCGCGCAGTTGAGAGTTCGAGCCGAAGGCGAGATCGACCCGACTGGCCGTCCAGCGCAACGCGCCGCTCTTGCGGTCGCGGCCCTCGTACGCGTTGGCGGCGACCGGCGACCAGACGATGCCCATGTCGAGCAGGTTGACGAAGAAGTCGTTGGTCAGCTGCCCGGGTCGGCCGGTGAGCACCCCCGCCGGGTCGCCCGCGGTGTTGGCGCCGAGCACGCGCAGACCGCCCAGCAACGCGGTCATCTCCGGCGCCGACAAGGTCAGCTTGTGGGCCAGGTCGATCAGCATGGCCTCCGGCGAAACCGGCCTGTCATCACGGCGCCAGTTCCGAAAGCCGTCGGCCTGCGGCTCGAGCACCGCGAAGGACTCGGCGTCGGTCTGCTCGGCGCTGGCATCGGTACGCCCGGGGCTGAAGGGCACGCGCAGTGCATGACCGGCCGCTCGCGCGGCGGCTTCGATGCCCGCGCCACCGGCCAGCACGATCAGATCGGCCAGCGACACCCTCTTGCCGCCGGGGGCTGCGGCGTTGAAGTGCCGGGCGATCGCCTCGAGCACGCCGAGCACGCGGGCAAGCCTGGTCGGGTCGTTGACGACCCAGTCCTTCTGCGGCGCCAGCCGGATACGCGCGCCATTGGCGCCGCCGCGCTTGTCTGTGCCGCGGAAGGTCGACGCCGAGGCCCAGGCGGTGGTCACCAGATCGGCCACCGACAGGCTCGACGCCTGCACGCGTGCCGTCAGCTCGGCGACGTCGGCAGCATCGATCAGCGGATGGTCGACAGGGGGCACCGGATCCTGCCAGATCAGGTCCTCGGCCGGGACCTCAGGGCCGAGGTAGCGGCTCCTCGGCCCCATGTCGCGATGCGTGAGCTTGAACCACGCTCGGGCATAGGCATCGGCAAAGGCGTCGGGATGCGCAAGGAAGTGGCGCGAGATCCGCTCGTAGGCAGGGTCGAAGCGCAGCGAGAGATCCGCCGTCGTCATCATCGGAGGGTGACGAAGGCCCGGGCGGTGGGCATCGGCGATCATGTCCTCGTCGGCCACGTCCCTGGCTATCCATTGCCAGGCGCCCGCCGGACTTTTCTCGAGCTCCCATTCGTACTTGAAGAGCATGGTGAAGTAGCCCATGTCCCAGGTCGTGGGATTCGGCTTCCAGGCTCCCTCGATACCGCTGGTGGTGGTGTCGGCCCCCTTGCCACTGCCGTGGCGGTTGATCCAGCCCAGCCCCTGGCTTTCGATCGGCGCGGCTTCCGGCTCGGGACCGACGAGCCCGGGATCGCCGGCCCCGTGGGCCTTGCCAAAGGTGTGCCCGCCCGCCACCAGTGCGACGGTTTCCTCGTCGTTCATCGCCATCCGGGCGAAGGTTTCACGCACGTCAAGGCCACTGGCGAGCGGGTCGGGCCGCCCGTCCGGGCCCTCGGGGTTCACGTAGATCAGGCCCATCTGGACCGCGGCCAGCGGATTCGCCAGCTCCCGATCGCCGCGATAGCGACCGCCGGGCTTGTCGCTGGTGGCCAGCCATGCGGTCTCGGGCCCCCAGTCGATGTCTTGCTCGGGCGCCCAGATGTCGGTACGCCCGCCGGCGAAGCCGAAGGTGCGCAAGCCCATCGTTTCCATCGCGACATTGCCCGCGAGGATCATCAGATCGGCCCAGGAGATCGCATTGCCGTACTTGCGCTTGATCGGCCAGAGCAGGCGGCGAGCCTTGTCGAGGTTACCGTTGTCGGGCCAGCTGTTGATCGGGGCGAAGCGCTGGTTGCCGGTGCCGGCACCGCCACGGCCATCGGCCGTGCGGTAGGTGCCTGCGCTGTGCCAGGCCATCCGGATGAACAGCCCGCCGTAGTGGCCCCAGTCGGCGGGCCACCAGTCCTGGGAGTCCGTCATCAGCGCAGCCAGATCCTGCTTGAGGCCGGCGTAGTCGAGCTGCCGGAAGGCCGCTGCGTAATCGAAGCCGGCATCCATCGGACTGGCAATCGGCTGGTGCTGATGAAGAATCGAAAGGTCGAGCTGCTCGGGCCACCAGTGGGCGCTGGATGTCGACCCGAGCGCCGTGCGCGCGCCGGTGCCGTGGAAGGGACAGGAAACGGAGAGGGTGTTCATCGTCGACTCCTTGCTGCGGGGGATGAGGCGATAGTTTCCGAATAAAACA
>JBILUW010000272.1:0-5186 GCA_044370795.1 Burkholderiaceae bacterium
GTGGCCGAAGGCCACCGGCACGCCGGCGGCGAGCAGCTCGGGCACGCGGGTCATGCCGCGCCGCTTCGGGTAGGTGTCGTGCCGGCCCTGGATGGTGATGTTGATCAGCGGATTGGCGGTGGCCGACACGCCGGCCTCGGCGATCAGCGGGATGAGCTTGGACACGTAGTAGTTGTCCATCGAGTGCATCGAGGTGAGGTGCGAGCCGTTGACGCGCCCCTGCAGGCCCAGCCGCCGCGTCTCGAAGGCGAGCGTCTCGATGTGCCGCGACATCGGATCGTCGGTCTCGTCGCAGTGCATGTCGATGCGCAGGCCACGCCGCGCGGCCTCCTCGGCAAGCAGCCGCACCGACTCGCGACCGGCGTCCATCGTGCGCTCGAAGTGCGGAATCCCGCCGACCACATCGACACCGAGGTCGAGCGCCTTCTTCAGCAGGTCGAGGGCGCTGTCGCGGCAGCCTGGCGCATCGCGCGCGGGGTCGTAGCGCAGCACGCCGTCCTGCGGGAACGCGACCAGCTGCAGGTCGATCCAGGGGGCCACGCGGCGCTTCACCTCGAGCAGGGCCTCGACCGCGAGCAGCCGCGGGTCGCAGGTATCCACATGAGTGCGGATGGCGAGCAATCCGCGCGCCACCGCCCAGTCGCAATAGGCCATCGCGCGCTCGATCAGCGCCTCCTGCGTGAGCAGCGGCTTGAGCTCGCCCCACAGCGCGATGCCCTCGAGCAGCGTGCCCGACGCGTTGACCCGCGGCAGCCCGTAGGAGAGCGTCGCGTCCATGTGGAAGTGCGCATCGACGAAGGGCGGCGACAGCAGCAGGCCGCCGCCGTCGAGGGTCTCGACGGCCGACCCGGGCAGTGCCGGCGCGATCTCGACGATGCGCCCGTCGCGCACCGCGACGTCGACGCCGGCGCGGCCGTCGGGCAGGTTCACGTTGCGCACCATCAGATCGGCCTGGCTCACGGTCGGCTCTCCGGGAAGGGGAAATCGGGGCGGCGGGCGCGCCGCCGCCGGCGCGTTACTTGGTGCCGAAGATGCGGTCGCCGGCGTCGCCCAGGCCCGGCAGGATGTAGCCGTGCTCGTTGAGCTGGCGATCGATCGCGGCGGTGTAGATGGGCACGTCCGGGTGCGCCTGGGCGAAGGCGGCGATGCCCTCGGGGCAGGTGAGCAGGCACACGAACTTGATCGACCGCGGCGCCATCTCCTTGACACGCTCGACGGCGGCGATGGCGGAGTTGCCGGTGGCGAGCATCGGGTCGACGACGACGACGTCGCGCTCGTGCATGTCCTGGGGCATCTTGAAGTAGTACTCGACGGCCACCAGGGTGGTCGGGTCGCGGTACAGGCCGATGTGGCCGACCCGCGCCCCCGGCACCACCGACAGCATGCCGTCGAGGATGCCGGTGCCGGCGCGCAGGATCGACACGAAGACCAGCTTCTTGCCGTCGATCACGCGCGAGCGCATGGTCTCGAGCGGGGTCTCGATCGTGACCTCCTGCATCGGCACGTCACGGGTGACCTCGTAGGTCATCAGCATCGCGAGTTCGTTGAGCAGCCGGCGGAAGCTGTTCGTGCTGGCCTCGCGGTTGCGCATCAGCGTGAGCTTGTGCTGCACCAGCGGGTGGTCGATCACGCGGACATCGGGGCGGAATTCGGTCATCGGCGGCAGGGAAAATGGAGGTTGGAGGGGGCTGGCGGCCATCGGACCCGCGGGCGGCGCTGCCAACGATGATAGTCGGCCTGCGCCGGCTTCAGAACACCGTGCCGTCGCTGGCTATCTCCAGCGGCGGCAGGCCACCGCGACGCTCGGCCGCAAGCTCGCGCCCGGCAGCCCAGGTGCCGCCTTCGAGCACGCAGGCCAGCGGCAGGCCGGCGGCGGCCGGACCCAGCCGCGCCAGCACCCGCGGCGCAAGCTCATCGAGCAGCGCCACCGTCAGCGCGCGCCACTCGACCACCAGCGGCTCGCCTGGCGCGAGACGCTCGGCCGCGCGCGCCGGCTCGCGCAGCCTCAGCACGCCGTGGTCGAGCAGCAGGCCGCCGTTGCGGTACTCGGGCAGTCCGGTCAGCGCCTCGAGGCCGCCCACCGGCACGCCGGCCCACTCGAAGGGCTCGAGCAGCGAATAGGCCAGCCACTGCGAGAGCTTGTGGAAAGGCATCCAGCCGTCCGACAGGCCGGGGCCAACAGCGGCTGGCAGCCGCCAGCAGTCGCCCAGCAGCTCGCCGGCGAGCGACTGCCCGGCCGGCCAGATCGCCGACAGCGTGTCGAGCAGCAGCGCGAGGATGTCGTGAGCGGCCACCGACACCGGGCCGGCGGCGAGCAGATGGTCGAACAGTCCGCCGGGCCGACCCTCGGGGCCGTACACGTCCGGCCGGCCAGCCAGCGCCTCGCCGAGGCGGCGCAACAGCCGCACGCGCCCCTCGAGGCCGAGCAGGGCGTTGCCGGGCGCCACCTGGAAAGCCTCGGCCAGCGCGTCGCCATCGAGCGCGGCGAGTGCGGGTGCATCGCAGCGCGCCGGCCGCGCCGGGTCGCTAGAGAACAGCCCGCCGAGGAAGGCGTGCAGGCTGGCCAGCGCCAGGCCTTCGGAGCGGCCCAGCTCCAGGCCAGTGCGCGATTCGCGAAAGCGCCAGTTCGCGCCCGCGCCGGCGTCGAGCAGCACACTGACCACCGCCAGGTCGATGCGCGCGCGAGCGCGCTCGGCCGCGTCGACCGCGCCCAGCGCCGCGTCGATCCAGCCCAGGCGATCGATGCCGCCCGGCTCGAAGTGCCGCCAGCGGCTGTGATAGGGGATGCGCAGCGTCGGGTAGCGCCGCCGCGTGACCGCGGCCACCTGCGCAGCCGCCGGCTCGAGCGCGCCGTCGTCGACCGTGTAGTGCGCGCTGCTGCCGGCACGGGCGCGCGCCAGCAACGCGCGCGACCGCTCGCGGATGGTGTCGGTGCGGCGCAGCAGCGCCACCGCTTCGGCGATGGCCGGCGCGTTCACTCGCCGAGTCCGCGGCCGCGGGTCTCGCGCAGCGCCTGCTCGTCGGGCACGCCGCCCGACGTGAAATAGCCGGCCGCCAGCTTGGCGTCGATCTCGACGCGCGCGTCGGCGGGAATGAGCTCGTCGGGAATGTTGACCCGTTCGCCGACCTCGATGCCCGAGCCGGTGATGGCGTCGTACTTGAGGTTGCTCATCGACACCAGCCGGTGGATGCGCCGGATGCCCAGCCAGTGCAGCACGTCGGGCATCAGCTCCTGGAAGCGCATGTCCTGCACGCCGGCCACGCACTCGGTGCGCGCGAAATAGCGGTCGGCGGTGTCGCCGCCCACCTGACGCTTGCGCGCGTTGTAGACCAGGAACTTGGTGACCTCGCCCAGCGCGCGACCCTCCTTGCGGCTGTAAGCGATCAGGCCGACGCCGCCGCCCTGCGCGCCGCGAATGCACTCCTCGATCGCATGGGTGAGGTAGGGACGGCAGGTGCAGATGTCGGAGCCGAAGACGTCGGAGCCGTTGCACTCGTCGTGCACGCGCGCGGTCAGCGGCACCGACGGATCGGCAAGGTGCCGGGGGTCGCCGAAGATGTAGACGGTCTGCCCGCCGATCGGCGGCAGGAACACGTCGAGGTCGCCACGGGTGACCAGCTCGGGGTACATGCCGCCGGTCTCCTCGAACAGCGCGCGGCGCAGCTCGGACTCGGCGACGCCGAATCGGCGCGCCACCCCGGGCAACCACCACACGGGCTCGATCGCGGCCTTGGTAACCACCGCCGAGCCGTTGTCGAGCAGCACCCGGCCATCGGCTCGCAGGCGCTGGAAGGCGATCGCGGTGCGGATCTCGGGCAGATCGATGTGGGCCTTGGTGACGGCGATGGTCGGGCGCACATCGATGCCCTGCGCGATCGGACCGGCGAAGACCTGCGCCACCACGGCGCCCCAGGGGTCGAGCGAGACGATGCGCTCGGGCTCCGACCACCGGGGGTAGGGACCGACGGGATCGGTGGGCGCGGTGTCGGTGAGGTCGGGGCGGTGGTCGCGCTGCAGGGCGCCCGCCGCGACCGCGAGCGCGCGGTACACCCCGTACGAACCGGAGTGGGTGCCGATCACGTTGCGGCGGGCGCGGTCGGTGGTCGAGCCGACCACGGGACCGCGCTCGGCCGGCGTGGCCGCCCCCCAGCGCAGCGCCGGTGCGCCAGGGGCGCCGGCCGCGGGGTGCGAGGTCAGGCGGATGTGCCGAGACGTCGGGGCATCGGGCGGCATCGTGCGTTCTCCGGCAAAGCGTTGAGGCTAGCGGGAAATCGGGGTCGTGAGCGGAGCGCGGTTGACGGGCGGGGGTCTTTCACCGCGCAATTCGCCGGCGCACCGATCGGGCGGCGGCTCAGCGCTCGCCCTTGCGCCAGGGCTGCATCAGCGCCTGCGGATAGGCGGCGCGACGCGCCACCAGCACCAGCGCGAGGATCGACAGCAGGTAGGGCAGCATCAGGTAGATCTGGTAGGGCAGCGCCGCGCCGCCGGCCTGCTGCAGGCGCAGCTGCAGCGCATCGAAGAACGCGAAGAGCAGCGCGCCCAGCAACGCCTTGCCGGGGCGCCATGAGGCAAACACCACCAGCGCCACGCAGATCCAGCCGCGGCCGTTGACCATGTTGAAGTAGAACGCGTTGAAGGCCGACAGCGTCAGGAAGGCGCCGGCCACCCCCATCAGCGCCGAACCGGCAACCACCGCTGCCGTGCGCGTGCTCACCACGCCGATGCCCTGGGCCTGCGCCGCCTGCGGATTCTCGCCGACCATGCGCAGCGCCAGGCCCGCGGGCGTGCGATAGAGCAGCCAGGCGAGCGCAGGCACCAGCAGCAGGGCGGCCAGCGTGAGCGACGTCTGGGACGCCAGCACCGGCAGCGGCAGCCAGTCCATGGGCGCGAAAGGCGTCACGGTGGGCGGGGTGTTCACCTTGGGGAAGCTCACCCGGTAGGCGTAGTGGCTGAGCGCGGTCGCAAGCAGCGTGATACCCAGACCAGCCACATGCTGCGACAGCGCCAGCCCCACGGTGAGGCCGGCGTGCAGCAGCCCGAAGGCCGCCCCGGTGAGGGCTGCAACCGCCACGCCGCCCCAGAGCGGCGCGCCCAGCCAGACCGCCAGCCAGCCGGCGAAGGCGCCGGCGACCATGATTCCCTCGATGCCCAGATTGAGCACGCCGGCGCGCTCGCACAGCAGCAC
>JBILUW010000273.1:0-5185 GCA_044370795.1 Burkholderiaceae bacterium
TAGGCGGAACGCCGGAGGCGACGACCACTCCTATCGCAGCGCGCCGGGGCCCGGCGCGCCGGGCGGCTTCAGGCCGCCGGCAGCCGGGCGATGTGACGGTCGATGCGCGCCTGCAGCTCGCGCATCGATGCCACCATGGCGCGGGCGTCCTCGACCGTGCCTTCGCGCCGCAGCGCTTCGAGCGCGCGGCACATGCGCGCGATGCCCAGCGCGCCGACGGCGGCCGCGGCCGACTTGCTGCGATGGCCCAGCGCGGCCACGGCCTCGAGATCGCCACGCGCGATCGCCTGATCGAGCTCGCCGTAGGTCTGCGCCATCGAGTCGACGAACATCCGCCCGGCGCGCAGGACCACGTCGCGACGGCCACCGAGCGCCCGGGCGAGCACCGAAAGATCGATCAGCTCGGGGTCGCCGGCGAGGTCGGCGTTGTCGGTGAGTGGCGCAGCCGCTGCAGCCTGCTCGGCAGCCTGTCCGCCACCGGGCGCGCGCGCGCCCGCGGCGGGCGGCGGCATCCATCGGGCTACCGTCGCGTAGAGCTGCTGGGCCATCACAGGCTTGGTCAGGAAGTCGTTCATTCCGGCCTGCACGCAGCGCAGCCTGTCCTCCTCGCGCGCGTTGGCCGTCATGGCGATGACGGGCAGGCGTGCGGTCGCCGGCCGTTGGCGGATCTCGCGCGTGGCCTGCAGTCCGTCCATCACCGGCATCTGGATGTCCATCAGCACGCAGTCGACGGGTTCCTCGGCGAGCCGCTGCAGCGCCTCGTCGCCGTCGCCGGCCACCGAGACCCGGGCGCCGATGTGCAGCAGCAGCTCGGTGGCGACCTGCTGGTTGACGAGGTTGTCGTCGACCACCAGCACGTGGCGCTCCTGGATCCGGGCGCGCTGCGCATCGGTCGGTTCGGCCATCCAGCCCGCGGCGCTGGTGGGAGCGCCGCGTTCGACGCCGAACGACGGCACGGCGCCTGCCGCCTCCGGGTTGCTCCAGGCCAGCCTCACGGTCAGCCAGAAGCGGCTGCCTCCGCCCAGCCGGCTTTCGACGCCGACCTGCCCACCCATCAGATCGGCCAGCTGGCGGCAGATCGCAAGGCCCAGACCGGTGCCGCCGAAGCGCCGGGTGGTCGAGGCGTCGACCTGCTGAAAGGGCTGGAACAGCGTGGCCATCTGGGCCTCGGTCATGCCGATGCCGGGATCGATGACCTCCAGGAGCACGTCGGTGCCCTGCTCGTCGGCGGCATCGCTGCGCGCGCGCACCGTGATGGCGCCGCGCGCCGAGAACTTGATCGCGTTGCCGACGAAGTTCAGCAGCACCTGGCCGATGCGCAGCGGATCACCGCGCACCGGCCGCTCGAGTGCCGCGTCGACGTCGATTGACAGTGCGAGGCCCTTGCGTTCGGCGCTGTCGGTGAGCTGACTCGCGACGGATGCCACGACGCCGCCCAGGCTGAAGTCGGTCAGTTCGAGCTCGACCTTGCCGGCCTCGAGCTTGGAGAAGTCGAGGATGTCGCTGACGATGCCCATCAGGTGCTGGCCCGACTGCCCGATCTTGTCGAGGTAGTCGCGCAGCTTCGGGTTGGGGTTGCTGCGCTGCGCGAGGTAGGTGAGCCCGATGATGCTGTTCATGGGCGTGCGGATCTCGTGGCTCATGTTCGACAGGAACGCGCTCTTGGCCCGGTTGGCCGCGTCGGCCTGGCTGCGGGCCTGCTCGAGTTCGCGGGTGCGCTCGAGGATCCGGCTTTCGAGACTGGCATTGAGGTCGGCGAGCTCGCGCTCGGCTACCCGTCGGGCCGTGACGTCGCGAAACCCGTAGACCCAGCCGGTGCCGCGTCCGGATGCCTCGAGCAGCGAGCGATGGATCTCGAAGATGCGGCCGTCGGCGAGCTCGAGCACGCCGTCTTCGTCGCTTCGCGCCGCGTCGGCATCGCCGGCCGGATGATTGCCGGGTATCGAGCCCGCGCGCACCGCGGCCTGCATCCGCGCGAACACCGAACTGGCGTCATCGCCTGCCTGCACCGGGGGCAGTTGCCACATCTGGACGAGGTGCTGGTTGACCGCCAGCACCCGGGTGCCGGGATCGATGACGAGGATGCCATCGGCCGTGGCCTCGAGCGTGGCCGCGAGAACCGCGCTGGAGCGCGCGAGAGCGAGGTGGGTGCGCACGCGGCTGCGCACCACCGCCGGGCTGATCGGCTTGGCGATGAAGTCGACGGCGCCCGCGTCGAGCCCGCGCGTTTCGTCGGCTGGATCGTGGTGCGCGGTCACGAAGATCACCGGGATCGCCCTCGTGGCAGGGGCTGCCTTCAGCTGACGACAGACCTCCAGGCCGTCGATGCCGGGCATCACGATGTCGAGCAGGATGAGGTCGGGCGGATCGTCGCGGCAGATCGCCAGGGCCCGCTCGCCGCTGGTCGCCTGCAGCACGCGATAGTCGGGGGCCAGCGCCTGATAGAGCATGCGGATGTTGATCGGCTGGTCGTCGACGACCAGCACGCTGGCGCGCGGCGGTTCGGGCTCGGCCCGTGGCGGCGGCTGCCCTGCGGCAGATGAGTCGTTCATGGCGCTAGAGCACCTGCAGGAGTTCCCTGACACTCAGCCTTGCCTGCTCGAAATCGAGCAGGGCCATCGCGTCGTCGAGTGTTTTCAGCGTGTCGGGGTCGAAGCGGCTGCCCAGATCCTCGCGCAGCGACTCGAAGACGTCTACTGCCCGCATGTCCGCGTTGGCAAGCAGCGCAACCAGTTCGGCGAGCGCGGTGCGCAGCCGGCCGGCGTCGGCACCCGTCGCGCGCGGCCGCGCCGGCCCGGCGGAGCGAGGCGAGAGCGCCGCGTCGATCAGCAGCAGCCCGGCGCGCGTGTCGTCGATCGTGGCGCGCAGGCTGCCGCGCAGCGACTCGCCAGGGCGCTGCCCGCGCGCGCGCAGCCCCGCCTCGAGCGCCGCGGCGAGCGAGTGCAGCCGCGCCGCGCCCAGCATGCCGGCCAGCCCCTTGACGGTGTGCATCATCCGCTCGGCCTCCTCGTACCCGGCGGTGTCGAGCAGGTGGTTGAAGCGATCGGCGAGGCCGACCAGCTCGGTGTCGAACGAACGCAGCAGGCGCAGAAAGATCTCGGTTTCGCCTTCGACCCGCTGCAGGGCGGCGCGCAGATCGATGCCGTGACGGGCTGCCCGCTCGGCGAGCCCTTCGGGCAGCTCCTGCGGCGCGGCGGGCTCGGCCTGCCCGGCGGGCGGCAGCCCGGCCGCGCGCCCCGTGTGACGCAGCAGCGTGCCCACCAGCGATGCAAGGTCGAAGGGCTTGCCGATGTGATCGCTCATGCCGGCGGCCAGGCAGGCTTCGCGGTCGGCTGCCATCGCGTTGGCCGTCATCGCGATGATGGGCAGCGTGCCCTTGCCCAGCCGATCGCGGATCGCGGCGGTGGCGGCGATTCCGTCCATCACCGGCATCTGCAGGTCCATCAGCACCGCGTCGTAGGGCGGTTCGGCGCTTGCCACCGCCGCCACCCCGAGCTGGCCGTTGGCGGCGGTGTCGATGATGGCACCCTCCAGGGCGAGCAGTTCCTGCGCGACCTGACGGTTGTTCGGATTGTCCTCGACCAGCAGGATGCGGATGCCGCGCAGCCGCTGCGGCCGCTGCCGCGCCGGCGGCGTGACGCCGCGGCGCGTCATGCGGCCGCGGGCGTCGGCCACCGCGTCGAACAGCATTGAAGCCGTCACGGGCTTGACCAGGAAGCCGCCGAGCAGCGCCTGCTGCGCCGGATCGCGGCTGCCGAGCAGCTCGCGGCCATGGGCGGTGACCATCATCACGAGGCTGGGCTCACGGGTGCCCGCCGCGCGCCGCAGCCGCTGGCTGGTCTCCCAGCCATCAAGCCCCGGCATCTGCCAGTCGACGAAGATCGCGTCGTAGGCCTCGCTGCGCTCGGCGGCCGCCTGGGCCATGGCGATCGCCTCGTGGCCTCCGGCGGCGAGATCGGCCCGCCAGCCCAGCGTGCGCGCCATCGCGGCGAGCACCTCGCGGGCGTTGGCGTTGTCGTCGACGACGAGCACCCGCAGGTTGGCCAGGGCCGGGTCGGGGTCGCGCTGGACGATCGCGGCCGCGCCGCCAGCCAGCGGCAGGCGCAGCCGGAAGTGGAAAGTGCTGCCTTCCCCAGGCCGGCTTTCGAGCTCGATGCGGCTGTCCATCAGTTCGAGCAGACGCTGGCTGATGGTCAGCCCCAGGCCGGTGCCGCCGAAGCGGCGAGTGGTCGAGGTCTCGGCCTGACCGAAGCCGCTGAAGATGCGGGCGCGATGCTCGGGCGCGATGCCGATGCCGGTGTCGGCAACCGTGAATTCCACCAGCACGCAGGCATCGTCGCGATCGATCACGCGCACCGAGAGCCGGACTTCGCCACGATCGGTGAACTTGATCGCGTTGCCGCCGAGGTTGATCAGGACCTGCTGCAGCCGCATGTCGTCGCCGATCAGCGCCGCGGGCAGCGCGGGGTCGATGTCGAACAGCACCTCGATCGCCTTGTCGCCCACGCTGGCCGACAGGATGACGGCGAGGTCGCGCAGCAGCCTGTCGATGCGGAAGGACCGCGGATCGAGGCGCATCATGCCGGCCTCGGCCTTCGAGAAGTCAAGGATGTCGTTGAGCAGCGCGAGCAGCGAGCGAGCCGAACTCTCGGCCTTGTTCGCGTAATCGAGCTGGCGCTGGCTCAGCGGCGTGTTGCGCAGCAGCGTCAGCATGCCCAGCACCGCGTTCAGCGGCGTACGGATCTCGTGGCTCATGTTGGCGACGAACTCGCCCTTGGCGCGCTCGCCGCGTTCGGCCTCGTCCTTGGCCGCGCGCAGCGATGCCTCGATGCGCTTGCGGTCGGTGATGTCGGTGCGGATCGCGACGTACTGCTCCGGCCGGCCGTGTTCGTCGAGCAGCGGCACGATGGTGGAGCTCACCCAGTAGCTGTCGCCGTGGCGCGCGCGGTTGCGGATCTCGCCGTGCCACACCCGCCCGGCGGAGATCGTCTGCCAGAGATTGGCGAAGAAGGCGCCGTCGTGCTCGTCGGAGCGAATCATGCGGTGGTTGCGGCCGAGGAGCAGTTCGCGCGGCCAGCCGCTGATCTCGCAGAAGCGGTCGTTCGCGTACGTGATGCTGCCGGCCGGGTCGGTGATGCTGACGATCGCGTGCTGATCGAGGGCGAACTTCTGGTTGTCGAGGGCG
>JBILUW010000141.1:0-9910 GCA_044370795.1 Burkholderiaceae bacterium
TGCCGACCACCGGTTTCTCGGGCCGCAAGCAGGGCACCGCCTGGCGCTGCATGTTCGAGCCCATCAGGGCGCGGTTCGCGTCGTCGTGCTCGAGGAAGGGGATCAGCGACGCGGCGACCGAGACGATCTGGCTGGGCGCCACATCCATGTAGGTGACACGGTCGGGCGAGGAGAGCTGGGTCTCGCCGTTGATCCGCACCGATACGAGCTCGCCGGTAAGGCGCCCCTCATCGTCGACCGCGGCGTTGGCCTGGGCGATGACGTAGCGGCCCTCCTCGATCGCCGACAGGTAGGAGATCTGGTCGGTGACCTTGCCGTCGATGACCTTGCGATACGGCGTCTCGAGGAAGCCGTACTCATTCAGACGCGCGTAAAGCGACAGCGAGTTGATCAGGCCGATGTTCGGCCCCTCGGGCGTCTCGATCGGGCAGACGCGCCCGTAGTGCGTCGGGTGCACGTCGCGGACCTCGAAGCCGGCGCGCTCGCGCGTGAGGCCGCCCGGACCCAGGGCCGACACCCGACGCTTGTGCGTGATCTCGGACAGCGGGTTGGTCTGGTCCATGAACTGCGACAACTGCGACGAGCCGAAGAACTCGCGGATGGCCGCACTGATCGGCTTGCTGTTGATCAGGTCGTGCGGCATGAGGTTTTCGGTCTCGGCCTGACCGAGGCGCTCCTTGACCGCGCGCTCCACGCGGACCAGACCGGCGCGGAACTGGTTCTCGGCGAGTTCGCCGACGCAGCGCACCCGGCGGTTGCCGAGGTGGTCGAGATCGTCGATCTCGCCCTTGCCGTTGCGCAGGTCGACCAGGATCTTGATGACGGCGAGGATGTCGTCGTTCATCAGGGTCATGGGGCCGACGAGCTCGTCGCGGCCAACGCGGCGGTTGAACTTCATGCGGCCGACCTTGGAGAGGTCGTACGCCTCCTCGCTGTAGAACAGCCGGTGGAAGAGCGCCTCGACCGCGTCTTCGGTCGGCGGCTCGCCGGGGCGCATCATGCGGTAGATCGCGATGCGCGCCGCCGCCTGATCGGCGGTCTCGTCGACGCGCAGGGTCTGGGAGATGTAGGGGCCCTGGTCGAGGTCGTTGGTGTAGAGCGTGCGGAACTCGCGTACCCCGGAGGCGCGCAGCTTGCGCAGCAGCTCCTCGGTGAGCTCGTCGTTGGCGCGCGCGAGCACCTCGCCGGTTTCGGGGTCGACGACCGCGTGCGCGAGCGCGCGGCCGAGCAGGTACTCCTCGGGCACCGAGATGCGCTTCATCCCGGCGGTTTCCATGTCGCGGATGTGCCGGGCGTTGACGCGCTTGTCCTTGGCGACGATCACCTTGCCTTCACGGTCGGCGATGTCGAAACGGGCGATCTCGCCGCGCAGCCGCTCGGGCACGAGGTCGATCATCGCGCCTTCGGACATCAGCTGGACGGCGTCGAAGACGAAGAAGTGCGCGAGGATCTGCTCGGGGTTGAGACCGATCGCCTTCAGCAGGATGGTCACCGGCATCTTGCGGCGACGGTCGACCCGGAAGTAGAGGATGTCCTTGGGGTCGAACTCGAAGTCGAGCCAGGAGCCGCGGTACGGAATGATGCGCGCCGAGAACAGCAGCTTGCCGGAGCTGTGCGTCTTGCCGCGGTCGTGCTCGAAGAACACGCCGGGCGAGCGGTGCAGCTGCGAGACGATCACGCGCTCGGTGCCGTTGATGATGAACGAGCCGGTGGTGGTCATGAGCGGAATCTCGCCCATGTAGACCTCCTGCTCCTTGACCTCCTTCACCGTCGGCTTGACCGCTTCCTTGTCCATGATGACCAGGCGCACGCGGGCGCGCAGCGGCGCGCAGAAGGTCAGGCCGCGCTGCTGGCACTCCTTGACGTCGAAGGCCGGGTTGCCGAGCAAGTAGCTGACGAACTCGAGCCGCGCCATCTGGTTGTGCGAGACGATCGGGAAGATGGATCCGAACGCGGCCTGCAGCCCCTCGGGCTTGCGCTCGAGCGCCGCGGCCTCGGCCTGCAGGAACTGCTGGTAGGACTCGATCTGCGTGGTGAGCAGGTAGGGCACGTCGAGAACGACGGGGCGCTTCGCGAAGGTCTTGCGAATGCGCTTCTTCTCGGTGAACGAGTACGTTGCGGGCTGGCTCATGGACACTCCGTGTGGCACGCAGAGACTGGGGACTGGCTGGCAGCGCCGGCGAGCGGCGCGCGGGCCGCAACCGGGCCGCGCCAGTCCTCAGGCCCCGCAAAGACGCGAACACCCGGACTCTCCCGACCCGAAGGCGGGGAGTAGACCGGGCGTTTCGCGCGGGGCGTGGACAAAATTACTTCAGCTCGACCTTCGCGCCGGCGTCTTCGAGCTGCTTCTTCAGAGCCTCGGCGTCGGCCTTGGAGATCGCCTCCTTGACCGGCTTCGGGGCGCCGTCGACCAGATCCTTGGCCTCTTTCAGGCCCAGACCGGTGGCCGCGCGCACGACCTTGATGACCTCGACCTTCTTCTCGCCGGTGGCGGCCAGCACCACGGTGAACTCGGTCTTTTCCTCGACCGGCGCAGCGGCGGCAGCCGGAGCGGCGGCCACGGCAACGGCGGCCGCGGCGGCCGAGACGCCGAACTTCTCTTCCATCATCTTGATCAGCTCGGACAGCTCGAGGACGGTCATGCCGGCGACGGCGTCGAGGATCTCTTGCTTGCTCAGTGCCATTTCAGACTCCTGTTTCGTTGGATGCGGTTAGCGGTGATCTGGTGTGTCGGGAGGTTCGTGGTGCCCGAGCCCGAGGGCTCAGGCAGCCGCCTTCTGCTTCTCGACTTCGGCCAGGACCCGGACAAACCGGGACGGGACCTCGTTGAGGGTGCGCACGAAGGTGGCCACCGGCGCCTGCATGGTGCCCAGCAGCTTGGCCAGCAACTCTTCACGGCTGGGCAGCGAGGCCAGTGCCTTGACGGCGGCGGCGTCCATGACGAAATTCGCCATGGCGCCGGCCTTCAGCACCAGCTTGTCGTTGCCCTTGGCGAAGTCGTTGAGGACCTTCGCGCAGGCGACGGGATCGGCGGCCGTTCCGTAGAGCAGCGGCCCAACCAGATGGCTGGACAGACCCTCGAAAGGCGTGCCGGCGATGGCGCGACGTGCCAGCGTGTTCTTGAGAACCTGCAGGTGTACGCCCTCGCCTCGCGCCTGCTTGCGCAGCTTGGTGAACGCTTCGACTCCCAGACCACGATACTCGGCGACGACGATGACCGCGGCCGAGGCGACGCGCGCCCCGACCTCGTCGACGACCGCCGCCTTTTCGGTACGGTTCAGACTCATGGTCCAGCTCCTGTGTAAGGCACTCGGGCTTGCGCCTTCGTGCCTGCCTGATTACGGCGACCGAGTCCGATCTGCAACCGGGTTCGCGTGGAAGACTTCCAACGAAACTCGCAGCAAACCGCTTCGGGACCGCCATCTGCGCAGGGTAGGAATCCGCGAGGGATTCCCGGTTTGAGGTGCCCGGCCCGGTCCGGCGAGCCGAACCCGGGCCTGCGCCCCCTGCGGTCTTTGACAACCCGTCGCCACCGGCAGCGCGCGCCGGGGGAAGCCGACGCGAGCGGCCGGCGGCGCCGGCCCAAAGTTTTTTATCTGTCCGGGTTAGGCCGCGGCTGCCGTGAAGGCCGCGGTATCGACCCGGACACCCACTCCCATGGTGCTCGAGACGGCCACCTTGCGCAGGTACACCCCCTTGGAGGACGCCGGCTTGGCGCGGTTGAGGGCTTCGACCAGAGCACGCAGATTGGTTTCGAGCTTCTCGACGTCGAACGACGCGCGCCCGATGCCGGCATGAACGATACCGGCCTTGTCGGTACGGTACTGGACCTGGCCCGCCTTGGCGTTGCGCACCGCGGTGGCCACATCGGGCGTGACGGTGCCCACCTTCGGGTTGGGCATCAGACCGCGCGGACCGAGGATCTGACCGAGAGCGCCGACGACCCGCATCGCATCGGGGGACGCCACGACCACGTCGAAGTTGAGGTTGCCCGCCTTGACCTGCTCGGCGAGATCCTCCATGCCGACGATGTCGGCGCCGGCGGCACGCGCCTCGTCGGCCTTCGGCCCCTGGGTGAAGACCGCCACTCGCACGCTCTTTCCGGTGCCCGCAGGCATCACGACCGAACCGCGCACGACCTGGTCGGACTTCTTGGCGTCGACGCCGAGCTGGACGGCGACGTCGATGGACTCATCGAAGCGCGCGGTCGCGCATTCCTTGACGACTTTCAGGGCCTCGCCAAGCGGCAGCGGGCGGGTGCGATCGACGCGCGCGGCATTGGCCTTGACGCGCTTGGAAACCTTGGCCATTTACACGCCCTCCACGGTGATGCCCATGCTGCGCGCCGAGCCGGCGACCGTGCGCACAGCCGCATCGAGATCGGCGGCGGTGAGGTCGGGCATCTTGGCGCGGGCGATGTCTTCGGCCTGCGCGCGGGTGAGGCGGCCGACCTTGTCGGTGTGCGGCTTGGGCGAGCCCTTGTCGACCTTGGCGGCCTTCTTGATGAGCACCGTCGCGGGCGGCGTCTTCATCACGAAGGTGAAGCTCTTGTCCGCGTAGGCGGTGATCACGACGGGAATCGGCAGGCCCGGCTCCATGCCCTGCGTCTGGGCATTGAAGGCCTTGCAGAACTCCATGATGTTCAGGCCGCGCTGACCGAGTGCGGGGCCGATCGGCGGTGCGGGGTTGGCTTTGCCTGCAGGGACCTGCAGCTTGACAAAGCCGACGATCTTCTTGGCCATGTGGCTAGACTCCTGGTTTGAGTGCTAACGCGCGTTCGGGCCCGGCCCTACTGACGCTCCTCGGAACGCCGGCGCCGCGGGGCGCCGTCGCATCTGGCCGGCCCGAATGGACCGGCCGGGTATTCAGACTTTCTCGACCTGCGCGAACTCGAGCTCGACCGGCGTGGCACGACCGAAAATGGTGACCGACACCCGCACGCGACTCTTCTCGTAGTTGACTTCCTCGACGTTGCCATTGAAGTCGGTGAACGGCCCGTCCTTGACGCGCACCATTTCGCCAACCTCGAACAGCACCTTCGGCTTGGGCTTTTCGACGCCCTCCTGCATCTGGGCGAGGATCTTCTCGACCTCCTTTTCGGAGATCGGCGCGGGGCTATGTCCGTGGCCGCCGACGAAACCGGTGACCTTGGCAGTGCTCTTGACGAGATGCCAGGTGAGATCGGTCATATCCATCTCGACGAAGACGTAGCCGGGGAAGAAGCGACGCTCGGTGATGGCGCGCTGCCCGTTCTTCATCTCGACCACCTCTTCGGTGGGCACCAGGATGCGGCCGAACTGCTCCTGCATGCCGGCCCGCTCGACGCGGTCCTGCAGGGCTCTCGCCACGCTCTTCTCCATGCCCGAGTAGGCGTGGACCACGTACCAGCGCTTGGACATTCACTTCTTCCAGCCGAGGATCAGGTCGTAGAGGACCCACTCGAGCGACTTGTCGACCAGCCAGAGGAAAAGCGCCATCGCCAGCACGAAGGCGAAGACGATCAGGGTAACCTGGGTGGTTTCCTTGCGGGTGGGCCAGACCACCCGGCGCGTTTCGGACCAGGCGTCCTTCGCGAAAGCGAAGAACTGCTGCCCCGGCGCCGAGAACCAGCCAATGACTCCGCCCGCGACCAGACCGGCAAGCACCGCCGCGATGCGCAGCACCATGGGCTGCCCCGCCAGCGCGTAGAAGCCCACCACGCCGGCAACGACCGCCGCGACGGCGAGCGCCACCTTGGCGCGATCGGCGCCGGTGGTGACGACTTCGACATTCGGATTAGCCATGCGCTCGGACCGGTCTGGGAGTTGCCGGCGCGCAAGCACCGGCATGGATGGCAGGGGCAGAGGGAATCGAACCCCCAACCTTCGGTTTTGGAGACCGACGCTCTGCCAATTGAGCTATGCCCCTGCTGCCTCGAAAAGAAAGGACCTCAGACCAGGATCTTGGCGACGACGCCGGCGCCCACGGTGCGGCCGCCCTCGCGGATCGCAAAGCGCAGACCCTGCTCCATCGCGATCGGCGCGATCAGCTGCACCGTCATCTGCACGTTGTCGCCAGGCATCACCATCTCGGTGCCCTCGGGCAGCGTCACCGCCCCCGTCACGTCCGTCGTGCGGAAGTAGAACTGCGGCCGGTAGTTGTTGAAGAACGGCGTGTGTCGACCGCCCTCCTCCTTGCTCAGCACGTACACCTCGCACTCGAACTTCGTGTGCGGCGTGATCGATCCCGGCTTGGCCAGCACCTGACCACGCTCGACGTCCTCGCGCTTGGTGCCGCGCAGCAGCACACCCACGTTGTCGCCCGCCTGACCCTGGTCGAGCAGCTTGCGGAACATCTCCACGCCCGTGCACGTCGTCTTGGCCGTGTCCTTGATCCCCACGATCTCAAGCTCGTCGCCCACCCGCACAATCCCGCGCTCGACCCGCCCAGTCACCACCGTGCCACGACCCGAAATCGAGAACACATCCTCGATCGGCAGCAAAAACGCACCGTCCACCGCCCGCTGCGGCTCCGGTATGTACGTGTCCAGCGCATCGGCCAGCTGCATGATCGCCTGCTCGCCAAGCTCGCCCTTGTCGCCTTCCAGCGCCAGCTTCGCCGAACCCTTCACGATCGGCGTGTCGTCGCCAGGAAACTCGTACTTGCTCAGCAGCTCCCGAACCTCCATCTCCACCAGCTCGAGCAGCTCCGCGTCATCAACCATGTCGCACTTGTTCATGAACACGATGATGTACGGCACACCCACCTGGCGCGCCAGCAAAATGTGCTCGCGCGTCTGCGGCATCGGGCCATCGGCCGCCGACACCACCAGAATCGCTCCGTCCATCTGCGCCGCCCCCGTGATCATGTTCTTCACGTAGTCGGCGTGCCCCGGACAGTCAACGTGCGCGTAGTGACGGTTCTTCGTCTCGTACTCCACGTGCGCCGTGTTGATCGTGATCCCGCGCGCCTTCTCCTCCGGCGCCGCGTCGATGTCGTCGTACTTCTTAGCCTCGCCACCAAACTTCGACGACAGCACCGTCGTGATCGCCGCCGTCAGCGTCGTCTTGCCGTGGTCCACGTGACCAATCGTCCCGACGTTCACGTGCGGCTTGGTTCGCTCGAATTTGCCCTTGGCCATGCCGGACTCCTGATCTGCTGATGCCCTGTCGCCGAAGCGAGACAAAAGGAAAAAGGAAAACTGGTGCCCATGGCGCGGATCGAACGCGCGACCTCTCCCTTACCAAGGGAGTGCTCTACCACTGAGCCACATGGGCGGTTACTGCTAGCCACGCCAGCCGACGGGCGACTGGAGCGGGTGAAGGGAATCGAACCCTCGTCGTAAGCTTGGAAGGCTTCTGCTCTACCATTGAGCTACACCCGCATGGCCTCCCAGCCCGACCCACGGCCGGCTGGCGGCCGCCGGAAAGCTGGTGGAGGAGGTTGGATTCGAACCAACGTAGGCGTAAGCCAACAGATTTACAGTCTGCCCCCTTTAGCCACTCGGGCACCCCTCCAGGGAACCGCTGATTATGGATTGCCGAAGCGCCCCTGTCAACCGAGCCCCTGACCACAAGGATATCTCGCCACAATCATTGACCGACCAGTCGGTCGGGAAATATCATTCGCCCCTGGAACCGCAACGGAGCACGCCATGCCCACCCCCACGAGCGCCGGCGCCCCGGCGCCCGGCGGCGTCGATCCGCGCGAGGCCGCGTTCGAGGCCACGATCGCGCGCGACGGTCGCATCGAACCGCAGGACTGGATGCCCGAAGCCTATCGGCGCACCCTGATCCGGCAGATCTCGCAGCATGCCCACTCCGAGATCGTCGGGATGCTGCCCGAGGGCAACTGGATCACGCGGGCCCCCAGCCTGTTGCGCAAGGCCATCCTGCTGGCCAAGGTGCAAGACGAAGGCGGGCACGGCCTGTACCTGTACGCGGCGGCCGAGACCCTGGGCGCGTCGCGCGATGAACTGGTTGACGCGCTGCACACCGGCCGTGCCAGGTACTCGAGCATCTTCAACTATCCGACCCTCAGCTGGGCCGACGTCGGCGCGATCGGCTGGCTGGTCGATGGCGCGGCGATCATGAACCAGATCCCGCTGTGCCGCTGCTCCTACGGGCCGTACGCGCGGGCCATGGTGCGCATCTGCAAGGAGGAGTCGTTCCACCAGCGCCAGGGCTTCGAGATCATGCTGACGCTCTCGCGTGGCTCGGCGGCTCAGAAGGCGATGGCCCAGGACGCGCTCGAGCGCTGGTGGTGGCCGGTGCTCATGATGTTCGGCCCGAGCGACGCCGAGTCGATCCACTCGGCCCAGACGATGCGCTGGGGCATCAAGCGCATCTCCAACGACGAGCTGCGCCAGAAGTTCATCGATGCGACGGTGCCCCAGGTCGAACTGCTAGGGCTGCGCGTCCCCGACCCCGAGCTGCGCTGGAACGCCGAGCGCGGGCACTACGACCACGGTCCGATCGACTGGTCGGAGTTCAAGCGGGTGCTCGACGGCGACGGCCCGTGCAACCGCGAGCGGCTCGCCGCCCGCGTGGGCGCGCACGAGGAGGGCGCCTGGGTGCGCGAAGCCGCAGCCGCCCATGCCCGGCGACATGCCGCGCCGGCGCGGCAGGCGGCCTGAGGAGCGCCACGATGCAACGCACCGACGAGACATGGCCGCTGTGGGAGGTCTTCGTGCGGGCCCGCCAGGGCCTGGAGCACCGGCACTGCGGCAGCCTGCATGCCCCCGACGCAGCCATGGCGCTGCAGATGGCGCGCGACGTCTACACCCGCAGGATGGAGGGCGTCAGCCTCTGGGTGGTGCCCTCGGCCGCGATCACCGCATCGCGCCCCGAAGACCAGGCCACCGACTTCGACCCGATGGCCGACAAGATCTACCGGCACCCGACGTTCTACAAGCTTCCCGCCGAAGTCGATCACATGTGAGCAGCCACGGGCGCACCCCGGCGGCGCGCCCGCGCATCCAGCCATGAGCCACCCTCCCGCGAGACCACCCGCCGACCCCGCGCACGTCGAGTACGTGCTGCGCCTGGGCGACAATGCCCTGATCCAGGGCCAGCGCCTTGCACAGTGGAGCGGTCGCGCGCCGGTGCTCGAGGAGGAGCTGGCGCTGGCCAACATCGCGCTCGACCTCGTCGGCCAGGCGCGGCTGCTGCTCGCGCACGCCGGCGCCCTCGAGGGGCGCGGCCGCGACGAGGATGCGCTCGCCTACCTGCGCGATGAGGCGCAGTTTCGCAACTGGACGCTGCTCGAACTGCCTGACGGCGCCGGCGGGCGACGCGATTTCGCGGTCACCATCGTGCGCAACCTGCTCGCCGCAGCCCTGCAGGCGCCGCTCTGGGAGGCACTCGCGTCGTCGGCCGACGACCATCTGGCGGCGATCGCGGCCCGCGCGGTCAAGGAAGCCCGCGCCCATCTGCGGCACGCCGCCGGCTGGACGGTACGCCTGGGCGACGGTACCGAGGAGTCGCACGCGCGCATGCAGGCGGCGCTCGACCTGCTGTGGCCCTACACGCACGAATTCTGGCTCGACGACGCGGTCGAGCGCCGGGCCTGCGAACTCGGCGTGGGTATCGCCACGACATCGCTGCGCGACGCCTGGAGCGCCGGCATCGACGAGGTGCTGACGCAGGCCACGCTGACGCGGCCGCGCGACGGCGGCTTCGTGCCGAGCGGCAAGCTCGGCCGGCACAGCGAGCACATGGGCTACCTGCTCGCCGAGATGCAGTCGCTCGCACGGCAGCATCCCGGGGCCACCTGGTGAGCCACGGAGCGCCGTCCGATACCCGCGCGGCGGCGGCTCGGCCGGCCACCGCCGCGGCGGCACGCGGGGTCGCAGCCGAGGTGTGCGACCCCGAGATCCCCGTCCTGACCATCGACGACCTCGGCATCCTGCGCGAGGTCGAGGTCGTCGACG
>JBILUW010000191.1:0-7613 GCA_044370795.1 Burkholderiaceae bacterium
ACCCCGCCACCGGGGGCGAGGTCGGACTCTTCCACGGGCGGGTCAGCGTCGTGCTCACCCCCACCTACACCGGCTGCCCGGCCACGCGGGTGATCGAGAACGAGGTGCGAGCTGCGCTCGCGGCTGCCGGCTGGCCCGACGCGAGCGTGCAGACGCGCCTCACGCCGCCCTGGTCGACCGACTGGATCAGCGCCCGGGGCCGCGAGCGACTGCGCGCCTACGGGATCGCGCCGCCGGGCCCGACGCAGGCTGCGGCAGCGGCGCCCGCCGGCGGCTCACCGCTGCGGCTGCTGCGGCGCACCGGTGCGGCCGACGCCAGCCGCCCGGAGTGCCCGAACTGCTCGTCGCCGCGGGTCGAGTGCATCGCCGAGCACGGATCGACACCATGCAAGGCGCTGTACCGCTGCCTGGCCTGCGCCGAGCCCTTCGACTACTTCAAGCCCTACTGATACGGCCCGGCTGCCGCGCCGCCCCTTCGACATGGCCACCCCACGATTCCATCCGCTGCGCGTGGCGCAGGTGCGCGCCGAGACCGCCGACGCGATTGCGGTCGCCTTCGAGGTACCCGCGGGGCTGCGCGATGCCTACCGCTACGTGCAGGGGCAGTACGTCACGCTCCAGGCGCAGGTGGGCGGCGAGCTGCTGCGGCGCTCGTACTCGGTGTGCGACGGGGTGGGCGAATACGCGCGCGGCGGCCCGCTGCGCGTGGCCATCAAGCGCGTGACGGGCGGGCGCTTCTCGAACTGGGCCAACGACACCCTGCGCGAGGATGCGATCGTGGAGGTGATGACGCCCGACGGCCGCTTCCATACCCCGCTCGATGCGGCGCGACGGCGCAGCTACGTCGCCTTCGCCGGGGGCTCGGGGATCACCCCGGTGCTGTCGCTGATCAAGACGGTGCTCGCGTCCGAGCCGGCCAGCGACTTCACGCTGGTCTACGGCAACCGCAGCAGCGCCTCGATCATGTTCGTCGAGGAGCTCGAGGCGCTCAAGAACCGCTATCTGCAGCGGCTGCGCCTGATCCACGTGCTCTCCGAGGAGGACCACGAGATCGAGCTGCACTGCGGCCTGCTCGACGAGGCCCGCTGCGCCCGCCTGCTGGCCACGCTGGTGCCGGCGGCCGGCATCGACCTCGCCTTCGTGTGCGGGCCGCAGCCGATGATGGACTCGGTGGAGGCCGCGCTGCACGCCGCCGGGGTGCCCAAGGGGCGCATCCTGATCGAGCGCTTCGCGGCGGCCGGCGCACCGCCACCCGCCGCCGCGCCGCGCGCGCCGGTGGCCGACGACGCGCCTGCCGCCGAGGTCGTGCTGCAGGTCGACGGCAAGTCGCGCCGGCTGCGGGTGCCTTTCGACGGGCCGTCGCTGCTCGATGCCGCGCTGGCGGCTGGCGCCAACCTGCCATGGTCGTGCAAGGCCGGGGTGTGCAGCACCTGCCGGGCCCGGGTGCTCGAAGGCGAGGTGCGGATGATGCGCAACCACGCGCTCGACGAGGGCGAGGTGGCGCGCGGCTTCGTGCTCAGCTGCCAGGCGCATCCGGTCGGCGACCGGGTAGTCATCAGCTTCGACGAGCGCTAGTCGCGACGGCGCCATGGCCCGCGCCCGCTCGCCCGGTCATGACGCCCAGCGCGAGCGGATACTCGCGCTGGCCGTCGAAGCCTTCTCGCGCATCGGCTATCCGAGCGCGACGATGTCCGGGCTGGCCCAGGCCTGCGGGGTGTCGAAGGCCACGCTCTACCACTACTTCGAGGGCAAGGAGGCGCTGCTGCACGAGGCGCTCGATCGCCACACCGACGAGCTGCTCACGCTGGTGGAGTCGGCTCGTGCGAGCGCTGGCGAAGGCCAGGCGCGCTGGGCGGCGGTGGTGCGCGCGCTGATGCCGGTGTATGGCCGCTCGCGCGCCGTGCATGCGGCGCTGATCAACGACGTGAAGTTCCTGCCCCCGCAACAGCGCGAGCGCATCGTCGCGCAGCAGCGCGCGATCGTGGCGGCGATCGCGCGCACCCTCGACGAGGCCTTCCCGGGCCGGATACCGACCGGGCGCCTCAAGGCCACGACGATGGCCCTGCTGGGCATGCTCAACTTCAGTTTCGCCTGGCTGCAGCCCGGCGGCCCGATGAGCCACGAGGACTTCGGCGAGCTGGTGCTCGCGATCAGCACGCACGGCCTGGCCGGGCCCGAGGCGCCGGCAGGCCAGCCATAGGCGAGCGTTGCGCCGGGTTCAGGCCGCGCTGGCGCGGGCGAGCGACTGGTCGAGGTCCCAGAGGATGTCGTCGATCGACTCCAGGCCCACCGACAGCCGGATCAGGTCGGGGGTGACGCCGGCGCGCAGCTGCTCGTCGTGAGACAGCTGGCGGTGGGTGGTCGACCCGGGATGGATGACCAGCGTGCGCGCATCGCCGACGTTGGCCAGGTGACTCATGAAAGTGGCCGCGTCGATGAAGCGCTCGCCGGCGCGTCGCGCGGCCTCGGCATCGGCCGGACCGGCCGGCACGCCCCGGGGCTGGTCGGGCCGCGCGCGTATCCCGAAGCACAGGATGCCGCCGGCGCCGCGCGGCATGTAGCGCTTCGCAAGCGCGTGGTAAGGGCTGGAAGGCAGCCCGGGGTAGTTGACCCAGGCGACCGCCGGATGGGCTTCGAGGAACTCGGCTACCCGCAGCGCGTTGGCGCAGTGCCGGTCCATGCGCACCGGCAGCGTCTCGATGCCCTGCAGCAGCATCCACGCCGACATCGGCGCCAGCGTGGGGCCGAGCGTGCGCACGGTTTCCATCCGCGCCTTCATCGTGAAGCCGAAGTCGCCGAAGGTCTCGAAGAAACGCACGCCGTGATAGCCGCGCGAGGGCTCGACCATCTCGGGGAAGCGGCCGTTGTCCCAGGGAAAGCGCCCGGACTCGACGACGACGCCACCCAGCGTGGTGCCGTGGCCGCCAAGGTACTTGGTGGCCGAGTGGACGACGATGTCGGCACCGTGGTCGATCGGACGGCACAGGTAGGGTGAGGCCAGGGTGTTGTCGACGACCAGCGGCACGCCGTGGCCGCGCGCGATCGCCGCGACCGCGGCGATGTCGAGCACGTTCAGGCGCGGATTGGCGATGGTCTCGGCGAACAGGGCGCGGGTGTTGGGCTGCAGCGCGCGGCGGAAGTTCTCGGGATCGTCGGGCTCGACGAAGCTGCACGAGATGCCGAAGCGCTCGAAGGTGACCGCGAACTGCGAGTAGGTGCCGCCGTAGAGGGTGCTCGCGGCGACGATGTGATCGCCCTGCCGACACAGCGTGAGCATCGCGACCATCTCGGCAGCCATGCCGCTGGCGGCGGCGATCGCCGCGCGCCCTCCCTCGAGGGCGGCAACCCGCTCCTCGAAGACAGCCACCGTGGGGTTGGACAGGCGCGAGTAGACGTTGCCGAAGGTCTGGAGGTTGAAGAGGCTGGCGGCGTGCTCGGCGGAATCGAAGACGTACGAGGTGGTCTGGTGGACGGGGACGGCGCGGGCGCCGGTGGCCGGGTCGGGAATCTGCCCGGCGTGCAGGCAAAGGGTCTCGATGCCGAATTCGCGGTCTGCCATCGCTGCGCTTTCGTGGACGATCAGTAGGGGAGTTGCCGGGGCCGACGCGCCGAGACGACACGCGTGTTCACGCCCACCCAGTTCAGGCCACCGAACAGCCGGGCGTGCTCGATCTTCACGCAGCGGTCGGCGACGCTGTCGAGCCCGGCGTCGCGCGCGATCGCCTGCGCTTCGGGGTTGGCCACGCCGAGCTGCTGCCACAGGCAGCGCGCGCCGATCGCGACCGCTTCGCGGGCGATGGGCGGGACGTCGGCGCTGCGCCGGAAGACATCGACCATGTCGACCGGGAACGGGATGGCCGACAGCGTGGGCCAGCAGCGCTCGCCAAGGATCTCTTCGTAGCGCGGATTGACCGGCACGATGCGGTAGCCGTGCTCCTGCATGTACTTGGCCGCGAAGAAGCTCGGGCGGTACCAGTCGGCCGAGAGGCCGACGACGGCGATCGTGCGGCAGTCGGCCAGGATGCGCCTCAGGGTGGGAATGTCGGACACGGCCTTGGACTCCGGGCGGCGTGATGGCTGGGTGAGCGAAGGTGGCCGACGCTCGGATGGTCATCAAGGATGCCACGAAGCGAGGGCGGCTGGCAGCGCCCGCGGCGCTCTGCTATCGTCGGTCGACAGGGCGGCGGGCAAGGCCGGCCCGCGACGGGGCGCGACGCGAGGGAGCGAACATGACGAACCAGTTCGGGATGGGGCCGATGGGCATGGGCTCGCTGAGCGGCATGCTCGAGTCGGTCGAACTGCTCAAGAAGGCCTGGTCGGGCTTCAGCCTGCCGGCGAGCTTCGCGCCGACGATGGACCTCGACGAACTCGACAAGCGCATCGCCGACCTCAAGACGGTCGAGCAGTGGCTCACCATGAACCTCACCCTGCTGCGAGGCACCGTGCAGGGCATGGAGATTCAGCGCGGCACGGTCGCCGCGCTCAAGGCCTTTGGAAGCTCGATGGGTTCCGAGGACCTCGCGCGCGGCGCCTTCGCGGCCGCCGCGCAGGCCGCCGCCAGCGCGGCGGCCAGCGCCACCGGCGCTTCGTCGACTTCGGCGTGCGCTCCCGACCCGGGCTCGACGGCCGGCGACGGCAAAGGCCAACCGACAGGTCAGGCGAGCGCCGACGCATCCGACCCGTCGGCCGCCGCCGCCGAACTGACCCGCGCGGCAGCCGCCGCGGTCAATCCGGCAACGTGGTGGAATCTGCTCCAGACGCAGTTCGCCCAGGTGGCGCAGGGCGCGACGGCCACAGCCTCCGGTGAAACCGCCGCACCGACCGCCAGCGCGACCACGCCCGCAGCGCCGGCAGCAGCCAGCGCGAAGAAGGCGGCGCCCCGCAAGGCGCGCGCTGGTGGTGCCGCCAAGACCGCCGCCGCGCCTCGCTCTCCGAAGATGCCGACACAGCCCGCAGCCGAGGCTCCGCCGCCCACCGGCGCCCGCGCACGGCCGCGGCGATGACCACCTTCCGGGTGGGGCACGCCACCCACCCCCGCTGGTCGATGGCGCTGGAGATGGCGCTGGCGCAGATCGGCGCCGCCGAGCCGCCACCAACCGAACGGCCGAGCTCGCTGGGCGTGGTCTATGTCACGGAGGCGTTCGGTCCGCATCTTGCGGAGGTGCTCGCTGCCCTGCGCGGGCGATGCGGCGTGCGGCACTGGACGGCGGCCTGCGCGCCGGCGATCTGCGCCACGGGCGTCGAATACGGCGAGGAGCCGGCGCTGGCCCTGATGGTTGCCGCGCTGCCGGATGGCAGCTTCGAGCCCTTTCCCATTCCGGCGCGGCGCGCCGGCGATTCGGCAAGGGCATCGGTCGCACAGCCTGCGGCCGCCCTGATCCACGCCGCCGTCAATCTGCCCGACGTGGGCGAGCGCATTCCGGAGCTCGCCGGGCGCACCCGCAGCGGCGCGCTCTTCGGCGCGCTCGCGTCCGCGGTCGGCAGGCCGACAGGGCCGGCCGGCGCAATGGTGGGGCTGGACGCAGTGGGCTTCTCCGAGGAGGTGGGTCTGGTCACCGGCGTCACGCAGGGATGTTCGGCGATCGGCGCCGAGCACCGCATCACGGCCTGCGCTGGCCAGATGATCGAAACCCTCGACGGCAGGCCCGCGCTCGACGTGCTGCTCGCCGACCTCGACGTGCGACTGCCCGCGGCGAGCGCGCGCGACGGCGAGGCCATTCGCCGGGCGCTGCCCGCGCAGCGCCTGCGCGAGGGGCTGTTCGTGGGGCTGACCCGCGACGAGCCCGCCCGCAAGCCGGGGTTCGGCGACTACCTGGTACGCAGCGTGGTGGGCATCGATCCTTCGCGGCGCCTGGTCGCCATCGGCGAACTGCCGCAGGAAGGCGATCGGCTCGTGTTCTGCACGCGCGACCGGGAGGCGGCGCAGCGTGATCTGGTTCGCGTGGTCGCCGAACTGCGCGACGAGATCGAACAGGCCGGAAACCGCGTTGCGGGGGCCCTCTATCACTCCTGCGTGGCGCGCGGCTCGCATCTTTTCGGCAGCCAGGGCGCCGAGCTCGCGACGATTCGTCATCACCTCGGCGAGGTGCCCCTGGTGGGCATGTACGGCCACGGCGAGATCGCGCGCGACCGCATCTACGGGCACACGGGCGTGCTGACGCTGTTTTTCGCCTGACCGCCTGCGCTGGCTGCCACCTCGCACAGGCTCGGAGCCCGCATTGCGCGAGGCTCAGCCTTCGTCGCGCTGCGCCCGCCAGGCTCGCAAGCCGGCGCCAATGTCGACCAGCGCGCTCATCACGGTCACGCCCTGCGGGGGCCGCCGCTGCAGCACGGCGCTCTGGCCGCCGGCCCAGATCGTTACCGGCCCGGGCAGTGCCGCGCGCAGCTCGCTCAGGCCCTCGAGCACCTGCGTGGGGTTCTGGCTGGCCGAAAACGACAGGGCAACGATGTCGAAACGGTTGGAGGCGGCGGCCCGGACGATCTCGAGGATGGGTGTCTGGGTACCCAGCGAGGTGCACTGGCAGCCATCGAGGGCGAGCAGCGCCTCCACCATCAGCAGACCGAGCCCGTGCGCCTCGCCCGGGAAGGTGGTCAGCAGCACGCGCGGCGACGAGCCGGAGCTGGGTATGGTGCTGATTGCGTTGCGCAGCACGACCTGCAGCGCCTCGGTGTAGAGGTGTTCCTCGAAGATCTCGATCTGACCGCGCGCCCAGGCCTCGCCGATGAGCGAGGTGAGCGGCGCGCAGATGGTGAGCACGAAGCGCTCGAGGCCGATGCGCAGCGCGGCCTGGGACAGGCTCGCGCGCAACTCCTCGACGCGATGCGCACGCACCAGGTCGATGAAGCGGGAGAGGTCGTCCTGGCCGGAAAGAACCTGCGGCAGCGAGATCGGCGGACCGTTCGACTCCCCGGCCAGCGCATGCAGATGCTCCACGCCAAGGCCGATGATCTTGCCGGGGCGGTGCCCGGCATCCATGAGCCGGCGCAGCAGCCGCAGCCGCTCGACCTGTTCGAGGGGGTAGGCCCGCTCGCCGAAGGCATCGCGTCCGGGGTTGGGGAACCCGTAGCGCCGCTCCCACACCCGCAGCGTGTCCTTGGACAAACCGGTGTCGCGCTCGACAGCAGATATGCTGAGCGTGATTGCCGACTGGGCCGAACGGTCGTTCATGTCATCTAGGGCGCCGAAAGACGCGCAGCACGGGCCGTCGCGAGAAGCTGGGGAACCTGATTTGTCCTGGACAAACGCTTGACTGAATCTATCTGCGGCCGGATTATAGGCTCATATGCGTCGATTGACCAAGACACTTTCGTTCGTCGCGCTGGTATTCGCTCTGCAGTCTGGCGCGGGTGCCGGCCCGGGGCCGCGCAGCCCCGGGCCAACTGGCGCGCCCGGGGGTTGCCCCTCGCTGCTCGATCTGACCATGCCGCGGCTGCAGGACGAGTCGCCGCAGCAGCTTTGCCGCTACGCCGGTCAGGTCATCCTGGTCGTGAACACCGCCAGCCGCTGCGGCTATACCCGGCAGTACGACGGGCTCGAGAAGCTGCACCAGCGCTACCAGGAACGCGGCTTCACGGTGCTCGGCTTCCCGTCGAACGATTTCGGCGCCCAGGAG
>JBILUW010000274.1:0-5119 GCA_044370795.1 Burkholderiaceae bacterium
TCCCACATGCCGCTGCGTGGCACCGCGTCGCGCATCGCCTTGAGCATCTGCCGCATGAAGAGCGCCTCGAACTGCCCCGCCGCGGCACGCGTGGCCGCCTGCGGGTCGGCACCAGCCTTGCGACGCAGCGCATCGAGTGAGCGGCTGTCGGCGGCGAGCGGGACGGAGGAGGATTCCACGCCAGTTGCCTCAGATGATCTCGAGCTCGGCCTTCAGGCTGCCAGCTGCCTTGAGCGCCTGGAGGATCGCGATCAGATCGCCGGCGCTCGCGCCCAGCGCATTGAGCGCCTTCACGACATCGGTGAGCTTGGCGGCGGCATCGATCTGCATCACGTTGCCGCCCTCCTGCCGGATCTGGATGTCGGCCTTCTCGCCGACCACGGTCTGGCCCTGCGAGAAGGCGCCAGGCTGCGAGACCACCGGCGTGGACGAGATGGTCACGCTGAGATTGCCGTGCGCAACCGCGCTGGGCGCCAGCGTCACGGTCTGGTTGATGACCACCGATCCGGTGCGCGCGTTGACCACCACCCTGGGCGTGGGCACCACCTGGCTCACCTCGACATTCTCGAGCTGCGACAGGAAAGGCACCCGACGCTCGACTTCCGGGGGCAGCCGAACCTGGATGACCCGGCCATCGAGCGCCTGGGCGATCGGCGGGTTGCTGCCGGCGAGCGTCTGGTTGATGGCGTCGGCCACCTTGCCGGCCATCGTGAAATCGGTCTGGACCAGCTCCAGCTTGATCGTCTCGCCGGCAAGCGTGGGCACCGGAACAGCACGCTCGACCGTGGCGCCGGCCGGCACGCGACCGGCGCTCAGGTGATTGATCTGCACCCGACTGCCAGCCGCCGAGGCGCCGGCGCCGCTGACCACGATGTTGCCCTGCGCCATCGCATAGATCTGGTTGTCGGCCCCGCGCAGCGGGGTGAGCAGCAGCGTGCCGCCGCGCAGGCTGCGGGCATTGCCCAGCGAGGACACCGTCACGTCGATGGTCTGTCCGGGCCGCGCGAACGCCGGCAGCTGCGCGGTAACGATCACGGCCGCCGAGTTGCGCAGCTGCGGGCTCACGCCGGGCGGCAGCTGGATGCCGAGCTGCGAGAGCAGCGAGTTCACGCTCTGCGCGGTGAACGGCGCCTGCGTGGTCTGGTCGCCGCTGCCATCGAGGCCGACGACCAGTCCGTAGCCGAGCAGCTGGTTGCTGCGCACGCCCTGGATCGTCGCCAGCTCCTTCAGACGCTCGGCGCGCGCGGGCGTGGCCGCCGCAGCGAACAGGGCGGCAAGCAGCACGATGAAGGCGGCGAGCCGGCGAACAAGGACCGTGGTCGTGCGCATCGTGGCTCAGATGGGAAGGAAGCTGAGGAAAAATCGCGACAGCCAGCCGGCGGTCTGCGCGCGGTCGATGTCGCCGCGGCTGCGCACCTCGAGGCGGGCGTCGGCAACCTGCGTGGAGGTCACGACGTTGCCGGGCAGGATGGTCGCGGGGTTGACGACCCCCGAGAAGCGCAGACGCTCGACGTTCTGGTTGATCCCGACCTGCTTTTCGCCGACGACCACCAGGTTGCCGTTGCTGAGCACCTCGACGACGGTGGTGGTGATCGTGCCGGTGAACTCGTTGTCGGTGCCGGTCTCGCCCTTGCCCTCGAAGGTGTTGGCCGACGAGCCCTCGGCCTTCATGCGCTTGGTCACGTTGGGCGTCAGGAAGGGCAGCAGGCCCACGTTGGCCTCGACGTTGGCCTTGCGGTCCAGGGTGCTGTTCGAGCTCTGCTTGGCCGAGTACTTCTCCTGGATCTGGATCGTGACCACGTCGCCGACCAGCCGGGCGCGCCGGTCCTCGAAGAGTCCGCGATGCGCTCCGGCCACGAAGATCGCGCCGGGCTCGGCGATGGCGCTGGGCGGCACGAAAGCCGTGGGCGCCGGCGGCCGGATCGTCGTCGGCTCGCGCACGTCGACGCTCGGGCGCGCGACCAGGTCGTTGCAGCCGGCAAGCAGCAGCGAGAGCGCGGCCAGGCCGGCGAGCAGTAAGGCGCGCGGCGAGGCGGGCACACGGATTCGGGCGAGGGTCATGCCGAGGATCTCCGGGGGCTCAGAGCTGCGCGACCTTGGCCAGCATCTGGTCGGATGTCTGGATCGCCTTGGAATTGATCTCGTAGGCCCGCTGCGTCTGGATCATCGCCACCAGCTCCTCGACGACGTTGACGTTCGAGGTCTCGACGAAACCCTGCTTGAGCGTGCCGGTGCCGTTGGTGCCCGCCGGGCCCAGCGTGACCGTGCCCGAGGCGGCCGTCTCGAAGAACAGGTTCTGGCCGCGCGGGTCGAGGCCGGCCGGATTCACGAAGCTGGCGAGCTGGATGCTGCCGACAACCCGCGGAGCGGTCTGACCGGCGTCGAGCACGCTGACGGTGCCGTCGGCGCCGATGGTCACCGACTGCGCGCTCGCGGGAATCGTGATGGGCGCAGGTCCGAGCGGAAAGCCGCTCGAGGTGACCAGCTGCCCCTGAGCGTCCACGCGCAGCTGGCCGTCTCGGGTGTAGCCAACCGATCCGTCGGGCATCTGGACGGCCAGGAAGCCCGAGCCGTTGATCGCGACATCGAGCCGGTTCTCGGTCTGCTGCAGGGCGCCCTGGCTGAAGATGCGCGAGGTGGCCACGCTGCGCACGCCCACGCCGAGCTGCAGGCCCGTGGGCAGCTGCGTCTGCTGCGTGGTCTGCCCGCCGGCCTGGCGCATGTTCTGGTAGAGCAGGTCCTCGAAGACGGCGTGCGATCGCTTGTAGCCGACCGTGCTGACGTTGGCGAGGTTGTGCGTGATGGTGTCGAGCTGCGTCTGCTGCGCATCGAGCCCGGTCTTGGCGATCCAGAGCGATCTGATCATCTTGGCTACCTCACCCTTTGAGCGACAGCAGCTGGGCGGCCCGCTGCTCGTTCTGTTCCACGTTCGACAGGAGCTTCATCTGGATCTCGAACTGCCGGGCGAGCTCGATCATTCCCACCATCGACTCGACCACGTTCACGTTGCTGCCCTCGAGCGAGCCCGAGGCCACCCGCACCGCGGGATCGTCGGCAGCCGGCTCGCCGCCCGCGATGCGGATCAGGCCGTCGGGCCCCTTCGAGAGCGATGCCGGGTCGGGATTGGCCAGGCGCAGCTTGCCCACCTGAATGGGCGGCTGATTGGCCTGACGCGCGCTCACCGTGCCGTCGGTACCGATCAGCACCTCCGCGTTGGGCGGAATCACGATCGGGCCGCCATCGCCGACCACCGGCAGCCCGCTGGCGCTCTGCAGCGTGCCGTCGGCGGCAAGCGTGAAGTGACCGTTGCGCGTGAGCGCGTCGGCGCCGTCCGGAGCGCGCACGACGAACCAGCCGGCACCGCGGATCGCCGCGTCGAGCGAGCGCCCCGTGGTGCTGACCGGGCCCTGCGCATGATTGATCCCGGCCGTGCCCTCGAGGGCCATCACGCGGGTCGAAGCGGCGCCACTCGCGCTGATCGGCACCGCGCGAAACGACGTGATGTCGGCCCGGAAGCCGGCGGTGCCGGCATTGGCCAGGTTGTTGGTCAGAGCCTCCTGGCGCTGGGTGAGCGCCTTCGCGCCCGACGCGGCCAGGTAGATCATCCGGTCCATGCCGATCTCCTACGCGCTCGTCTGCGCCGTCATCAACGCAGGTTGACGATGGTCTGCAGGAGCTGATCCTGCGCACGGATGGTCTGGGCGTTCGCCTGGTAGACCCGCTGCGCCGTGATCATGTTGACCAGTTCTCCGGTGAGCTCGACATTCGACTGCTCGAGTGCGCTGGGGCGCAGGCTGCCGAGGATGCCGGTGCCAGGCGACTGCAGCTGGTTGGGCGATCCGGAGCTCACCGTCTCGACCCACTGGTTGCCGCCGATCGCCTGCAGGCCCTGCGGATTGCGGAAGTTGGTCAGCAGCACGCTGGCCTGGACCTCGGTGCGGCCGTTGGTGTAGCGGGCCAGAACCTTGCCCTCGGCATCGACGCCGAAACCCGCGAGCTCGCCGGGGCCGTAGCCGTTCTGCGAGAGCTCGTTGACGATGAATGGCGAGCCGAACTGCGTGGTCTTCGAGAAGTCGAAGGTGGCCGTCGCGTCGCCACCCTCCGCTGCCGGGAACGGCAGCGTGATCGTCGAGGTCGCGGGGGTGGTCGTCAGACGCCCCGAGGCCGGATCGAAAGCCATCGTCTGCACCGGGTTGCCGGCCAGCGCGGTGCCATCGAAGGTGCCGTAGACGTCCCAGGTGTTGTCGCTGGTCTTGCGGTAGAAAAGGCCCAGCGTGTGCGCCTGCCCTTGTGGCGAATAGACGCTGCTCGACACCACGTTATTGTAGGTGGCGGCATCGGTGGGGCTGAAGGCAACGGTCGGGACGGTCGCCCGCGCGTCGAGGTTGGTTCCTACGCCGATCTGACCGGTCACCTTGGGCGCCATGGTCGTCGTGGAGGTCTTGATGTCGCCGGTCACCTGGCTGAGGTTGCCGGTGACGGGGTCGACGACCTTGCCCTGCACGCGCCCGCCCTGCGCCGTGACGAGGTAGCCCTGCGAATCGAGCCTGAACTGGCCGTTGCGGGTGTAGCTCATCGCACCACCGGTCGAGACCTGGAAGAAGCCCTTGCCGTCGATGGCCAGATCCATCGGATTGCTGGTGCTCGAGATGTCGCCCTGGGTGAACTGCTGCGAGACGCTGGCGATCGTGACCCCGAGCGCGACTGCGCCAGCGGATCCGCCGATCGCATTGGCGAAGGCATCGGCGAACTCGACGCGCGACGCCTTGGCGCCTACGGTGCCCGAGTTCGCGATGTTGTTGCCGATGACATCGAGGGTGCGCGACGCCGCGCTCAGTCCGCTCAGTCCCTGCTGGAAGCTCATGCCGTCACTCCTGGTGTTTCGTGCTGGGGTGGTTCAATGAAATAGCGATCGGGCGCTCAGAGGATGGCCTTGACCGCTGCCGGGGCCACCGACGGGCGGCCCGACAGCTCGAGGCGCACGCCGGTGGCGTCCTGCGCCACGCCGACGACCCGCGCCGGCGACAGCGCCGTTGCGGCCACGGTCTGACCCGAGTCAGACGTCGCGCTCACCCGCAGGCGATAGCTGCCGGGCGGGGCCGCCGCGCCCCCCTGCAGC
>JBILUW010000275.1:0-5091 GCA_044370795.1 Burkholderiaceae bacterium
TACTACGGCACCGGCCGCCGCAAGACTTCGGTCGCGCGCGTGTTCCTCAAGAAGGGCAGCGGACGCGTGGTCGTCAATGGCAAGCCCCTCGACAGCTACTTCGCCCGCGAGACCGGACGAATGGTCGTGCGCCAGCCGCTCGAACTCACGCAGAACCTCGAAATCTTCGACATCATGGTCAACGTGGCCGGCGGCGGCGAGAGCGGCCAGGCTGGCGCCGTACGCCACGGCATCACCCGCGCCCTCATCGACTTCGACGAGACGCTCAAGCCGGCGCTTTCCCGTGCCGGGCTCGTCACCCGCGATGCCCGCGAGGTCGAGCGCAAGAAGGTCGGTCTGCACAAGGCGCGTCGTCGCAAGCAGTTCTCCAAGCGCTGACCGCGCGGCGCTGCACGGCGGCCGACCGGCCGTCGTCGCGCGCTGCCCGGCTGTCAGGGCCGCCCGCGGGCGGCTCTTTTTGTTGCCGGCATGCCTGCAGGGTTAATGCCCGACCGTTACACTAGGGTGCTCCAGGGAGATCACGCCATGAATGCTGTTGCCGAAATGCCCGCGCCGCTGGTCTTTACCGACAGCGCAGCCGACAAGGTTCGCCAGTTGATCGTCGAGGAAGGCAACGACAACCTCAAGCTGCGCGTGTTCGTGCAGGGAGGAGGGTGCTCGGGCTTCCAGTACGGGTTCACCTTCGACGAGGAAGTCAGCGAGGACGACACCTCCATGACTCGCAACGGGGTCACGCTGCTCATCGACGCCATGAGCTACCAGTACCTCGTCGGCGCCGAGATCGACTACAAGGACGACCTCGACGGCGCTCAGTTCGTCATCAAGAACCCCAACGCCTCCACCACCTGCGGCTGCGGGTCGTCGTTCTCGGTCTGATCCCGGCTCATCGGGGGGCGCGGCTGCTCGCGCCCTGTTCCCGGGCTCACTGGCCGGGGTAGAGCGCGCCCAGCACCCGGGGGCCGCTTGCGCCGGTCACGGCGGGCAGGTTGCCGGCGATACCCGCCAGGCGGCATCGGGCAAGCCACGCGAAAGCCACGGCTTCCACCGCCTGAGGCGGTGCGCCCAGCGCCGCGGTGGTCTGAACGCTGACCGGTGAGCAGCGGCGTGCGATCGCGTCGCGAAGGGCCGGATTGGCGGCGCCGCCGCCGCACAGCCAAACGGAATCGGCCCCTCCTCCCAGGCAGTCGCGCGCTACCGTCAGGGCGGTGAGCTCGAGCAGCGTCGCCTGGACGTCGGCCGCCCGTGCTGCCTGCCGGTCAGCGTCGCCGAGCCGACGGTCTAGCCACTCGGCGTTGAAGGTGTCGCGCCCCGTGCTCTTCGGGGCTGGCAGAGCAAAATAGGGTTCGTCGAGCAGCCGCGCAAGCAGTGCCTGGTCGCAGCGGCCAGCGGCGGCAAGCGCCCCGTCACGATCGAACGGCTGACCCGTCCATCGTTCAGCCCAGAGATCGAGAAGCATGTTGGCTGGTCCGGTGTCGTGGCCGCGCACGCCGCCGTCGGCTGCGAGCAGGCTCACGTTGGCGATCCCGCCCAGGTTGACGATGGCCCGACAACTGTCCGCCGCGCCGAAGACCCGGGCGTGAAACGCCGGTACCAGTGGCGCCCCCTGGCCACCGGCGGCCACATCGGCGCTGCGAAAATCGCAGACCACGTCGCATCTGGTGAGTTCGGCCAGCAGGGCGCCGTCGAGGATCTGCAGGGTGTAGCCCGACTCGGGTCGATGCCGGATGGTCTGGCCGTGCGCGCCGATCGCGCGGACCCGCTCGCCGGAGGGCACTCTGGCGAGCAGCTCGGCGCATACGCCGGCGTAAGCTCGGGCGAGCTCGACGGCCGCCAGGCGCGAGCGATGCAGCTCGTCGTCGGCCGGCGCTTGCAGCCGCAGCAGCTCGGCGCGCAGCGCCGCGGGCATGGGCAGCGATGCGAAGGCGACCGTGGTGGGGGTATCGTGGTGCCAGCGAACCAGCGCGCCGTCGATGCCGTCGAGGCTGGTGCCCGACATCAGGCCGATGGTGAGTTCACCGCTGGCGAGGACATCGCCAGCCGGTAGGCCGGTATGCGGGCGTGGCATGGTGTTGCAGAGGGCGCGCGACGGATCTGCGCCGCGCATGCGCAGCGAGGCGCCGCTACTGGAACGAGGCCGCGCGCAGGCTGTCGGCCAGAGCCAACCGGTGCCGGGCCACCTCGAGGGAGCGGCCGAAAGCCGTGCGCTCGGCGCCCTCGAGGGCTCGCGGCGGGCCGGCTCGGGCAACCTGCAGGGGGTCGACGTGCTGGCCGCGAACGAGCAGCTCGTAGTGCAGGTGCGGGCCGGTGCTCCAGCCGGTCATGCCGACCGTGCCGAGGATATCGCCCTGATCGATGCGGGCACCCTTGCGCACGCCGGCGTAGATCTCGTTGAGGTGGGCGTACAGCGTGGTTTGATCGTTGGCGTGATTGATGATGACCACGTTCCCGTAGCCGCGCTGCTGGCCGGAGAAAGCGATCACGCCGTCGGCGGCCGCTCGCACCCGTGTGCCGATGGGGGCGGCGAAATCGACGCCACGGTGCGCCCGCCAGTCGCGCATGATGGGATGCAGGCGCGCTGCGCTGAAGCCGGAAGTGACCCGGCTGAACTCGAGCGGGTTGAGCAGGAAGGCGCGCTTGAGGCTGCGGCCATCGGCGTCGTAGTACTCGCCCTTGCCCTGCCGTTCGAACCAGAAGGCGCGATGCGTCTTGCCACCGCTGACGAACTCGGCAGCCAGTACGCGCGTGGCCGCCGGAGCGTCGAAGCTGTCGGTTTCGCGCAGGACGTCGTAGACGACGCGCAGGCGGTCGCCGCGCTGCAGGCCGCGCTGCATGTCGATGTCGCCGGCGAAGATCTCGGCAATCTGGATGGCGACCGACTCGGGGATGCCGGCGGCGTCGGTGGCTGCGAACAGCGAACTGCGGATTTCGGCCGAACGCATCTCGGTGTTGCGCTCGACGGGAACCGATTCCTCGAAAGACTGCAGGCCAGCCGTCGTGCGCTTGACGACAAGACGACGCGCTGCCTGGGTGGAGCGGGGATCGTCGTCGAAGCCCGTGCCACGGTAGGCCAGGCGCTGCACCCGGCCGAGGGCGTCGAGTTCAACGCGCAGGCTGCGCCCGGGGCGCAGCACCAGGGCGCGCCTGGCGGTGGCGTCGGTGCCGGCAAAGCGCAGGAACTCGGCATCGTTGGCGCCCATGCGGGCCAGCAGGATGGCGAGGGTATCGCCCCGGCGCACGAGCTCGCTGTGCAGGTAGCCGTCGGCCGTGCCGTCGGCCACCTGTGGGCTCAGTTGCAGGGTTTCAGTGACCAGGGTGGGCTCGGCAGGCTGGCCCGCATCATCCAGGGGGTCGACACCGAACGCCGTGACGGCCGCGAGCGTTCCGGCCACCGCGAATGCGATGGCGGCCTGCTTGAGGGTGGGGGCGCGGCGCGACATGTCAGGCAGGTGCTGGCTGGCTGAGTTCTCGGGGGACGGTGAGCGGCTCGGATAGAATCCGGCACCGCCCGCGACCGAAGGCGCCCGCGTGCCGAAGGCCGCAAGTGTAAACCAACTGCAACAACGCTGAACAGGTTCCCCCATGAACGCTGCCGATCCGCCGATCAGCGACCACGTCCGCGAGGCGCTGGCGATCAGCCTGCGCGGCTGCGACGAACTCCTGGTCGAGCAGGACTGGGTGCGCAAGCTCGCCCGCAGCGAGCGCGGTGGCGTGCCGCTGCGCATCAAGCTCGGGCTCGACCCCACCGCGCCCGACCTGCACCTGGGGCATACGGTGGTGCTGAACAAGATGCGCCAGCTCCAGGATCTCGGGCACACCGTGATCTTCCTGATCGGCGACTTCACCGCCATGATCGGCGACCCGTCGGGGCGCAACACCACCCGCCCGCCGCTCACCCGCGAGCAGATCGAGGCCAACGCGCGTACCTACTTCGAGCAGGCGAGCCTGGTGCTCGACCCCGAGCGCACCGAGATCCGCTACAACTCGGAGTGGTGCGATCCGCTGGGCGCCCGGGGCATGATCCAGCTCGCCTCGCGCTACACGCTCGCCCGCATGCTCGAGCGCGACGACTTCACGCGGCGCTTCAAGGGCGGCGTGCCGATTTCGGTGCACGAACTGCTCTACCCCCTGATGCAGGGCTACGACTCGGTCGCCCTGAAGAGCGACATCGAGCTCGGCGGCACCGACCAGAAGTTCAACCTGCTGGTGGGCCGCGAACTGCAGCGCGAGTACGGTCAGGAGCCGCAGTGCATCCTCACCATGCCGCTCCTCGAGGGCCTCGACGGCGTCGAGAAGATGTCCAAGTCCAAGGCCAACTACGTCGGCATCACCGAGGCGCCCGAGGCGATGTTCGGCAAGCTGATGTCGATTTCCGACACGCTGATGTGGCGCTACTACACCTTGCTGTCGTTCCGGTCGATGACCGATATCGACGCGCTGCGCGAGGCCTGCGCTCAGGGGCGCAACCCCCGCGACGCCAAGGTGATGCTGGCCCAGGAGGTGGTCGCCCGATTCCATAGCGCGCAGGCGGCGGCCGATGCGCTCGCCGCCTTCGAGGCGCGTTTTCGCGATGGCGCGATCCCCGACGACATCGTCGAGGTCACCGTCGCGGGCGCGCCGGTCGCCATCGGCCATCTGCTGCGCGAGGCGCAGCTCGTGCCGTCCGGCGCTGAGGCCATGCGAAACATCGAGCAGGGCGGCGTGCGCATCGACGGCGAGCGCGTCTCCGACAAGGGTCTGAAGCTGCCCACCGGCACCTACGTGGTGCAGGTGGGCAAGCGGCGCTTCGCGCGCGTCACCGTCGTCTGACCGGCGCCGTGGCCAGCGCCGGATCGGTACGCGGTCATCCCGGGCGCACCCGGTGATCGGCCTGCTGCAGCGGGTTGCCCAGGCTCGCGTCGTTGTCGACGACCGGACGGTGGGCGAGATCGCTCGCGGCCTGCTGGTGCTGGTCTGCGCGCAGCGCGGCGACACCCCGGCGCAGGGCGCCGCGCTGCTCGCGAAGCTGCTCGCCTACCGGGTCTTTCCCGATGACGCCGGGCGCATGAACCGCAGCCTGGCCGACCTCGGGTCACCGGCCGGGCTGCTGCTCGT
>JBILUW010000276.1:0-5039 GCA_044370795.1 Burkholderiaceae bacterium
CGAGCAGGGCATCGAGGTCGGGATAGGCTGACGCGAGCTGGCGGGCCACCTCCTCGCCCACATGCCGGATGCCGAGCCCGAAAACGAAGCGGGCCAGCGGGCGGCGGCGCGATGCGGCGATCGCGGCCACGAGCTTGGCCGCCGACTTCTCGCCCATGCGTTCGAGGCCGGCAAGATCGGCGGCGTCGAGACGGTAGAGATCGGCCGGCGTGCGAACGAGCCCGGCATCGACCAGCTGATCGGCTAGCTTCTCGCCCAGGCCCTCGATGTCCATGGCACGACGCTGCCCGAAATGCAGCAGCGCCTGCTTGCGCTGCGCGGCGCAGAACAGCCCGGCAGGACAGCGCCAGGCGGCCTCGCCAGGCTCGCGCACCGCGACGCTGCCGCAGGCCGGGCAGTGGCCAGGCATCGTGAAGCGCCGGTAACGCGCCTCGTAACCCTCGCCGCCTTCCGGCTCACGTCGGTCGGTCAGGGCGCGGACCACTTCGGGGATGACGTCGCCCGCGCGGCGCACCACCACCGCGTCGCCGATCAGCAGATCCTTGCGCAGGATCTCGTCTTCGTTGTGCAGGGTGGCGTTGGAGACCGTGGTCCCGCCGACGAACACCGGCCGCAGCCGGGCAACGGGGGTGAGCGACCCGGTGCGCCCGACCTGCACCTCGATGTCGAGGAGCTCGGTGACGGCTTCCTCGGCCGGAAACTTGTGGGCGAGCGCAAAGCGCGGCGCACGCGCCACATAGCCGATCCGCTCGTGCCAGTCGCGTCGGTCGACCTTGTAGACGACCCCGTCGATCTCATAAGGCAGCGCCGGGCGGCGAGCCAGCATCCGGCGGTAGTAATCGAGCAGTCCTGGGGCTCCCGTCAGCCGTTCGCGCTCGGCACTGACCGGCAGTCCGAAATCGCGCAGCCACTGCAGCAGCTCCCATTGGGTGGCCGGCGCCTGGGCGCCGACCACCTCGCCGACGCCGTAGGCGAAGAAGCGCAAGGGCCGGCGCGCCGTGATCGAGGCATCGAGCTGGCGCAGGGCGCCCGCCGCTGCGTTGCGCGGATTGACGAACTCGCGCTCGCCGAGCGCTCGCTGCTCGCGGTTCAGGCGCTCGAAATCGGCCCGGAAAATGAGGATTTCACCGCGCACCTCGAGGATCTCGGGCGCGGGTCGGCCATCGAGCAGGCGCAGGGGCACGGCGCGGATGGTGCGCACGTTGGCGCTGACGTTCTCGCCGGTGCTGCCATCGCCACGGGTTGCGGCGAGCGTGAGCCGGCCGCGCTCGTAGCGCAGACTGACCGCCAGCCCGTCGTACTTCGGCTCGCCGGTGTAGGTGAGTGCGGTCTCGCCATCGGGCAGTCCGTGCAGCGCATCGCGCACCCGGCGGTCGAAGGCATCGACGTCGGCTGCCTCGAAGGCATTGGCCAGCGAGAGCATGGGTTGGGCATGGGCCACAGCCTCGAACGCCCGCGAAGGCGCGCCGCCCACCCGCTGCGTGGGCGACTCGGGGGTGATCAGTTCGGGGTGAGCCGACTCGATCGCCTGCAGTTCGAGGAACAGCCGGTCGTACTCGGCATCGGGCACCGAGGGCGCATCGAGCACGTAGTACTCGTGTCCGTAGCGCTCGAGCCGGGCGCGCAGCGCCATGGCCCGCGCTGCGGCTTCACCCATGGAAAGCGGCAACGACATCGGGTGCTCTGCGCCCGGCGTGCGCCGCCGCTCAGTTGAAGACCCGCAGCGCCAGCGGCGACCCGGGCTCCACGCTCGCATCGGCGAGCGAGCGCTGTCGGTCGGCGAGCTGCCCGCCGATGCGCTCCAGGGCGGCCTCGGGCAAAGGCCGACCCTGATCGTCAACGAGTCGGCCACCGAGCGCCTCGGCACAGCGTGTCGCGCACTCGACCATGCGCGCCCACGGCTCCTCGGCGACGGGCGCGCGGGGCACATCGAGCAGCAGCGACAGCCGGTCGGGCAGATCGGACAGGCTCAGCGAGAAGAGGACTTCGCCACCAGCCGCCAGGCGCGCGTAGCGATTGTTGCCCCGTTCGACGCAGCCGCAGGCCTGGGCCACGCCAGCCAGATCGGCCAGGCCCAGCGGCGCGCCGACCTGGACGTTGATGCCCACCTGCGCGTCGAGCGAGGCATACCGTTCGTCGAGCGCGCGGGCCCGCTGCAGCACCGCGTTCATGTCGGGGGTGTCGCCGAGCAAACCGAGCTGATCGGCCAGCGCCTGGACGCCGCCGACGAACTCCGAGTACTCCATCGCATTCAGAGGACCGTGACGGTTGGCGAGCAGCACGCCGATCCGCACGCGCTCGAGTCGTTGGCCCGCCGCGAGGGGCACCCATGCGGGCCGGGCCTCAGCCTCGGCGTTGTCCGTGGTCGCCTCCGCGGCGGCGGCGGAACCGGCGGCGGCGGGCTGATCTGCGGCCTGCGCCGCGCCGGCCCGGTCAGCCGCCAGCAGGGCTTCGATGCCAACGGGCTTGCCTCCCGCGCGGCGCAGGCCATGGGCGATGGCGAGAATGCGCTCGCCCGGAACCGGGCTGTCAAGGACGAACTCGACGATGCAGTCGGTGCGCGGATCGAGCCGCGCGGCCACGGGCACGCCGTCGGCTGCGGCGACCACTTGCGTCAGAACGTCGGCGGGCGCGTTGTCGGCGGCGCTGGCGACGGGCGAGCCCGCGTGCGCTGCCGGTGCGGTGGCGCCAGCCCGCTCGGCGGCGGCATCGGCCGGCATGGCCGATGCACGCTCGCGCAACCCGGCGCGCCTGCGCCGCGATGACCAGACGTTGTGGACGACGACCGCCGCAAGGCCGATGAGCGCGAGCGCCAACAGGCTCAGCGCCAGCGAACTGAGTCCGAGCTGCTCGATCATGCCGCCTGCGCCATCTGACGCGCCGAGTCGATATCGACGGCGACGATGCGCGAGACGCCGCGCTCCTGCATCGTGACGCCAACCAGCTGTTGCGCGAGCTCCATGGCGATCCTGTTGTGCGTGATGAAGAGGAATTGGGTCTGGTCGGACATGCGCCTGACCATGTCGCAGTAGCGCTCTGTATTGGCGTCGTCCAGCGGCGCGTCGACCTCGTCGAGCAGACAGAACGGCGCCGGATTGAGCTGGAACATCGCGAAGACCAGAGCGATGGCGGTGAGCGCCTTCTCGCCGCCCGACAGCAGGTGGATGGTGGTGTTGCGCTTGCCAGGCGGCTGGGCCATCACCTGGATGCCGGCGTCGAGGAGCTCCTCGCCCGTGAGGATGAGCCTGGCCTCCCCTCCCCCGAAGAGCTCGGGAAAGAGCTGACCGAAGCTGCGGTTGACCGCGTCGTAGGTCTGCTGCAGGAGCTCGCGGGTTTCGCGGTCGATGCGCCGGATCGCATCTTCGAGCGTGCCGATCGCCGACTCGAGGTCGGCCGACTGCGCGTCGAGGAATCCTTTGCGCTCCTCGCTGGCGCCGAGCTCGTCGAGCGCCGCGAGATTGACCGGCCCGAGCGCAGCGAGCTCCTGACCCAGCCGCGTGAGCTCGGCCTGGAGCCAGCCCGCGCGCGGCACCTGGGGGAAGGCTGCGCGCACCGCGGCCTCGTCGACCTGCTGCTCGAGGAGCTGCTCGGCGAACTGCTCGGCGCTCAGGCGCGCCGCCTGCTCGCGCAACTGCACCTCGGCGATCCGGGCACGCAGCGGTTCCTGCTCGCGTTCGCGGGCGATGCGCTGCTCGTCGAGCTCGCGCAGATGCTGGGTGAGCTGTCCGAGCGCCTCGCGGGCACCCGTCAGGGCGTGTTCGGCGGCCACCCGTGTCGCGAGCGCAGCGTCGAGTGCGTCGCGAGCCGCACTGTCGGAGAGCGCCGACAGTCGTTCCTGCTGAACGAGCCGCTCCTGGCGGCTGTCGGCCTCCTGGCGCGCGGAATCGGCTGCACGCGCCTCGTGGCGTTCGATGCGCGCATGCAACTCGCGCACGGCGAAGGCCGCCTCGCGCTCGGCGCGCTCGCGGTCGCTGAGCGACCGGCGGTGAGTGTCCTGCCGACCCTGGGCTTCCTCGTGCGCGACGATGCAGGCTTCAGCGGCCTCCTGACGCTCGGCGAGCTCCATGTCGAGCCGCTCGAAAACCGCCTGCTCCTCTTCGAGCGAGGCTGCCGCCGATTCGAGCGCCTCGCGGACCTCGGCGAGATCGTGCTCGATGCGCTCCCGACTCGCGCGCGCGCGCTCGTCCTGCTGCTCGAGACGCTGCGCCTCCAGGCGCGCGCCGGCCGCCCGCCGGACCGCGCGTTCGTTGGCGTCGCGAGCGGCCGCCAGCGCACGCATGGCGTCGGCCGCGAGGGCCTCGGCCCGTACCGCCCCGGCGCGCGCCTCGTCAGCCAGCAACTGCTGAGCCCGCTGCTCGCGACCGAGGTGCTCGAGTTCCTGCTGCCGGGCCAGCACCCCTTCCTGCTCGGAGTCGACAGCGTGAAAGTGCAGCGAGCCACCGCCGATGCAGTGACCCTCGCGGGTCACCAGGCGCTGACCGGGCTGCAGATCGACGCTGCGCGCAAGCCCCTCCTCGAGGGAGTCGACGACGGCGCAACCATGGAGCCAGTCGGCCAGCAGGCCGCGTAGCGCCGGATCGGTCACCCTTACCACGTCGAGCAGCGCGCGCAGGCCGGGCACCGCGCCCGGCGTCGTGGCCGCAGACCTCGCGGCGTAGAAGACCACCTTGGCGGGCGGCGCATCGGCGAGCAGCGATGCCGCGGTCTGGAGACGGGACACCTCGATCGCCTCGACCCGCTCGCGCAGCACCGCTTCGATGGCGCTCTCCCAGCCGTCGTCGATGCGCAGCCGCTGCCAGAGCCGGCCCATTGCGGCCAGCTCGTGCCGCTCGAGCCAAGGTCCGATACGCGACTGGCTGCGCGCCCGCTCCTGAAGCTGGCGCAGCGCCGTGAGGCGGGCATCGATGCGCGTGAGCGTGGCCTCGGCGTCGCGCAGCGCCTGCTGGGCCGGCCCGCGAGCGGCCTCGGCCAGCTGCCACCCGGCCTGAGCCTCGCGCTGCGCCTGCGCGGCGTCGTTTTCGTCGAGTTCGGCGGCCGCC
>JBILUW010000105.1:0-12102 GCA_044370795.1 Burkholderiaceae bacterium
TCGCGCGACTGCGCGAGCAGCTGCGGATCGGGGGCTGCGACCGAGCCAAGCTCGGACTGCAGCCGCGTCTCGCGCCGCTGGCTCTCGGCCTGCGATGCGCGGGCGGCGCGCTCGCGCATCGCCGACAGCTCGATGGCCTGGCGCGTCTCGAGGGCAAGCGCGCGAGCGTCATCCAGGCGCCCGCGGGCCTCGCGCAGCCCGTCCTCGAGCGGCGCGGTCTGGTCGGCCAGCGCCACGAGCTGCTCGGCGAGCTCGTCGGCACGGCCCTGGGCCTCGGCGAGCTCGACGCGGGCCGCCTCGGCACTGGCTTGTGCCTGCTCGCGCTCGGCCAGGGCCTGCCGCTCGCGCTCGGCCAATGAGGCGATGCGCTCGCCGAGCTGTCCCTGCGACTCGAGGACGCGCCTGATCTCGCCCTCGAGGCGGGCGACCTCGGCGTTGGCTTCGTAGTAGCGGGCCTGCGTCTGGTGCACCGTCTCGCCCGCAGCGTAATGCTCGGCCCGCAGCGATTCGAGCTCGGCTTCGACGGCGCGCACGCTGGCCAGCGCCGCTTCGAGGGCGGCCTGGGCCCTGGCCGCTTCGGCCGCCTGCCGCTGCTGCTCGCCCTGCGACTCGTCGCGGCGCAGGATCCAGAGCATGCGCTGCTTGCGGTCGCGATCGGCCTCGAGCTCGCGAAACCGCCGAGCGACCTCGGCCTGGCGCACCAGACGTTCGATCTGGGTGGCGAGCTCCCGGCGGATGTCCTCGACCCGGGTGAGGTTCTCGCGGGTGTCGGAGAGCCGGTTCTCGGTCTCGCGCCGACGCTCCTTGTAGCGGGAGATGCCGGCTGCCTCCTCGAGATAGACCCGCAGATCTTCGGGACGTGCCTCGATGATCCGGGAGATGCTGCCCTGACCGATGATCGCGTAGGCGCGCGGGCCCAGACCCGTGCCGAGAAAGAGGTCGTGGACGTCCTTGCGGCGCACCACCTGGTTGTTGATGGAATAGGTGGACTGCCCGTCGCGGGTGAGCACGCGGCGCACCGCGATCTCGGCAAAGGTGCCCCAGCTGCCGCCGATGCGCCCCAGACTGTTGTCGAAGACGAGCTCGACGGACGCGCGCGATGCCGGCTTGCGATCGACAGAGCCCGAGAAGATGACGTCCTGCATCGACTCGCCGCGCAACTCGGAAGCCTTGGACTCGCCAAGCACCCAGCGCACGGCATCGATGATGTTGGACTTCCCGCAACCGTTGGGCCCGACGACTCCGACCCGCTGGCCGGGAACCTCGAAAGCGGTCGGATCGACGAAGGACTTGAACCCCGAGAGCTTGATCTGCTTGAGTCGCACGCGCGCGCGATCCGGAGCGGCCGGACACCTTGAAGCGACGCCCCTGGGGGCGCGAAGTTGCCACGGAAGCGAAAACGGCGCCAGTGCGCCCCTCGCGACTTCCTTGAACCCTATAATAGCAGCCGCCTGCAAGCGCCCCGCCGGTTCGCCGCGAACCCGAAGGCGGGGCGTTTGGTTTTCCGGCGGCCGCTTGCGGCCACATCCGCCCTCCTGCCACGGCCCGCCATGCCCACCGCTCCCGATCGCAAGCTCGAGACCTTCCCCAACCCGCAGCCCGCGCGCGACTACCGCGTGAACATCCAGGTCCCCGAGTTCACCTGCCTGTGTCCGCTCACCTCGCAGCCCGACTTCGCCACGCTGCTGATCGACTACATCCCGGACAAGCGCAACGTCGAACTCAAGAGCCTGAAGCAGTACGTCTGGTCGTATCGCAACGAGGGCGCCTTCCACGAGGCGGTCACCAACCAGATACTCGACGATCTGGTGGCGGCCCTCGCGCCGCGCTACATGCGGCTGACAGCCAGGTGGTACGTGCGAGGGGGCATCTTCACCAATGTCGTGGCCGAGCACCGCAAGCGCGGCTGGAAGCCTCCGGTCAGGGTCGAACTCGACGACTTTCCGCTGCAGCAGAACATCCGCTAAATCGTTATAAAACAAATATCTGGAGCGTTTTGTTGAACCCGAGGCTCAAGAGTTTGCAGCCCTACCCGTTCGAGCGGCTGCGCTCGCTCCTCGCGGGCGTGGCGCCGCCGGCCGGACTCGCGCCCGTCAACCTCTCCATCGGCGAGCCCAGGCACCCCACGCCGGCGCTCATCACCGACACCTACATCCGCAGCCTGGCCGGCCTGTCCAGCTACCCGGCCACGGCTGGCGCCCCCGAACTCAGGGTTGCCATCCGCGACTGGCTGGCACGCCGCCACGGGCTGGCGCGGCTGGACGCGCGCACCGAGGTCCTGCCGATCAACGGCAGTCGTGAGGCCCTGTTCGCCTTCGCCCAGACGGTCGTCGATCCAGCAGGCGCTGGCCTCGTGGTGTGCCCCAACCCTTTCTATCAGATCTACGAGGGCGCGGCGCTGCTGGCCGGGGCCACGCCCTGGTTCGTCGCCCAGGATGCCGCCAACGGTTACCGCTGCGACTGGCGCTCGGTGTCCAACGACGTCTGGCAGCGGACGAAGCTGCTGTTCGTCTGTTCGCCCGGCAACCCCACCGGGGCCGTGATGGACCAGTCGGAGTGGAGCCTGCTGTTCGATCTGGCCGACCAGCACGGATTCGTGATCGCATCCGACGAGTGCTACTCCGAGATCTACCTCGACGAGGCCGCTCCCCCACTGGGCGCGCTGGCCGCGGCCCAGGCTCACGGCCGCGCCGATTACCGGCGGCTGGTGGTCTTCGGCAGCCTCTCCAAGCGCTCCAACGTGCCGGGCATGCGCTCCGGTTACGTGGCAGGCGATGCCGAACTGCTCGCCGCCTTCCTGCTCTATCGGACCTACCATGGCAGCGCCATGAGCCCGCCGGTTCAGCAGGCCTCGATCGCCGCATGGGGCGACGAGGCCCACGTCGCCGAGAACCGCCGCCAGTACCAGGCGAAGTTCGACGCGCTCGAGCCCATCCTCGGTCCGGTCCTCGGCGTGCGGCGGCCGCAGGCGGGCTTCTATTTGTGGGCGCGGGTGCCGGGCGACGACGATGCAGGCTTCGTGCGCGAGTTGCAGCGCCAGTGCCATGTGCTTGCCCTGCCGGGCAGCTATCTCGCCCGTGAGCAACCCGACGGCAGCAACCCGGGCCGCGGCCACATCCGGCTCGCGCTCGTCGAGCCGCTGTCCGCATGCGTCGAGGGCGCTCATCGCATCGCCGCCTTCGTCGCCGGCAGCGCAATCCGATCCAACCCCTGATCCGCGAAAGGTTCCCCATGAGTGCAGCCCCCGCATCCGCCCTCGAACGAGCGATCGAGAAGGCCTGGGAGATCCGCGCCGAACTCTCCCCCAAGTCGGCTTCGGCCGAAGTCCGCGATGCCGTCGGGCATGTGCTCGCCGAGCTCGACGCCGGCCGCCTGCGTGTGGCCGACAAGCGCGACGGCCAGTGGCATGTCCAGCAGTGGATCAAGAAGGCGGTGCTGCTCTCCTTCCGCCTCGAGGACAACGCCGCCCTGTCCGCCGGCGGGCTGCAGTTCTACGACAAGGTTCCGACCAAGTTCGCCGATTTCGGCCCCGACGACTTCGCCCGCGGCGGCTACCGGGTCGTGCCGCCGGCCGTGGCCCGCCGCGGCGCGTTCATCGGCCGAAATGTCGTGCTGATGCCCTCCTATGTGAACATCGGCGCTTACGTCGACGAGGGCACGATGGTCGACACCTGGGCGACGGTGGGTTCATGCGCGCAGATCGGGCGCAACGTCCACCTCTCCGGCGGGGTAGGCATAGGCGGCGTGCTGGAGCCGCTGCAGGCCAACCCCACGATCATCGAGGACAACTGCTTCATCGGAGCCCGCTCCGAGGTGGTCGAGGGCGTGATCGTCGAAGAGAACTCGGTGCTGTCGATGGGCGTGTTCATCGGCCAGAGCACCAAGATCTACGACCGCACCACCGGCCAGGTGCTATACGGGCGCGTGCCCTCGGGCTCGGTCGTGGTGCCGGGCTCGATGCCCTCGCCCGACGGAAAGGTCAATCTGTACTGCGCGGTGATCGTCAAGCGTGTCGATGCCCAGACGCGCGCGAAAACCGCCATCAACGAGTTGCTGCGCGGCGACTGAGTCGCGCGGGGAGGGCGGTCACCGTGTCGATGATGGAGAAGCTGCTCAGGCTGCTCGCCGAGAAGAAAGGCTCCGATCTGTTCCTTTCGCCCGGCTCGCCCGCCCATGTCAAGATCAACGGCGCGACCCTGCCCATCAACCAGCAAAAGCTCGATCCGGGCGCCGTCGCGGCCCTGATCAGGCAGGTGGTCACCGACCGGCAGTGGCAGGAATTCGAAGACCGGCGCGAGCTGAACATCGGCTACAGCGTCAGCGCCGTGGGCAGTTTTCGCGTCAACGTCTTCCGGCAACGGGGCTCGCCGGCCTGCGTGATCCGCTACATCCCGGGCGACATCCCCAAGTTCGAGCAGCTCGGCCTCCCCGATTCGATGCGCCAGCTCGTGATGGAACCCCGCGGCCTCGTGCTGGTGGTGGGCGCCACCGGGTCGGGGAAGTCGACGACGCTGGCCTCGCTCATCGAGTATCGCAACGAGAACCGCACCGGTCATATCCTCACCTTCGAGGATCCGATCGAGTTCACGTTCCGCAACAAGCGCTCCATCGTCAACCAGCGCCAGATCGGCACCGACACCGATTCCCTGCTGGTGGGCCTGCGAAACGCGATGCGCCAGGCACCCGACTGCATCATGATCGGCGAGATCCGCGACCTCGAAACCATGTCGGCAGCGATCGCCTATGCGCAGTCGGGCCACCTGGTGCTCGCCACGCTGCACGCCAACAACACCTACAACGCGCTCAACCGTATCGTCAGCTTCTACCCGCCCGAAAACCGCCGCGTGATGCTGGCCGACCTCGCCGGCACGCTGCGTTCGATCGCCTCGCAGCGCCTCATCCGCAGCACCTCCGGCGGACGGGTGCCCGCGGTCGAGCTTCTGCTCAACACCCGGTACGTCGCCGAGCTCATCGAACAGAGCAGCCTGTCCGAGGTCAAGGACGCCATGGAAAAGAGTCTGGCGGCCGGCTCCCAGACCTTCGAGCAGGCCCTGCTGCGGATGGTGCAGGCCGGCAGGATCAGCCGCGAGGACGCGCTCGCGCACGCCGACTCCCCGACCAATCTCCTGTGGCTCCTCGAGAACTCCGAGCGCTCGAGCAGCACCTCCGCGACCGCCCCGCCCATCGACACCACCGCCGCGCGGCGGCCAACCGACGGCCCCTCCTTCTCGGAGTTCCTGCTCAACATATGAGCGGCGCCGAGCCTGCCACGCCCGCCGGCATCGTCCTGTACGGCATCGAGACCTGCGACACCTGCCGCAACGCGCGGCGCTGGCTGGCGGCGCGCGGCATCACCCACCGCTTCCACGACCTGCGACGCGACGGGCTGGACCGCCCGATCCTCGATGGCTGGATCGCCCGGATCGCTTGGGACGAACTGCCCAACCGGCGCGGACAGACCTGGCGGCGCATTCCCGACAGCACCCGCAGCGCGCTGCGCGATGCGCAGGGCCTGATCGAACTGGCCCTGGCCGAGCCGCTGGTGCTGCGGCGGCCGGTCCTCGACGACGGCACGAAGCTGCTCGTCGGTTTCTCCGAGCAGACCTATGCCGCCGCCTTCGGCCTTCCCGGCTGAGCGCCCCGCCCTGCCCGACGTGCAAGAGGCCGTCCGCGGCCTGCGCACGGTGCGCGACTTCGTTCGCTGGGGCTGCTCGCGACTGGTCGAAGCCGGCGCCTGCTTCGGACACGGCACAGACAACCCCCGCGACGAGGCTGCGTGGCTGGTGCTGTGGGCGCTGCGCCTGCCCCTCGACGAGCTCGATCCTCATCTCGATGCGCGGGTGCTGCCCTCCGAAAGGCGCGCCATCGCCGAGCTGATCGACCGGCGCTGCCGCGAACGCGTGCCCAACGCCTATCTCACCGGCGAGGCGTGGTTGCGGGGGCTTTGCCTGAAGGCCGACCGACGCGCGCTGATCCCGCGCTCGCTGCTCGTCGAGGCGCTCGACGACGCCCTCGATCCGTGGCTGCCAGGCCAGCAGCCGCAGGCCATCCTCGACCTGTGCACCGGTGGCGGCAGCGTCGCGATCGCGGCGGCCCTGCGCTTCCCCGAGGCCCGGGTCGACGCCGCCGATCTCTCGGCCGAAGCGCTTGCGCTCGCCGCCGAAAATCTCGCGCTGCACGATCTGGCGGGCCGGATCACCCTTCATGAGGGTGACCTGTACGCGCCGCTCGCAAGGCGCCGCTACGACCTCATCCTGTGCAACCCGCCCTACGTCAACGCCGCCTCGATGGCGGGGCTGCCGGCCGAGTTCCTGCACGAGCCGCGCGCGGCCCTCGCCGGCGGCGACGACGGCATGGATCTGGTGCGCCGCATCGTGCGCGAGGCCCGGACGCACCTGACGAGCCGCGGACTGCTGGTCATCGAGATCGGACACGAGGCCGAACACTTCGAAGCGGCCTTTCCCGACCTCTCCTTCGCCTACGTGCCGGTCAGCGCGGGCGAGCGTCTCATCGTCGCCATCGACATCGCCAGCCTGAGCGCGGGTCGCGGCCGATGATCCGGCTGCGCCGCATCGGCCTGTCGCGCGGCGGGCGAGCGCTGCTTTCGGCGGCCGACGCGAGCATCGCCCCCGGCGAGCGCGTGGCCCTGCTCGGGCCCAACGGCTGCGGCAAGTCGACGCTGCTCGGCGCGATCGCCGGCGACGTCTCGCTCGACGCCGGCGAGATCGACATGCCGGCGCTGCGGATCGTGCGGCTGGAGCAGCAGGTGCCCATCGGGCCGTTGCCGGCTTGGCGTTTCGTCGAGCAGGCCGACACCGCCCTGCAGCGGGCGCGCGACGCGCTGGCAGCGGCCGCTCCCGACGATGGCGAAGCGGTCGCGGCTGCCCACGACGCCCTCGACCTCGCCGGCGATGCGTCTTCGCATGCCCGCGTGAAGGAGTTGCTGGCCGGCCTGGGTTTCTCGGAAGCCGACGCCCTGCAACCCGTCGACGCGCTCTCCGGCGGCTGGCGCATGCGCCTGAACCTCGCCCGCGCGCTGTTCGTGCCCAGCGATCTGCTGCTGCTCGACGAGCCCACCAACCACCTCGACCTCGATGCCATCGTGTGGTTCGAGCGCTGGCTGCTGCGCTACCCGGGCACCGTCATCGTGGTCTCGCACGACCGCGACTTCATCGATCGCGTCGCCCAGGCCACGCTCGCGGTCGAGAATCTGCAGCTCGTGCGCTACGCAGGCGGCTACTCGGCCTGCGAGCTGCAGCGCGCGCAGCGCGCGGCTCAGCAGCAGCGCGCGCAGGCGGGTCAGCAGGCGCAGATCGCCCGCCTGAGCGCATTCATCGACCGGTTCCGCGCCCAGGCCACGAAGGCGCGTCAGGTGCAGAGCCGAATCAAGGCGCTCGAGAAGATGGTACGCGTGGCCCCTCTGCGGGCCGCCCGCGCGGCCAGCTTCACGCTGCCCGATCCGGGCGACTCTCCCGACCCGCTGATCGTGGCGGCCGGCCTCGACGCCGGCTATGGCACCACGGTGGTCTTGCGGGGTGCTTCGCTCACCATCGAGCGTGGCGCGCGCATCGGCCTGCTCGGGCGCAACGGCGCGGGCAAGACCACGCTGGTGCGCACGCTGGTCGGCGAGCTGCCGGCACTGGGTGGTGAGTGCCGCATCGCGCGCTCGCTGCGGGTGGGCTATTTCGCCCAGCACGGCGTCGAGAGCCTGCGCGATGACGACACGCCACTGGCCTTCTTCCAGCGGGCCACCCCCCAGGCCAGGGAATCGGCGCTGCGCGACGAGCTGGGCCGCTACGGATTCGCGGGCGACGACGCGCTGCGCCCCATCGGTCCGATGTCGGGGGGCGAGAAGGCCCGCCTGCTGCTCGCCTCGATCGTGCGCGGCGCGCCCCACCTGCTGGTCCTCGACGAACCCACCAACCACCTCGACGCCGCCACCCGCGACGCGCTGACCGACGCGCTGGCCGACTTCGAAGGCGCGCTGCTGCTGGTCTCGCACGACCGCTATCTGCTGCGGGCCAGCGTCGATCGCTTCACGCTGGTGCACGACGGCCGGGTCGAGGCCTTCGATGGCGACCTCGACGACTACCTCGCCTGGCTGCAACGCGGCGAGGCCCGCGCGGCCAGCCAGGCCCCGGCGGCGGTCGTTGCGGGCGCAACTTCCGCGGCAGCAGGGGGCACCGCGGGGCGCGCCGACCGCCGCGACGAGCGACGGGCCGCTGCCGAGATGCGCGCCCGCCTGGCCGAGCGCGTGCGACCGCTGCTGCGCGAGATCGCGCAGGCCGAAACACGCCTGGCCGCGATCGATGCGCGCATCGCCGACATCGAGCGCGAACTCGCCGATCCGCGCGCCTGGGACGACCCGACGCGCATGGCGGCCGCGGGGCGCGAGCGCCAGTCCCTGACCGACGAGAAGGAAGCCCTCGAGACCCGCTGGCTCGAACTCGCCGAGCGGCGCGAGGAGCTCGAGCGCGAAGGCGCCTGATCGCGGTACGCCGGCCCCGGCGCCGGCCCCGGCCGGTACCGTGCCCTCACGTACAATCCAGGCTCCTTTGCGTCGTATCGGAGTCCGGTGTCATGGAGCAGCCCTACACCCACATCGGCGTCGTCGGTGCCGGCGCCATGGGGCGCGGCATCGTTCAACTGTTCGCGCAGGCCGGCGTGCCGGTGCGCGTTCACGACAGCCAGCCGGGCGCGGTCGAGCGTGCGTTGGCCACCCTCGCCGACACCTTCGGCAGGCTGGTCGAGCGCGGCAAGCTGGGCGCCGACGCGGCGCAGGCCACGCTCGGTCGCATCACCAAGGCCGAAACCCTCGCCGACTTCGCCCCCTGCGATCTGATCATCGAGGCCATCGTCGAGCGCCTCGACGCCAAGCAGACGCTCTTTCGGGCCCTCGAAGAGGTGCTCGCGCCCGACGCGGTCATCGTCACCAACACCTCCTCGCTGTCGGTCACCGCGATCGCCGCGGCCTGCAAGCGCCCGGAGCGCATCGGCGGCTACCACTTCTTCAATCCGGTCCCCCTGATGCGGGTGGTCGAGGTCGTGGGCGGGCCGCGCACGCGCCCGCAGGTGATCGACGGCCTGGTGGCGCTGGCGCGCGCCGCCGGCCACGTCCCGGTGGTCTGCCAGGACACGCCGGGCTTCATCGTCAACCACGCCGGTCGGGCCTACGGGCCCGAATCGCTGAAGGCGCTGGGCGAGGGCGTGGCCAGCCACGCCGACATCGACCGCATCCTGCGCGAGCAGGTCCAGATCGACGGCCAGGGCTTCAAGCTCGGGCCCTTCGAACTGCTCGATCTCACCGGACTCGACGTCTCGCATCCGGTCATGGAGTCGATCTACCGCCAGTACTACGACGAGCCGCGCTACAAGCCCTCCGTGATCGGCGCGCAGCGGGTGGCAGCCGGGCTGCTGGGGCGCAAGACCGCCGAGGGGTTCTACCGCTACTCGGGAGCCGAGACGGTGGCCGATCCGGCGTTGGCCGAAGCGCCAGCGCCCGCGCTGCCGCAAGGCCTGCGCGCCTGGATCGCGCCGGGTCCGCAGCACGTCGCCGTTCGCAGCCTCGTCGAGGCCCTGGGCGCGGCGCTCGACACCAGCGCCCAGCCGGCACCCGGTTCCCTTGTCGTGCTCACGCCGATGGGCCTCGACGCCACCGAAGCCTGCCGCGGTCTCGACGCGAGCCGGGCGGTGGCGCTCGACACCCTGATGCCCTTTGCCGTGCGTGCCTGCAAGCGGCGCGTCATCATGACCACGCCAGCCACCACGAGCGCATGGCGCGACGCGGCCCACGCCCTGTTCGCCGCCGACGGGGCCCGGGTCAGCGTGCTGCGCGACAGCGCCGGCTTCATCGCCCAGCGCGTGGTCGCGATGATCGTCTCGATCGCCTGCGACATCGCCCAGCAGCGGGTCGCATCGCCGTCCGACATCGACACCGCGGTGCGCATCGGTCTGGGCTATCCGGCCGGCCCCCTCACCATGGGTGATCGCCTCGGTCCGGCGCGCATCCTCGAGATCCTCGAAGGCATGCACCGGGTCACGCTCGACCCCCGCTACCGCCCCAGCCCCTGGCTGCGGCGCCGCGCCCAACTCGGACTGTCGCTGCTGGCCGCCGACTGAAGGCCTGCCAGTCCGCCCCCGATCAACACCACCGCAGGAGTCCGCGTGTCCGACACGGTCTCGCCCCAGGAAGGCGCCGGCACGGCGTCCGAGCGCCACCTCTTCGATCTCGACGCCCTGAGCGGCTATCTCGAAAGCCGGCTGCCCGGTTTCGCCGGCCCGCTCACGGTCACGTCCTTCAAGGGCGGGCAGTCCAACCCCACCTTCCGCCTAGACACGCCCGCGCGGCGCTACGTGATGCGCTCCAAGCCGGGGCCGGTGGCCAGACTGCTGCCATCGGCCCATGCGATCGAGCGCGAGTACCGCGTGATCGGCGCGCTGGGCCGCTGCGGCATCCCGGTCCCGCAGGTGCACCTGCTGTGCGAGGACGAATCGGTGATCGGCCGCGCCTTCTACATCATGGAGTGCGTCGAGGGCCGCGTGATCTGGGACCAGGGCCTGCCCGGCTTCGACCGCGCCGAGCGCGCCGCGATCTACGACGCGATGAACAGCGTGATCTCGGCGCTGCACAACGTCGACTACGTCGCGGCGGGGCTGAGCGACTTCGGCCGGCCGGGCAACTACTTCGCCCGCCAGATCTCGCGCTGGAGCAAGCAGTACGAGGTCACGGCCACCGAGCACATCGAGGCCATGAACCGCCTGATCGCCTGGCTGCCGGGCGCGATCCCGGCCGGCGACGAGGCCTCGGTCGTGCACGGCGACTATCGCCTCGACAACCTGATGTTCCATCCCACCGAGCCGCGCGTGGTCGCGATCCTCGACTGGGAGCTGGCCACGATCGGCCATCCGCTGGCCGACTTCGCCTACCACTGCATGTCCTGGCACATCACGCCGGCCAACTTCCGTGGCATCGCCGGGCTCGACCTCGACGCGCTCGGCATCCCGGCCGAGACCGAGTACATCCGCCGGTACTGCGAACGCACCGGCCGCGAGATGGCGACGGTGCTCGAGCACTGGGACTTCTACATCGCCTACAACCTGTTCCGGCTGGCCGGCATCCTGCAGGGCATCATGAAGCGTCACCTCGATGGCACGGCCTCCAGCGAGCAGGCGGCCGATGCGGGCATGCGGGCGCGGCTGCTCGCCGAGCTCGGCTGGCGCTACGCGCAACGCCTGCTCTGAGCACCTCCGCTACCCTCCCCTCACCCTCAAGCCAATCCGAGCAGCCATGGACTTCACCTACAGCCCCAAGGTCGTCGAGATGCGTGCGCGCCTGAATGCGTTCATGGATCAGCACGTCTACCCGAACGAGCACCGCTTCCACGAGGAGATCGAGGCCAACCGCCGCGCCGGCAACGTCTGGCAGCCGACGAAGGTCGTCGAGGAGCTCAAGCCCAAAGCCCGAGCCGCCGGCCTCTGGAACCTCTTCCTGCCGCACTCCGAACGCGTGCCCGAGGGCTTGTCCAACCTCGAGTACGCGCCGCTGTGCGAGATCATGGGCCGGGTGCACTTCGCCTCGGAGGTGTTCAACTGCTCGGCCCCTGACACCGGCAACATGGAAACCCTCGAGCGCTATGCCAGCGAGTTCATCAAGCGGCGCTGGCTCGACCCGCTGCTGCGCGGCGAGATCCGCTCGGCCTTCGCCATGACCGAGCCCGACGTCGCATCGTCGGATGCCACCAACATCCAGTCGCGCATCGAGCGCCGTGGCGACAGCTACGTGATCAACGGCCGCAAGTGGTGGACTTCCGGCGCCGCCGACCCCCGCTGCAAGGTCTTCATCTTCATGGGCAAGACCAACCCCGACGCCGGGCGTCACGAGCAGCAGTCGATGATCGTCGTGCCCGCCGACACCCCGGGCATCACGATCAAGCGCGAGCTGAGCGTGTTCGGCTATGACGACGCCCCGCACGGCCACTCCGAGGTCATCTTCGACAACGTGGTCGTGCCGATCGACAACATCCTGCTCGGCGAGGGCCGTGGCTTCGAGATTGCGCAGGGTCGTCTGGGGCCGGGCCGCATCCATCACTGCATGCGCAGCAT
>JBILUW010000058.1:0-17153 GCA_044370795.1 Burkholderiaceae bacterium
TGGTCGAGCCGCCGTACTGGGCGCCGTAGTAGATGCCCGCCAGCATGATCAGCGCGCTCGTCGGCTCGAGCTTGAAGGTGATCGGCAGCAGCATCGCGATCGTGGTGACCGGGCCGATGCCGGGCAGCACGCCGATCAGCGTGCCCAGCAGCGTGCCGATCAGGCAGTACGCGAGGTTTTGCCAGGTCAGCGCGACGCCGAACCCCAGCGCAAGATTGCCGAGGAGTTCGGTCATGGAAAGATCTTCAGGGGAAGGTTGAGGGCAAACGGAAAGAGCAGGCAGGCGAAGGCCGCCAGGCACAGCGCCAGCACGACGATTTCGCGCACGCGTGGCGAAGGCGCGGCCAGGCCCGACAGCGCGACGGCCAGTGCCGAGGCCACCAGCAGCCCGGTGCGCTCGATGCTCAGGCCGAAGACCACCATCGCGCCGAGCACCAGCGCCATCGGCCGCAGGCTCCAGCGCTCGAGCGCCGGGCCGCGGGTCAGCAGACCGGTGAGCACCAGCACCGCGCCGAAGCCGCCGGCGATCCACGACAGCATGAGCGGCGCGTAGCCCGGCCCCATCCGGTAGGCGGTGCCGACCTTCAGCCCCTGACCGAACCACCAGGCGAGTGCGGCCACGACCAGCAGAAAGATGCCGGCGGCGAGATCGGTTGGCGCGGCGACGAGGCGACGGCGGGCGGCGTCGGGTGCTGCGGGATCGGGTGGGGGCACGGCGGGCTCCAGGGCCAGGGAGGACGAAGCGCGGCGAAGCGGAAAGACCGTGCGGAAACTGGGGCGATCCCGGAATGCCGGCGCACGACGGCCAGGCACCGCAACGGTAGGATCGATCGACGCCCGCGAGTTTCGCAGGGTGCGCCCCCCGCGCCGAGGCTGCGGCGCCGCAAATCGAAATCATAGGAGACCCGTGATGAGCGTGAGTATCGGCAGGAGAAAAACCCTGGCCGCAGGCGGCGCCATGATGGCTGCCGCCGCGAGCCCCGCGTCGTTCGCGCAGTCGTTGCCCACCGGTACCGTCCGGATCCTGGTCGGCTTTCCGGCGGGCGGCGGCACCGACGTGATGGCGCGCATCATCGTCGAGAAACTCAAGGAAAAGACGGGTCTGAACATCATCGTCGACAACCGGCCCGGCAACAGCGGCAATCTCGCCGCCGAGATGCTCAAGAACGGCCCGACCGACGGCTCGCTGCTGATGTACGGCACCAGCGCCACCACGGTCGCGCAGCGGGTCACCCGCAAGCAGCTGCCCTACGACGTCGAGAAGGACCTGGTCGCGATCGGCCTAACCGGCACCGTCTCGGTGGCCTACGTGGTGTCCTCCACCATCGGGGTGAAGACCTTCCCCGAATACATCGAGTGGCTCAAGAAGAACCCCAAGCGCCAGAACTTCGGCACCACCGCGATGGGCAGCATGACCCACTTCTTCGGGGTGCTGATGGGCCGCGAGATCGGCATTCCGCTCGAGCCGATCGCCTACAAGGGCGCGGGCCCGCTGATCGCCGACCTGTCGGCCGGCCACGCCGCGGCCGGCTGCGGCGGCGTCTCCGACTTCCTCTCCCACCACCGTGCCGACAAGATGCGCATCATCGCGATCGGCTCGCCCAAGCGCGCGCAGGCGGCCCCCGACCTGCCCACCATCGCCGAGCTCGGCTATCCGAAGCTCAGCTACGAGGGCTTCTACGGCTTCTACGGTCCCTCGAAGATGAGCCCCGGGCTGGTCAATCTCTGGAACAGGGAGCTGCGCGCGGTGGTCGATGCGCCCGACACCAAGCAGCGCCTGCTCGGCGTGGGCCTCGAGGTGCTGACCTCCACGCCGGCCGAGATGCTCACCCGCCAGACCAACCTGATCGCGCAGATGACCGGGATCATGAAGGCGGCCGGCGTCGAGCCCGAGTGAGGCTTGCGCACGCCTTGCGCGCGCCCGTTTCTTTCCTCCCCCTCCCTGACTGGAGTTGTATCGCATGACTTTCGATCCCGACCGCCGCAAGGTCCTCTCCGCGGCGGGCGCTGCCACCCTGGCCGCGACCCTTCCCGTCCCCTCGCTCGCCCAGTCGTTGCCCTCGGGCCCGGTGCGCATGATCGTCGGCTATCCCGCCGGCGGCGGCACCGACGTCATGGGCCGCCTGATCGCCGAAAAGCTCAAGGAGCGGCTCGGCATCAACGTGCTCGTCGAGAACCGCGCCGGCGCCAGCGGCACGCTGGCCAACGATTTCGTGGCCAAGGGCCCCACCGACGGCTCGGTGATCCTGTATGCGCCCAGCGCCGCCACCACCGCCCAGAAGGCGACCAAGAAGTCGCTGCCCTACGATCTCGACAAGGACCTCGCGCCCATCACGATGGCGGGCACGGTATCGACGGTGTTCGTCGTGTCGCCCACCATCGGCGCCAAGACCTTGCCCGAGTACATCGAGTGGTTGAAGAAGAACCCGAGGAAACACAGCTTCGGGTCGACCGCCATGGGCAGCTCGACCCACTTCTTCGGTGTCGAACTCGGGCAGGCTATCGGCGTCCCCCTCGAGCCGGTGGCTTACAGGGGCGCCGCGCCCCTGATCGCCGACCTGTCGGCCGGCCACGCGCCGGCGGGCTGCGGCGGTCTCACCGACTTCCTCACCCACCATCGCGGCGACAAGCTGCGCATCATCTGCATCTCGGCGCCCAAGCGCGCGTCGGCCGCGCCCGATCTGCCGACAATTTCCGAGCTGGGTTATCCGAAGCTGGCCAGCGAGGGCTTCTACGCCTTCTATGGCGCCGGACGGATGAGCCCGGCGCTGGTGAACCTCTGGAACAAGGAACTGCGCGCGGTGCTCGAGCTGCCCGACATGCGCCAGCGCCTGGTCGGCCTGGGGCTGGAGGTCCAGACCTCGACGCCGGCCGAGATGGCCGCCTACCAGACCCGGCAGTTCACGCAGTTCCTGGCGTCGATGAAGACGGCCGGCTTCGAGCCGGAGTGATCGTCTTCGGATGACGAGCGCGGCGCGGCGGGCGATGCCACGCGTCAGCCGCCCGCGCGCGCTCACGGCGCTGATGTGCGCCTACCTCGGGCTCACGGTGCTGGGGTTTCACGGCGTTGCGGCGCTGCTGCCCGGGTTCATGGACCTGTGGCACCTGAGCGAGACCGAGGCGGGCTGGCTGCTCGGCGTGATGTCGCTGTGCTCGCTGCTCGCCTCGCCCGCCATCGCGCTCACCGACCGCATCGACACCCGCTGGCTGATGCTCGCCGGCACCGGCTTCAACGTCGTCGGCTATGCCGGCTTCGGCCTGTACGCCGACGGGCTGGTCTCGGCGATGTTCTTCCGCGGGCTGGTGGGCGTGGGCTACGTGCTCACCTACATGCCCGGTATCAAGGCGATGGCCGACCGGCTCGCCGCGGGCGAGCAGGCGCAGGCCACCGCCACCTACGTGTCGAGCTTCTCGATCTGCTCGAGCCTGTCGGTGGCCGTCACCGGGCTGGTGGCCGGCTGGGCGGGCTGGCGCTGGGCCTTCGCCGTGCCGGTGGCGAGCAACCTGCTCGCGGCGGCGATCGTGCTGTTCATGCTCGCGCCGGCGCGGCCCGCCGGCGCGGGCGCCGCGCGCGCGCCCGGACTCGGCGTCTTCGGCTGGCGTGCCGTCACCGGCAACCGCGCCTCGATGGGGTACGTGGCGGGCGGCTTCTCGCACACGGTGGAGCTGCTGGCCATGCGCGGCTGGACGGTGGCCTTCCTCGCCTTCGCGGTATCGCTGCATCCGGGCGCGGCCCCGGCCTGGAACCTGTCGCTGGTGGCCACGGCGCTGATCCTGCTGGGCGTGCCCAGCGGCATGGCGGGTGGGGCGATCGGCGCGCGCTTCGGGCTGGCGCGCACCTCGGTGGTGGTGATGGTGCTGTCGGCGCTGGTGGCGATGGGTGTGGGTTTTTCGGCCGCCCTGCCCTTCTGGATGTTCTTCCTGGGGCCGCTGCTGCTGCACAACATCCTGGTGCTGGCCGACAGCGGCACGCTGTCGGCCGGGATGATGGGCAGCGCCGACCCGGCGCGCCGCGGCGCCACGGTGGCCTTCTACACCATGGTGGCCTCGGTGGGCTCCTTCGTGGGGCCGGTGCTGCTCGGCACGGTGCTCGATGCCGCGGGCGGGCGCGCGTCGCTGCTGGCCTGGGGGCTGGCCTTCGGCAGCGTGGGTCTCATCGGCCTGGCGGCAGCCTTCACGCTGCACCGTCTGGCGGGCGGGCCTGGGGCGCGCTGAGCCAGTGCTCGACGAAGCCCGCAAGGTCGTCGTGGATCGAGCGCGCGAGTGCCAGATCGGGCCCGGTGTTGGGGCTGCGGTTGGGGCCGCCACGGATCAGCGCCGTGTGCACCGAGGCGGGCAGCGCGCGCAGGAAGGGCAGGAAATCGTCGGCGAAGGCCAGCGGCTGCAGCTCGGCGATGGCGTCGGCCTTGGGGCTGCGCTCGCCGGGCGCGTTGCCGGTGGCGATCACGCGCCCGATCGGAAAGCCCAGGTCGCGCAGGTTGCGCAGCCGCGCCCGCTCGAAGCGCTTCTCGAGGGCGCTCACGCAGACGAGTTCGTAGCCGGCCGCGGCCAGCCGTTCGCAGGCGGCCACCGCGCCGGGCATCGCCGGCACCGTCGACCAGAAGCGCGCATCGAAGTGGCTCAGGAAGTGCTCCAGGCGATCGGGCTCGAGCCGGCCGGTGCGATAGCGGTGATGCGGCCAGTAGGCGAGCGGATCGTGCTCGTGCGGCGCCTCGCCGAAGGCGCGCTCCCAGGCGCGCGCGTAGCCGCGATGGAAGTCGAGCAGCACGCCGTCGGCGTCGAGCGCGATCAGGGGTCGGGTCTTCATGGGCCGCACTGTAGCGCGCGGCGCGGGCCGGTACGGCCCGTCCGACGCCGACTGCGGAATCGGCGCAGAATCGCGGCTCCCCGGTGCCGATGCCCGGCCAGCGCGCGCGTTGGCCAGGCCCGCGCCGCTCGCCTTCCCGACCGAACCCGGAGCCCACCATGATCCGCTTCTACTACAACGCCGCGCCCAACCCGATGAAGGTGGCGCTGCTGCTCGAGGAACTCGGCCTGCCCTACGAGCCGGTGCCGGTCGATACCCGGCGCGGCCAGCAGTTCGCGCCCGATTTCCTCAAGATCAACCCGAACGCCAAGGTGCCGGCGCTGGTCGACGGCGAGGCCGTGATCTTCGACAGCAACGCCATCCTGCTCTACCTGGCCGATGCCCAGGGCCGCTTCGTGCCGCCGGTGAGCGACGCCGCCGGGCGCGGACGCATGCTGTCGTGGCTGATGTTCGTGGCCAGCGGCATCGGGCCCTTTTCGGGTCAGGCGGTGCACTTTCGCAACGTGGCGCCCGAACCGAAGGAGTACGCGCTCAACCGCTACGACTACGAGGCGCACCGCCACTGGCAGCTCCTCGAGGACCGCCTCGCCGCCCACCGCTACATGCTCGGCGACACCTACGGCATCGTCGACATGGCGGTGTGGGGCTGGGCGCGGCTGCTGCCGATCGTGCTCGGCGGCGAGCAGCACTGGGCGCGCTACCCCGGCGTGCGCCGTCTGCTCGACGAGGTGAACGCGCGGCCGGCCGCGCAGCGCGTCGAGAAACTGCGCGCCGCCCACGCCTTCAAGACCGAGAACGACGAGGAGTCGCGCCGCTTCATGTTCCCCCAGAACGAGCGCCTCAAGGGCGGCGCCTGAACTTCGTATCGCACAGACACCAGGAGACTCGAATGGATCTCGGACTCGCAGGCAAGGTCGCCATCATCACCGGCGGCACGCAGGGCATCGGCCGGGCAACGGCCGAACGACTGGCCGCCGAAGGCGCGCGCGTGGTGATCGTCGCGCGCGGCCAGCAGCGGCTCGACGAGGTGGCCGCCGGCATCCGCGCGGCCGGCGGCGCGGTGCACACGGTGTCGGCCGACGTCGCGCAGCCGGGCGAGGCGCAGCGCATCGTCGCCGAGGCGCTGCGCGCCTTCGGCGGCATCGACATCGTGGTCAACAACGCCGGCACCTCGGCCACCGGCGCCTTCGAGTCGGTGACCGACGATGCCTGGCAGGCCGACTTCGACCTCAAGCTCTTTGCAGCGGTGCGCCTTGTGCGCGAAGCGATCCCTCACATCCGAAGCCGCGGCGGCGGCCGGATCGTCAACGTCACCAACATCGGCGCCAAGGCGCCGGGGGCGCGCACCATGCCCACGACCGTGACGCGCGCCGCCGGCCAGGCCATGACCAAGGCGCTCTCCAAGGAGTACGCGGCCGACAACATCCTGGTCAATTCGGTGTGCATCGGCCTGGTGCGGGCCGGCCAGCACGAGACCAAGGCGAAGGCGGCCGGCGTCGACCTCGAGACCCACTACGCCAATCTGGGCAAGACCGTGCCGCTGGGCCGCATCGGGCGCGCCGACGAGGCCGCCAGCGTGATCACCTTCCTGGTGTCCGACATGGCGAGCTTCGTCACCGGCTCGAGCATCAACATCGACGGCGGCGCGTCGGCGGTGTTCTGACGCGCGCGGCGGGACCGGGGGCGCACGCAGCCGCCCCCCTCGCCGCGCCGTCGCTGCCCGCGCTCAGCCCAGCGCCGCGCAGACCGCGCGCTTCATGTCGAACGAGAACGGGTGCCAGAAGGCGATGTCGCGCTGGGCCATCACGATGCCGGCGATGTTGCGGCGCGGGTTGATCCACCAGTGGGTGCCGGCCATGCCGCCCCACTGGAACTCGTCGACCGAATCCGGCGGGTCGCCCGGCGCCTCGGCGAGGGTGACCGCGCCGCCCAGGCCGTAGCCCTTGCCCGGGATGGGCCCCGGAAAGCCGGCGTACACGCCCTCGGGCAGGTGGTTGCGCATCATCTCGGCCAGCGTTGCCGGGCGCAGCAGCGTGGGCCCGCCGGGCATCAGGCTGCGGATCAGGGCGATGGTGTCGGGCAGGCTCGACACCAGCCCGCCGCCGCCCGACAGGCGCGGCACCGGCTGCAGGTAGGCCCCGGGCCAGGGCACGTCGTCCAGGCGGGTGAGCCCCGGCTTGAGCGGCCGGCTCAGGCTCGCGCCGCGGTAGTGGGCCACCAGCCGATCGGCGCCGCCCTCGGGCACCACGAAGCCGGTGTCGCGCATGCCCAGCGGCTCGAAGATGCGCTCGCGCAGGAATGCGTCGAAGGGCTGGCCCGAGAGCACCTCGACCAGCCGGCCGAGCACGTCGCTTGCGATCGAGTAGGCCCAGCCTTCGCCGGGGTGGAAGTAGAGCGGCAGGTCTTCCAGGCGATCCATCATCACCGACAGCGGCGTGAGGTGGTCGCGCACGTTGCGGTCGATGAAGGCCTGGTAGAGCAGCGTGCCCGGGTCGAGCAGGCCGTAGCCCAGGCCCGAGGAGTGGCTGAGCAGCTGGCGCAGCGTGATCGGCCGGCGCGCGGGCTCGGTGTCGGCAAGCGACGTGGCGCCCGGGCGCAGCACGCGCCGGCGGGCGAGCTGCGGCAGCACCCCGTCGATGGGCTCGTCCAGGCCGATGCGGCCTTCATCGACGAACATCAGCGCCGCGCACGAGGCGATCAGCTTGGTGCTCGAGTACATCCGGAAGAGGTGATCGGGGCGCAGCGGCTCGCGCTGCTCGCGGTCGGCCCAGCCGGCGCAGTGGGTGTCGACCACGTCGGATCCCACGAGCACCGCCGAGGAGACGCCGGCGAGCAGCTCGCCATCGACCGTGGCCTGCATGACGGCGTGCAGGGCCGAGAAGTCGGGTTGCGGGTGGCGGCGCGCGCCGGATGCGGCGCCCGGATTCGTCGAAGGGGGGTTCGCGCTCATGCCGACTCCGCGCCGAGGTTGCGGCTGATGATGTCCTTGAGCACTTCCGACGCGCCGCCGGCGATGCGCGACACCCGCGCGTCGACCCATGCCCGGCCGATGCCGTACTCGGCGCTGTAGCCGTAGCCGCCGTGCAGCTGCAGGAACTCGTCGAGGAAACGCCCCATGGTCTCGGTGGCCACCAGCTTGGCCATCGCCGCCTTCTCGCTGCTGATGCCCCCGGCCATGTGCTCGGCCGCGCACTGGTCGACGAAGGCGCGCAGCATCGTGATGTAGGCCTTGGCCTCGGCGAGCTTGAACTTGGTGTTCTGGAATCCGATGATCGGGTTGCCGAAGACCTTGCGATCGGTGGTGTAGCGGATGGTCGCCTCGAGCTGCGTCTCCAGGGTGGCGGCCGAGCGCATCGCGATCACCAGCCGCTCCTGCGGCAGCTGCTCCATCAGGTACACGAAGCCGCGGCCCTCCTCGCCCACCAGGTTGCCGGCGGGCACGCGCACGTCGTCGAAGAAGAGCTCGGCGGTGTCCTGCGCCTTCAGGCCGATCTTGTCCATCGGCTGGCTGCGCGTGAAGCCCGGCGTGCCCTCCTCGAGCGCGATCAGCGACACGCCGCGGGCGCCCGCGGCCGGGTCGGTCTTGCAGGCCACCAGCACCACGCCGCAGTTGTAGCCGTTGGTGATCCAGACCTTCTGGCCCTTGATCACCCATTCGTCGCCATCGCGCACCGCCGTGGTCCGGATGCTCTTGAGATCGCTGCCGGTGCCCGGCTCGGTCATGGCGATGGAGCCGATGATCTCGCCGGCGCACAGCCGCGGCAGCAGCCGCTGCTTGAGAGCCTCGCTGCCGTAGTGCAGCAGGTAGGGCGAGACCATGTCGGAGTGCACCGGGATGCCCAGGTTGGCGCCCACCCGCACCATCTCCTCGGTGACGATGCAGGCGTGCAGGAAGTCGCCGCCGGGCCCGCCGTACTCGGTGGGGATGGTGGTGCACAGCACGCCGTTGGCGCCGGCCTTGCGCCAGAACTCGCGCGGGCTGTGGCCGGTCTTTTCCCACTCGCGGTAGTGGGGCGCGATCTCGCGCTCGCAGAAGCGGCGGACCTGGTCGCGGAAGAGTTCGTGTTCGGGACTGAAGAGCGTGCGCATGCGGGGCCTCGTGGTGTGCCGGCGATGATAGGCGAGCCGGCGCGTGCCCGGGCGTGGCGCGATGCCGCATGCGGACCGGAGCGGGTGCGGACCCGGACCCGGACCCCGACAAGCACACCGACCCTGGCCTGGGGCCCGGTCTGGGCACCGGTCCGTCATGGCCCGGCGCGTCATCGGCCCGCCGCGTGCATCGGCTATGCTGAGCGCTCCATGAGGCCGCGCCATTCCGAGACCCACCGCACCGAGCGCGTCGGCTGGCTGCGCGCGGCGGTGCTCGGCGCCAACGACGGCATCGTGTCCACCGCGAGTCTGCTCCTGGGCGTGGCCGCCGCGCAGGCCGACCGGGGCGAGATCCTCGCCGCGGGCGTGGCGGCGCTGGTCGCGGGAGCCATGTCGATGGCCGCGGGCGAGTACGTGTCGGTGCACTCGCAGGCCGACGCCGAGCGCGCCGACCTCGCCCGCGAGCGCGCCGAGCTCGCGAGCGACGGCGCCGGCGAGCTGCGCGAACTCACCAGCATCTACATGGCCCGCGGGCTCGAGCCCGAGCTGGCGCGGCGGGTGGCCGAGCAGCTCACCGCGCACGATGCGCTGGCCGCGCACGCCCGCGACGAACTGGGCATCACCGATGCGATGGCGGCGCGGCCACTGCAGGCGGCGTTCGCCTCCGCGAGCAGTTTCGCGGCCGGCGCGGTGCTGCCGCTGGCGGTGGCGGCTGCGGTGCCGCGCGACAGCCTCGGGGTGGCGGTGGCCGCCTCGGCCCTGGTCTTTCTGGCGCTGCTCGGCGGGCTGTCGGCCCGCGCCGGCGGCGCGCCGATCGCGCGGGCGAGCGCGCGGGTCACGTTGTGGGGCGCGCTCGCGATGGGCGTGACCGCCGCGATCGGCGCGCTGGTCGGCACGGTCGTCTGATCATCCCCGAGTCGCGCCCTTGCGTCCCCGCCGCCCGCCTCGCCCGCGCATCGGCAACCGAACCCCCCGCCTTCCCGGAGCCTTCCGATGAGCCGCTTCTTCGATGCCCTGGTGGGCCAGCCCAACCGGTCCGCCAACCCCAGCCTCGAGACCCTGATCGCCAACCCGGCGAGGCGCACCCTGATGCGCGGGGCCACCGTGGCGTCGCTTGCCTCGGTGCTTGCGCTCGAGGGCTGCTCGGTGCTCGAGCTGTCCGCGGGCCCGCTGCTGGGCTTCCAGGGCATTCCGGTCTCGGCCGACGATGCCGTGAAGGTGCCCGAGGGCTACCGCGCCGACGTGGTCGTGGCCTGGGGCGACCCCATCGGCGATGCGCGCGGCATGCCGGCCTTCCAGTGGAACGCCGGCAACAGCGCCGCCGAGCAGGAGCTGCAGTCGGGCACCCACCACGACGGCATGCACTACTTCCCGCTGCCCGTGGGCTCGACCAACTCGAGCCACGGGCTGCTGGTCATGAACCACGAGTACCCCGACCACGGCGGCATGTTTCCCGACGGCACGGCCGGCTGGTCGCTCGAGAAGGTGCGCAAGTCGCAGGCGGCGCTGGGCTGCTCGGTGCAGGAGATCCGGCTGGTCGACGGCCGCTGGCAGATGGTGCGGCCCTCCGGTTACGCCCGCCGCATCCACGCCAACACGCCGATGCGCATCGGCGGGCCCGCGGCCGGCCATCCGATGATGCGCACCGCTGCCAGCCCCGACGGCCGCCAGGCCTTCGGCACCTTCAACAACTGCGCCAACGGCTACACGCCCTGGGGCACCTACCTCACCTGCGAGGAGAACTTCAGCTTCCACTTCCGGGCGCCGGCGCAGGCCACGGCCATGGAGGAGCGCTACGAGCTCAGCCCGAAGGTGCGGTTCTCGTTTCGCTGGGGCGAGGTCGATCCCCGCTTCGACCTCAACCGCAACCGCAACGAGGGCAACCACTTCGGCTGGGTGGTCGAGTTCGACCCCTACGACCCGGCCTCGGTGCCGGTCAAGCGCACCGCGCTCGGCCGCTTCTCGCACGAGGGGGCCACGGTCACGGTCTGCAACGATGGCCGCATCGCGGTGTATTCGGGCGACGACCGCGGCTTCGAGTATCTCTACAAGTTCGTGAGCAGCCGGCCCTGGAACCCCACCGACCGCGCCGCCAACCGCGACCTGCTCGACGACGGCACGCTCTACGTGGCGCGCTGCCTGGCCGATGGCAGCGGCGAGTGGGTCGAGCTTGCGCACGGCCGCAACGGCCTGACCGCCGAGGCCGGCTTCGATTCGCAGGCCGCGGTCGTCATGTACGCGCGCGCCGCCGGCGACCGGGTGGGCGCCACGAAGATGGACCGGCCCGAGTGGATCGCGCGGCACCCGCGCACCGGCGACCTCTACGTCACGCTGACCAACAACGCCTCGCGCGGTCGCGACGGTCAGGAGGGCCCCAACCCGGCCAACCCGCGCGCGCCCAACCGCCATGGGCACATCATGCGCTGGGCCGAAGAGGGTGCCGATCACGCGGCCACGCGCTTTCGCTGGGAGACCTTCATCCTGGCCGGCGACCCGAAGCACGAGAACCCGGCGCTGCGCGGCGACATCCGCGGCGACCTCTTCGCCTCGCCCGACGGCCTGTTCATCGACCCGCGCGGCGTGATGTGGGTGCAGACCGATGTCTCGCCGAGCGCACTGCTGAAGGACGATCACGCGATCTACGGCAACAATCAGGTGCTCGCGGTCGACCCGGCCACGCGCGAGGCGCGCCGCTTCATGACCGGGCCGCGCGGCTGCGAACTCACCGGCGGCTGCATGACGCCCGATGGCCGAACGCTGTTCGTCAACGTGCAGCACCCGGGCGAGGCCGGCGCGCTGGGCACCGATCCGGCCAATCCGCGGCGGGTCTCGAACTGGCCCGACTTCCGTCCCGACGGGCGGCCGCGCTCTGGCACGGTGGCCGTGCGCCGCATCGACGGCGCGGTGGTGGGCACCTGAGCGGCCGGCCCGCAGCCGCACCGCCGCGGCGCGCGCCCCGGCGGCGCGTTCAGGCCGGCTGGGCGGGCCGGCGTGCGAAGACGAACAGCAGCGAGCCGGCGCCGGCCAGCGCGGCCAGCACCGTGAAGCCGGCGCGGTAGTTGCCGGTGGCGTCGCCGAGCATGCCGGCTACCATGGGCCCGCCGATCTGGCCGATCGCGATGATCACCGACGACAGGCCCAGGATCATGCCGATCGAGCGCCGCCCGAAGTAGTCGGCCCGGATCGCCTGCATGAACGGCCCGCGCACCCCCCAGGCCAGACCGTGCAGCACCGCGAAGGCGGTGAGCATCAGCGGGCCGGTGGCGAAGGTGAGCATCAGCAGTCCGGCGGCGTGCATCAGCATGCAGACCGCGCACATCCAGCGCTTGCTGTAGCGGTCGCCCACCGCGCCGCCGATCAGCACCCCGGCCACCTGGCAGGCGGTCATGATCATGATGAAGAGCGAGGCCTGCGCGACCGTGTACTCCAGCGACAGGCGCATGTGGTTGATCGCGTGGACGTTGACCGCGGTGACCACGAAGAGCGCGAAGCCGTGGCCCAGCGCCAGCAGCCAGAAGGCTCCGGTGCGCAGAGCCTGACGCGCGGTGAACTCGGGCTGCGCGCTCGTCTCGGTTTGCTGGTCGGGGCCTGCGCCCGGGGTGGGCGCGGGCAGGCCGTCGAGGGTCTCGCCGATGTCCTGGGGGTGGCGCTTGAACAGACGGGCCAGCGGCCAGCCGATGACGATCATGAGCACGCCCGATCCGAAGGCCGTGGCCCGCCAGCCGAACTGCTGCATCGACCACGCCACCAGCGGCACCAGGATGCCGCCGATCGCAAGCCCCAGGCCCGAGATCGACAGCGCGCGCGCCCGCTTGCGCTCGAACCAGTGGATGAGCGCGATGTTCAGCGGGAAGTAGCCCGACAGGCTCGAGCCCAGCGCGATGACCAGCACCGAGGCGTACAGCCCGGCCAGCGTCTCGACCTGGCTGAACATCATGAGGCCGGCGCCGAAGGTGAGGATGCCGGCGCGTATCATGTTTTGGGGGCCGAAACGATCGATCAGCCAGCCCATGGCCGGACCGATGATGGCGGTTTCGGCCGACTGCATCGCCGAGGCGGCCGACAGCGAAGTCTTGCTCCAGCCCTTCTGCTCGATGAGGATGGCGAAGTAGGCGCCGAAAGACTGGTGCAGCAGCGCCGCATGCAGCATCTGGATGCCGGCTGCGGCGCCGGCCATTTTCCAGCCGTGGAAGATCTTCATGCGGGGGATAGCCTGCGAAACAGCCCGCGAGTTTACCGGGGCTGGGGCGCGGCGTGCCGCAAGGTTCACCGATCGAAACGCCAGGCGCGCGCCGGCGGGCGCGCCGCACTAGACTCGCGCGATTCGTCTTGCCGCGGGGAAGCCGCGTGACCTTCCCCCGACCCCGACCGTTCGGCCGCCACGCCCGAGAACGCCATGATCCGCACCCCTGACGGCTTCGACCCCGCGCTCAACCTCGATCTCACCGACGACGCCATCGCCCACGTGTTCGTGCGCGACGCCATGGTGCTCTTTGCCGACTCGCCGGGCGCGCTGCCCTGGCGCTTTTACCGTGGCGAGGGGCTGCGGGCGGCGCGCGTGCATGGCATCGGCAACCACGATGGGCGCCAGCACGTGGCCGTGGCCCTCGACGACGATCTCTCGCCGCGAGCGCTGCCCGCGGGCCTGAAGGCGGCGGGGTTGCGCAACTGGTTCGGCGTGATCGACGATGCCACGCTGGCCATCGCCATGCGCGCGGTGCAGGTGCTCGAGTGGGACCGCACGCATCGCTACTGCGGCGCCTGCGGCACCCGCACCGAGCAGGCCGACCATGAGCGCGCCAAGCGCTGCCCGGGCTGCGGCCTCACGGTGTATCCGCGTATCTCGCCGGCGATGATGGTGCTGGTCACGCGCGGGCGCGAGCTGCTGCTCGGGCGCGGCGTGAACTTCCCGCCGGGCCGCTACAGCGCGCTCGCGGGTTTCCTCGAGGCCGGTGAAACCATCGAGGAGGCGGTGGCGCGCGAGGTGCGCGAGGAGGTCAACGTCGAGGTGAAGAATCTGCGCTACTTCGGCAGCCAGAGCTGGCCCTTCCCCAACTCGCTGATGATCGCCTTCCAGGCCGAGTACGCGGGTGGCGAGATGCGCCACGACCCGGCCGAGCTCGCCGACGCGCAGTGGTTCACCCCCGAGAATCTGCCGCAGCTGCCGCCGCCGCTGAGCATCGCGCGCGCGCTGCTCGAGGCCACGCTGGCCGAGTTGCGCTGAATGCCTGGCCCGGCGGCCGCGTCGCGCCCGGCCGGCGCGCCACCGCGTCGTTCACGCCTCCGGGGCGGTAGGGCACGACCCGCTTGATCGGCTTGCGCGGCCGCTCGGGCCGCCCGAATCCGCCCGGATCGTCCGGCCTCAGCCCACCGACATCGGCAAGCCGGGGTCGGCGGCCCACTCCTGCAGCGAGGCGTCGTAGACCCGCACCGCCTCGCGGCCGAGCAGCGCGGTGAGGGCGAAGGCGTCGCCGGTGGCGGCGATGCCGCCGCCGCAGTAGGCGATCACCGGGCGCCGCTCGTCGATGCCACGCGCCTCGAAGAGGCCGCGCAGCTCGGCCGCCGCTCGAAAGCGCCCGGCGTCGTCGAACAGCGCCGCGGCCGGCACGTTGACGCTGCCGCTGATGTGGCCCGGCCGGCCGTAGTGGTGCGCCGAGGTGCCGGCGTGCTGCTCGGGGCGCAGGCAGTTGACGACCGTTGCCGAGCCGTTGCTGAGCGCCGCGAGCACGTCGTGCCGGTCGGCAAAGACCGTGCGGGGGCGCACCGCCAGGCGTGAGGCCGCGGCGTGGCGGCTCGTCTCGCGCGACACCGGCAGGCCTGCCGCGCGCCAGGCGGTCATGCCGCCGTCGAGCACCGCGGCGCGCTCGAAACCGATGGCACGCAGCAGCCACCAGACCCGGGTCGCCCACCACGCTTCGCTCGCCGAGTAGAGCACCACCGTACTGTCGTCGCCCACCCCCAGCGCCTGCAGGCGCCGGCCCAGCTCGTCGGGCGCCGGCGCCGTGAATCGCAGCTGGTCGCGTTCGGAGAGGTCTTCCTGCAGGTCGATCAGCGCCGCGCCCGGGATGTGGCCCTCGGCGTAGGGCCGGTGGCCGGCCTCGATGCGCAGCCTGGGCGTGCCCGGTTGCGGGTGCAGGAAGGTGGTGCAGTCGAAGACGCGCAGCGCGGGGTCGCTCAGGCGCTCGGCGAGTTCGGCGGGAGTGATCAGCGGGTTCATGGGGCGGGGTTCGGGTTGAGAGCGGCGTCTTGGCCGATGCCTGCCGGTAGACTAGCGGGTTTTCCGCTTTCGCAGGTCGGACCGTGAGCGCCCAGGATCTCGCGCGCGACGTGGCGCGCCGCCGCACCTTCGCCATCATCTCGCACCCCGATGCGGGCAAGACGACGCTCACCGAGAAGCTGCTGCTGTTCGGCGGCGCGATCCAGCTCGCCGGCACCGTCAAGGCGCGCAAGAGCGCGCGCCACGCCACTTCCGACTGGATGGAGGTCGAGAAGCAGCGCGGCATCTCGGTCACCAGTTCGGTGATGCAGTTCGAGTATGGCGGCCACGTCGTCAACCTGCTCGATACGCCCGGCCACCAGGACTTCTCCGAGGACACCTACCGGGTGCTCACCGCGGTCGACGCGGTGGTGATGGTCATCGACGCGGCCAAGGGCGTCGAGGCGCAGACCATCAAGCTGCTCGAGGTCTGCCGGCTGCGCAGCACACCCATCATCACCTTCGTCAACAAGCTCGACCGCGAGGTGCGCGCCCCCGTCGAAACGCTCGAGGAGATCGAGTCGGTGCTGCGCATCGACTGCGCGCCGGTCACCTGGCCGGTGGGCATGGGCAAGCGCTTTCGCGGCGTGTTCCACCTGCTCGACGATCGCCTGATGCGGTTTTCGCCTGGCGAGGAGCGGCGCAGCGACGACGCCGAGCTGATCGCGGGCCTCGACAACCCACGCCTCGACGAGCTCTTCCCCGACGAGGTGGCCGACCTGCGCGGCGACGTCGAACTGATCCGCGGCGCCTCCGCGCCCCTGGATCTCGAGCGCTTTCTCGCCGGCACCCAGACGCCGGTCTTCTTCGGCTCGGGCATCAACAACTTCGGCGTGCAGGAGGTGCTGCAGGCGCTCATCGACTGGGCGCCGCCACCGCAGCCGCGCAACGCGACCGCCCGTTTCGTGCAGCCCGTCGAGGAGCCCTTCACGGGCTTCGTCTTCAAGATCCAGGCCAACATGGATCCGAAGCATCGCGACCGCATCGCGTTCTTCCGGGTCTGCTCGGGGCGTTATCAGCCGGGCATCAAGGTGCGGCACCTGCGCACCGGCAAGGACATGAAAATCGGCAACGCGCTCACCTTCATGGCCAACGAGCGCGTGGCCAGCGAGGACGCGGTGGCCGGCGACATCCTGGGCATCCACAACCACGGCCAGCTGCAGATCGGCGACACCCTCACCGAGGGCGAGGCGCTCGCCTTTCGCGGCATCCCCTACTTCGCGCCCGAACTCTTTCGCATCGCGCGGCCGCGCGACCCGCTCAAGAGCAAGCAGCTGCACAAGGGGCTGCGCGAGCTCGGCGAGGAAGGCGCGATCCAGGTCTTCGAGACCGAGACCGGCAACCTGCTGCTCGGCGCGGTCGGTTCGCTGCAGTTCGAGATCGTCGCGCAGCGGCTGGCCACCGAGTACAAGGTCGACGCGCTCTACGACGCGGCCGAGATCTCGACCGCGCGCTGGCTCACCTTTCCCGACGACGACGTGCGCAAGCGCTTCGAGCGCGAGCAGGCCGCGCGCATGGGGCGCGATGTCGACGACAACCCGGTGTACCTGGCGAGCAACCGCTACAACCTGCAGGTGACCGAGGAGCGCTGGCCGCAGGTGGCCTTCCACGCCACCCGCGAGCACGGGCAGCGCATCGCGCAGGGTTAGGCGGGCCCGCGCGGCGGTCTCGCCGCCGCGGCGCTGGCTCGTCGCTGCGGGCCCCCGGCTGCCTCACGGGCGCCCCTCCTTGGCTGCTCCTCGCAGCCTCTTCGCGGCTGCCCTTCGCGGCCTCTTCGCGGCTGCCCTTCGCAGCCTCTTCGCGGCTGCTTCGTCGTTGCACCGGGCGGGCCGTGCCCGTGGCCTGTCCTGCCTGGTGCAGGCACGAGCCGGCCCCTTCGGGGCTCCCTCGAGCCACCCGGCGTCCAGAGCTGCGGCGGCAGCCGCCCCGGCTGCCGCCTTGCTGAAGATGGGCAGGCGATCGCGCTGCGCGCGCCCGCCAGGCCGTGCGTCTCTCGGTGAC
>JBILUW010000059.1:0-17106 GCA_044370795.1 Burkholderiaceae bacterium
CACCCGGGCGCGCCGGCTGCAGCCGGCCGGCGCGTCTTCCAACCGACCCACCGAGGAAACATCCCACCATGACCGAAGCCCTGATCATCGATGCCTGCCGCACGCCGCGCGGCATCGGCAAGCAAGGCAAGGGTGCCCTTGCCGACATGCACCCGCAGCACCTGGGTGCGGCGGTGCTCAAGGCGCTCGCCGAGCGCAACAACCTCAATACCGCGGAAGTCGACGACATCATCTGGGGCACCAGCGCGCAGCGCGGCCCGCAGGGTGGCGACCTCGGTCGCATGGCGGCCCTCGACGCCGGCTACGACATCCGCTCCAGCGGCGTCACGCTCGATCGCTTCTGCGGTTCGGGCATCACCACGGTCAATCTCGCCGCGGCCTCGATCATGTCGGGCATGGAAGACCTGGTCATCGCCGGTGGGACCGAGATGATGTCGATGTCGGGCCGGCGCAGCGCCGAGGATGGTCCGATGATGATGGACGCGGGCAATCTGCGCCTGCGCGCCAGCCATCCGCAATCGCACCAGGGCGTTTGCGCCGATGCGATCGCAACCCTCGAGGGCATATCGCGCACCGACCTCGATGCGCTCGCCGTCGAGAGCCAGAACCGCGCGGCGCATGCGATCGCCAACGGCCACTTCGACCGCAGCCTGATCAAGGTCTTCAAGGCCGACGGCACGCTCGCGCTCGACCACGAGGAGTTTCCCCGGCCCCAGACCACCCTCGAAGGTCTGGCGCAGCTCAAGCCGGCCTTCACGGCGCTGGCCGACGTGCCGCTCGACGACAAGGGCACCACCTTCCGCGGCCTGATCCTCGCGAAGTACCCCGATCTGAAGATCGAGCATGTGCACCACGCCGGCAATTCGTCGGGTGTGGTCGATGGCGCCGCGGCCCTCCTGCTCGCCTCGCCGCGCTACGCGGCCGCCAAGGGGCTCAAGGCGCGCGCTCGCGTGGTCGCCATGGCCAACATGGGCGATTCGCCCACGCTGATGCTCAATGCGCCGGTGCCGGCGGCACGCAAGGTTCTGGCCAAGGCCGGCCTGACCGTCGATGACATCGATCTGTGGGAGATCAACGAGGCGTTCTCGGTGGTCGCCGAGAAGTTCATCCGCGACCTGAAGCTCGACCGCGACAAGGTCAACGTCAATGGCGGCGCCATGGCGCTCGGTCATCCGATCGGCGCCACCGGCTCCATCCTGATCGGCACCATCCTCGATGAACTCGAGCGTCGCGACCTGCGTCGCGGTCTGGTCACGATGTGTGCGGCCGGCGGCATGGCGCCGGCCATCATCGTCGAGCGGATCTGAGCGCAGCAGCCCGCGAACGCGGCCCCGTGTCGCGGGGCCGCGCGTTCAGTCGCCCGACGGCGCCCTGACGGGCGCCTTGGCGCTTTCCTCGAGAGGAAGCCGGCGCGCGCGGGAGTCGGTGATCCGGGCCAGTTGCACGCCTTGCGCGCTGATGCCCGACTTGGCCGCGAGGTCGATCACCTCCTGCACCATCCGCAGCGATTGCTGGTTCATTTTCTGGGCATGCTTGGCCGTGAGGTTCTCGGCCAGGCTGACGATACGTCCGTTCATGGTCGCCTTGGCGAGCTCGGCGAGACCGCGCGCCGCGCGGTCGATGTCGCCGTCGAGCACTCGCGACATCACATCGTTGATCTTGAGGTTGATCTCGGCGTGCTCCTTGGCGATCGCTTCGGCGAGCTGGGCATGTCCGCCGGTTGCCGCCACCAGCAGTTCGACCGCTGCCTTCGACACCGACAACCGTCGCGAAAGCGCCTTGGCCATCGCCGGGATGTCGGCAGGCGTGATGCCCTTCGGCGCAAGCCGGTCGGTGAGCGTGAGCAGGTGGATCGCCGACTCGAAGTCGAAGCCGGGCGCGAGCAGCCTGCCTTCGATGTCGCGCAGGCCCTTCTGGGCAGTGGTCTTGTCGCCCTGAGCCACCGCCACACAGATGTCGGCGATGCGCTTGAGATTCTGCAGCCGCTTGTCGGAGGGCGCGCTGGCCACCAGGGCCGACAGCGGCCCGACGTAGCGCTCCATCTCCTTGGGCTGCTCGCCGCGCGACATCGCCAGCAGCAGCAGCAGGACCAGAGTCTGGGGGTCGAAGTCGCGGTTGCCCTGACGCAGGCGAAACGCCTTGCTCAGCGTGGATTCGGCTTCCTCTGACTGACCCATCAGCATCGCCAGGGTGCCCAGTTTCTGGAGACGCACCACGTTGGAGGGCGTGGCTTCGACGGCCTTGCGCAGCGTCTCGAGGGTGCGCTGCATGCTGCCTTCCTCGAAGTACACCTTGGCCAGCATGTCGAACGCGTCGACGTAGGCGCCCGACTCCGAGACCAGCTCCTCCAGCGAATCGCGCGCGCGCTCGGCGTCGTTGCTGGTCATCGCAACCTCGGCGATGCCCAGCTTGGCCCACGGCAGCGCCTTGGCCTCGAGCACCATGTTGTAGAACTGCTCGGCCTCCGCCTGCCGGTTCAGGTGCAGGCAGATCTCGGCCCCCATGCGGGCCGCGTCGAGCCAGAATGTCTGCTTGTCGCGCACCATCAGCTTGCAGCGGATGAGCGCCTTGTCGATGGCGCCTTCCTCGAGGTTCTTCCAGATCGGCAGCAGTGCGATCTTCTTGCTGAGCGCGCGGTTCAGCCGGACCTCGAGGGTGCCGGGCTTGAAAGGCTTGAGCAGATAATCGTCGGGGGCGTTCTCGACGACGCCGGCCACCCGGTCGTAGATCGCCTCGCCGGTGACCATGAAGAAGATCGTGTTGAACGGCACCAGCTTGTTGCGGCGCAGGTCGTCGAGGAGATCCTGGCCGGTTTCGGGGCCGCTGAAGTGGAACTCGCACAGGATGACGTCGTAGGTCACCTCCTTGAGGTGTTCCTTGGCCTGGCGGGTGCCGCGTACCGACTTCACCCTACCGATGCCGATGTCGCGCAGCACGCCCGAGACGGTCATCCGCGACGCATCGTTGTCGTCGATGATGAGCGCCGTCATCTCGCCGAAGTCGTTCTCCTTTTGCGCTGAGAAGGCGGCCGCGGCGCTGACCCGCGGCGGGGTAGCTCCGGGCTTGGGCTGGGGCCTGGATTGCGCGTAGGGCTTCATGGGTACAACTCGCCTCCGTTTGGCGAATTGTGTCCCTCACGCGCGGGGCCAATCTCCCGAAAACAGACGTTCGGCCGCCTTTTCTCGACCGATGGCGACAAGCTCGGCCGGTCAGCCCTGCGTGGCCTGCTGGACGATCTGCTCGCGGATCAGCCTGGCCACCTCGTCTTCGCCCAGCCCGAGCACCGAGCGCAGGGTTTCGGCGGTGTGCTCGCCCAGGCGCGGCGACGGCGTGCGCACGGCGCCCGGCGTGGCCGACAGGCGCACCGGCACGCCGACCACCCGCACGGGGCCCGCCCGGGGATGCGCCATGTCGACGATGCTGCCGCGCGCCTTGACCTGCGGATGCTCGATCAGCTGGTCGATGGTGTTGATCGCGCCCACCGGCACCCCGACCTCGAGCAGCACCGCTTCCCACGCCTCGAAGCTGCGGGTGAGGAAGACTTCCTGCAGGATCGCGATGAGCGCGGCGCGGTTCTGCGAGCGCTCGCGATTCGTGCGAAAGCGCGGGTCGTCGGTGAGATCGGGGCGGCCAATGGCGGGGCAGAAGATCTTCCAGAGCTTCTCGCTGCCCACGGCCAGCGCGAGGTCGCGGGTCTGGGTGCGGAAGGTCTGATAGGGCAGCAGCGCCTTGTAGGCGGTGCCCATCGGGCGTGGCATCTCGCCGTCGGCGAGAAAGCCGCTGATCATGACGTTGAGCAGCGACATCTGGCCCTCGAGCATCGAGACGTCGATGCGCTGGCCCTCGCCGGTCTTGTCCTTGACCCGCAGCGCCATCACGATGCCGAAGCCGGCATACATGCCGGCGGTGAGGTCGGCGATCGAGACGCCACAGCGCACGCCGTGGCCGCCTTCCTCGCCGGTGACGCTGATCATGCCGCTCTCGGCCTGCAGGATGAGGTCGAGCGCCGCACGCTCGCGGTAGGGGCCGTCCTGGCCGAAACCCGAGACCGAGCAGTAGATGATGCCGCGGTTGCGCGCGCGGGCCTGCTCGTAGCCCAGGCCCAGCTTCTCGAGCGCGCCTGGCCGGAAGTTCTCGAGCACCACGTCGGCCTTCTCGACCAGGCGGAAGAAGAGCTCCTTGCCCTCGGCGCTCTTCAGGTCGATCGCGATCCCCTTCTTGTTGCGGTGCAGACCGACGAAGTAGGAGTTCTCGCCGCCTGGCAGCGGCGATCCCCAGGCGCGCGCGATGTCACCCGATCCGGGGGTTTCCAGCTTGATGACGTGGGCGCCGAAGTCGGCGAGCATCGTCGAGCAGTGCGGCCCGGCGAGCGCGTGCGACAGGTCGAGCACCGTGACGTCTTCGAGGGGCATCTTCATCGGGGCGGTCTCCGCGCGGGCCGCCCGGCGGGCGGCGGTGCGGCGATCATAACGTCGGGCGCGCCGGTATCATCGGGGCCCGGCGCGGCCCACGCGGCGCGGGCGCCGAAACCGACACTCCGAAAGGCCGTTCCATGATCGATTCCCGGGCGCTCGATGCCCTTTTCCTGGAAGCCCGCAGCGCCAACCGCTTCCTCGACCAGCCGGTGAGCAACGAGCAGCTGCGCGCGCTCTACGACCTCATGAAGATGGGCCCCACGTCGGCCAACTGCCAGCCCACGCGCATCGTGTTCCTGCGCACAGCCCAGGCCAAGGAGCGCCTGCGGCCGGCGCTCTCGCAGGGCAACCTCGACAAGACCCTGGCGGCTCCGGTCTGCGCGATCCTCGCCTACGACACCCAGTTCCACGAGCATCTGCCGCGGCTGTTTCCGCACAATCCGACGGCCCGTTCGTGGTTCGAGGGTGAGGCGGCGCGTGCGGCGCGCGAGGCGGGGGCCTTTCGCAACGGGTCGATGCAGGGCGGCTACTTCATCCTCGCCGCGCGCGCCGTGGGCCTCGATTGCGGGCCGATGTCGGGCTTCGACAACGCCAAGGTGGATGCCGAGTTCTTCCCCGACGGGCGCGTGCGCTCCAACTTCCTGTGCAACCTGGGTCGCATCGACCCCGCTGGAACGTTCGCGCGCAGTCCGCGCTTCGCGTTCGACGAGGTCTGCAGCATCCTCTGACGCAGCCCGCCGGGCCTGGGGCTGCCCCCAGCGGGCTTGCCTCACCCGGGCCGCCCCATCAGCCACACCACCGTGGCCGCGGCCGCTGGCAGCGCGGCCAGTCCCGGTGCCACCCGCAGGGCAAACGCCGTGCCCCCCGACACGATGGCGGCCACGGCCTTCGATGCGCTGTTCGCAAGCAGTGCGAGCAGGAGCGCATCGGCCGCGGGGCCGGGGCCGAGCGCTCCGCTCTCCACCATCGCGCACAAGGATGCCGTGGCTGCATGGACGTCGACGAAGCCGGCCAGCGCGGCGCCTGCCCAGGCCGCCCGGGCTCCGATGTGCTCGGCGCTCCAGGCCAGTGCGGCCGTCAGTCCGCCCAGCAGGACCGCGAAGCCTGCCGTGCGCGTCAGGTCAAAGGCACGCCGCTCGCCGGCATCGGCCTGAGGGCTGTCATGGCGGCGGCGCAGCGCCGGCAGCGCGGCCAGCGCTGCGCCCGCGCCGGCGGCCAGCAGCATGGGCGTCAGGCGACCCAGCATGGTCGGCGACATCGCGGCCATCACCAGGGCAAGCTGCACGACGGTGGCGAGGTTGGAGGCCAGCGCGCCGCCGGCGCAGGCACGGGCGAGCGCCGGTTGCGCCCGGGCCCGCGCGCCCATGGCTGCGATGGTTGCCGTGCTCGACACGAAGCCCGACGCCAGCCCGCCCAGCACCAGCCCCAGCCGCGGGCCGAATGCGCGCAGGGCGACGTAGCCTGCGGCCTGCAGCGCGAGCAGCAGCACCAGCAGGCGCCACATCGCGCGTGGATTGATCGCCGGCAGCCAGGCGAGCGGCCGATCGGGCATCAGCGGCAGGACCACGAGCGCGGCCCCCGCCAGAATCAGCGCGTCGCGCAGTTCGGCGTCGGTCAGCTCGCGGGTGGAGAATCGGTGTAGCCGCGAGCGGGCCGCGAGCAGCGCCGCCACCACCACCGCGGTGGCGCCGGCGAGCTCGGGCTGGCGCGTTGCGGTCGCGCCGAGCAGAAACGTGACGAAGAGCGCGAGGGCCGTGGTGAGGCCAGGATCGGCTTGCGGGCGCTGGCGGCGATCGAGCAGCGCCAGCGCCGCGACCAGTGCGCCAGCGATCGCGGTAAGGATCGGTTCGCCGAGCGTCTCGGCCAGGGCCCCCGTGAGTGAGGCGATCGCGAAGGTGCGGATGCCCGCGGGCGCCCGCCCCGGGCCGCTGCCCTTGCGCCGCTCGCGTTCGAGCCCGATGAGCAGCCCGCAGCCCAGGGCCACGGCCAACGCGACCCAGGGTGCATCGGAAGACGGCATCGGGCCATTCTAGCGATGCTGGGCGGTGACCCCCGCGCGGTTGCGAAAGCGCATTGGCGCATGATCTGCCCGCAGGCACGATCGAGAGCCCGTCTGCCTGCCGCCTTGCTCCAGCCCTCGAGATCGCCAGCCATGTCCACCGTCGGTCCCGCCGCGTCCGCCGCTTCACCCCGGGAGGGCTGGTCGTCGGAGGGCGCGGCGCTGTCGGCTGCAAGCGCGCCGGTCTTCGTGGTCCGCGGGCTCACCAAGACCTACGGCAGCGGCGCCACCGAGGTGCAGGCGCTGCGCGGGATCGACCTGGACGTCCGCAAGGGCGAGTTCATCGTGATGCTGGGTGCCTCGGGTAGCGGCAAGTCGACCCTGCTCAACATTCTTGGGGGGCTCGATCGGGCCAGCGGCGGTGAGGCCCGCTGGCGCGATCACGATCTCGCCGAGGCCGACGATGCCGCTCTCACCCGATACCGCCGCGAGCACGTGGGCTTCGTCTTCCAGTTCTACAACCTCATCCCAACCCTGACTGCGCGCGAGAACGTGCAACTGGTCTGCGACATCGCGGTCGATCCGATGGATGCCGCCGAGGCGCTCGCATGGGTTGGTCTGGGCGGCAGGCTCGACCACTTTGCCTCCGAGCTGTCGGGCGGCGAGCAGCAGCGCGTGGCCATCGCGCGGGCGATCGCCAAGCGGCCCGACGTCCTGCTCTGCGACGAGCCCACCGGTGCGCTCGATTGCGCCACCGGCGTGCTGGTTCTGCAGGCCCTCGAGCGGGTGAACCGCGAGCTGGGCACCACCACGCTCGTCATCACCCACAACATCGCGATCGGCGCGATGGCCGATCGGGTGCTGCGCCTGGCCGACGGCCGCATCGCCTCGGCGCAGGACAACCCCCGCCGCGAGCCCGCGGCCGGGCTGCGCTGGTGAGCGCGCTGCGGATCAAGCTGGCGCGCGATCTTCGCCAGCTGCGCGGCCAGGTGATCAGCGTGGCGCTGGTGCTGGCCTGCGGCGTGGGCGGCTTCGTGTCGCAGTTCTGCGTGCACGCCTCGCTGACCGAGGCGCGCGACGACTACTACCGCGCTTCGCGCTTTGCCGACATCTTCGTCAGCGCGCGCCGCGCGCCGCTCGCGCTGCGCGCCCGGCTCGAGGCGATCCCCGGCGTCGTGCGGGTCAAGCTCGAGAACGCCTTCGACGCCCGGCTTGCCCTCGAGGGTTTGCGCCAGCCGCTGACCGTGCGCTTCATCGGCCTGGAGCTCGATCGCACGGCGGAGCTGAACCGCCTTACCCTGCGCAGCGGTCGCCTGCCGCTGGCCGGCGCCACCCTCGAGGCCGTGGTCAGCGAGCGTTTCGCCGAGGTCCGCGGGCTGCGGCCCGGCAGCGTCGTCGACGCCGTGCTCAACGGCCGGTTGCAGCGCGTGGCCATCGTCGGCACGGTGCTCTCGCCCGAGTACGTGTTCGCGACTCGTGCCGGCGCGCCCGACGACCAGTGGTTCGGCGTGATGTGGGTCGATGCCGAGCGCCTTGCCCGCGTCTTCGACATGGACGGGGCGTTCAATCGCGCGGCTCTGGAGCTTGCGCCCGGCGTCGCGCCTCGCCCCGTGCTCGATGCGCTCGACCGGCTGCTCGAGCCCTGGGGGGGCGTGGCCGCCGTGGCCCGTGATCGCCAGCTCTCGAGCTCCTTCGTCGACAACGAGCTGCGCCAGCTCGAGGTGCTGGGCACCGTGCTGCCCGCGATCTTCCTCGGTGTTGGCGCGCTGGTGCTCGGCGTCGTGATGTCTCGCCAGGTCACGGCGCAACGCCAGGCGATCGCCACGCTGAAAGCCGTGGGCTATGCCGACCGGGCGATCGCATGGCACTTCGTCCAGTTCGCCCTGGTGGTCGCGGCCCTCGGCGCCCTGATCGGGCTGGCGCTGAGCGCGTTTCTCGGCCCGGCCACGCTGTCGCTCTATGCCGAGGTCTTCCGCTTCGCCCATCTCGCTTACCGGTCGGACCCCGGCGTGATCGCGGCGGCGCTGCTCGCCTGCGCGGCAGCTTCGGTCGCAGGCACGCTGGTCGCGATCCGCGCGATCGCCGCGCTCACCCCGGCCCAGGCGCTGCAGCCGCCGGTGCCGCCCACGCCGAGACGCCTCTGGCCGGCCGCCTGGCATCGCGCGCGCGCGGTCAACCCGGCTCGCGCGATGGTGCTGCGCCACCTCGCCGGCCGGCCGCTGCGCTCGCTGCTCACGGCCACCGGAATCGCCGCGGCCGTGGCGCTGCAGATCTCGGGGGCGTTCTGGCACGACACGCTCGACGAGCTCGTCGACCTGCAGTACCGGCACACCCAGCGCGGCGACGTGACCCTCGAGTTCTTCTCCCCGCGGCCGCCGGCGGTCGTCGATGCGCTGCGTCGCCTGCCGGGCGTGCTCGACGCGCAGGCCTGGCGCAGCGAACCGGCGCGCCTGATCGCGGGGGGGCGGCCGGTCGACGTGCTCGTCATCGGCCAGCCCGCCGACGGGCAGCTCAACCGTCTGATCGGCCCGGATCGCCGCGCCGTGCAGCCCTCGCCCGATGCCGTGATCGTCAATGCGCTGGCCGCGCGCGAACTGGGCATCGGACCTGGCGACACCGTCAGCCTGGTCTTTCGGCAATGGCACCGTCGCCAGGTCGAGGTTCGGGTCGAGGCGGTCGTACGCACCCCGTTCGGGCGGGTGGTCATGATGGATCAGGCGACGCTGCGGCGGCTGGCCGGCGACGGCGAGGGCCTGAGCCTGGCGATCGTGTCGCTCGATCCGCAGCAGGCCGATGCCTTCTTCGCGGCGCTGCGCCGATCGCCCGTGGTGGCGGCCGTCGGCGACAGGGCGGCGGCGCTGGACAGTTTCGAGCGCACGACCGCGCGCAACCTCGGTTTCTTCACGGGGGTGCTCACCCTGTTTGCGGTCGCGATGGCGGCGGGGATAACCTACAACGCGGTGCGCATCGCGCTTGCCGAGCGCGCCTGGGAGCTGGCGAGCCTGCGGGTGATGGGCATGACCCGCGCCGAGGTGTCGGCGCTGCTGCTGGCCGAGGTCGGCGTGCTGGTGCTGGCGGCCGTGCCAGCCGGTTGCGTCCTGGGCTGGGCGCTGGCGCATTTCCTGATTTCGCGGATGGCCTCCGACAGCATCGATTTCCCGGTCGTGATCCTGCCGGCCACCTATGCCTGGGCCGTGATCGCCGTGCTCGCGGCAGCGGCCGGCAGCGCGCTGGCCGTGCGCCGGCGCATCGACCGGCTCGATCTCGTTGCGGTGCTCAAGGTGCGTCCATGACCCGGGCTGCCGCGCAACCGCGCCGATGGCCGCGCCGCCTCGCGCTCGGGCTTGCCGTGCTCGCGGGCATCGCGCTCTTCGCGTGGTCGCTGGCGCCCGCGCCGGCGGCCGTCGATACCGCGGCGGTCGAGACGGGGCGCTTCGAACGGGTGCTGCGCGAGGAGGGGCGCATGCGCGTGCGCGACCGCTACGTGGTGCGCGCGCCGGTGGCGGGCGAACTTCAGCGTCCGACCTTGCGCGTGGGCGATGCCGTGGGCGCCGGGCAGCCTGTGGCCACGCTGCGACCCGTGGCGCCGCCGCTCACCGATGCGCGTGAGCGCGCGATCCTGCAGGCGCGGCTCGACGCCGCGGCAGCGGGCAGCCAGGCGGCGCGTGCCGAGGTCGGTCGGGCTGCCGCCGTGCTTGCGCAGGCGCGACGCGAAGCCCAGCGCACCGAGAATCTGGCCGAGGCAGGCTTCGTGTCGCCGGCAGCCCGCGATCTCGCATCGACAGCGGTGCGCCAGCATGAGCAGGTGCTGGCGATCGCCGACGGTCAGGCCCGGGTGGCCGAGCAGGCCGTCGCCGAGGCGCGAGCCGCGCTCGACCGGGGGCGCGATGCGCCGGCCATGGGCCTCGCCGGGCCCGTCCTCGCACTGCCCGCGCCGGTGGCCGGACGCGTGCTCAGACTCGGCCAGGAGCAGGCCGGGCCGGTAGCCGCCGGGCAGGCGCTGGTGGAGATCGGAGACATCCATCGACTGGAGGCGGTGATCGATCTGCTCTCGGCCGACGCGATGCTCGTGGCGCCCGGCGCCCGGGTCGAACTGCGCGCGGGCGAGACGCTGCCGCCATTCGCGGGCACGGTGCTGCAGATCGAGCCGGTGGCCTTCACCCGGCTGTCGGCCCTCGGGATCGAGGAGCAGCGGGTCAACGTGATCGTCGCGCTCGACCCGCCCGCGGCGGGCGCCCCCGGCCCCGGCGACGGCTTCCGCGTCGATGCCCGCATCGCGGTTGCCCGGCGCGAGGCGGCGCTGCTCGTGCCGGTGGCGGCGCTGGCGAGGACCGCCGAGGCAGGCTGGGCTGTGTACCGTCTGGAGGGTGGGCGGGCGCGGCGCGTGGCAATCGCGCTGCTCGAGCGCAACCCCGAGCAGGCGCGCATCGACGGGCCCCTGTCGGCCGGACAGGCCGTGATCCTCTATCCGGGGCCCAAGCTGCGCGATGGCGACCGGGTACGCCCGATCGCACGCAACCCCTGATCAGCCCTGCCGACTGGCGCTGCGTCGGGGCGCTGCGGCGTGCCGGGCATTCCGTCACAGCCTGATGCGAGCCCAGCCCCTAGCATCGGCGCAGTGACCCGCATCTTGCTGCCATGACCGAAGCATCCGCCTCCGGTGTCGACGGCGCTCGCCTCGAGCAGGCGATCGCCAGGCTCGCGCGCACCCTCGAGCGATCGCTGCCTGCGGTGTTCACCGACATGGCCGGCGACCTCGATGCCGCGGCAGAGTTCGATCCGGCCCCGGCGGTGCGTCAGGCCCTGATGGCCACCGGTGGGCTGCTCAGGCTGCAGGCGCGAGATCGGTCGGAAGCGGTGGTCACGGCGATCGGCGATCGGGCCCGGCGCTGCCTGGCGCTGTCGCAGGTCCCCGAAGACGATGCGCGGCTGCTTGCGCTGCTGCGCGATGACGAGCCCGACGGGCAGTTGGTGGTGGGCGATCTGGCGCGGGCCATCCGCGCGATCATCGGCGCCGACTACCTCGACATCGCCGGCCTGACAGCGCGCCTGATGCCGCAGCCGCCGGCAAGCGACGAATGCAACGCGCTGGGCGCGCGCACGTTGGCTGCGGGGGCTATGCGCGGCATCGATCTGCCCGCTTCGAGCTCGGGCGAGGTGCGCTCGCGGGTGCGTCAGGCGCTGCTCAGGCGCCTGCCGGCGGTGCTTGCACTCGCGCTCGACGATCTCGGCCGCTGGCTCGCGCGAACGCCGGATTCGGCCTCAGCGCCCGTGAGCCCGCCGTCGCCGGCAGGCGCGGCCGCGGATGCTGGCGGGCGGTTTGCTGATGTCAGTCAGATCGCGGCCGTCACGGCCGAGGTTCTTGCCAGTTCGCCGCTGTCGCGCGCTGGCGTCGCGTCGCTGCCTGCCCTGCCGAGTCTGCAACCGGTGGTCGAGCTCGAACGCGACGCGGTTGCTTTCGCTCATGCCCTGGGCGTGCCGCCGTACGGGCGCGAGGCGCGTGCCCGCTTCTTCGGCAACGCGCGGGCGCGGCTCGTTGCCAGCGGCGTGTCGGCGGCGCAGCTCGCCGTCGTCGACCTCGTCGCGGCGCTGTTCGATTACGTCGTGGACGAGCAGCGCCTTCCGGAGATCGCCCGCGCCATGCTCTGGCGCCTGCAGCAGCCGGCGCTTGCGCTCTCGCTGCTCGACCCGGGCTATCTGGCCGACGAGCCGCGATCTCTGCGGCGGCTGGTCGAGAATCTGGCCGCGATGGCCGGCGCTTACGCCGACGATCTGGTCGCGGGTAGCGAGCTGCAGCGGCGCCTCGAGACCGTCGTTCGCGCGGTCGAGGTGGTGGCGGGCGCGCTGCAGGCCCGCGCCACGGTGATGGCGCGTCAGGTCGAGCGCGAATACGCGCGGGCCTCGCGCAACGTGAGCCAGCTGATCGATCGGCTCGATCGTGACCGGCGTGCCCGACCCTCGGGGGGGCGCGGCGGCAATCGCCGCGACTACCGGCGCCGGCCCTCGCAGGAACGCGAGCAGGAAGTCACGGTGCGTCTGTCCGTGCTTCTCGGTGAGCGCCTCGAGCGGCATCGGGTGCCGGAGTCGGTGCGCGAGTTTCTGCTGAAGGTGTGGTTGCGCCAGCTGCGCACGGCCGCGCTGCGCGACGGCGAGGAGAGCGGCGAGTTCAAGGTCGCAATGCAGGTGGTCGACGATCTGCTCTGGAGCCTCGATCCCGACGCCCGGCGTATCGGCCGATCGGAGCTGGCGGCGCGGATCCCGCCGCTCATCAGGCTGCTGACCCAGGGCGTGCGTGAAGTCGGGGTCAGGGACGAGGAGCTCAAGCCGTTCTTCGACGAACTCTTCCTCGTGCATCTGCGCAGGATGCAGGGTGGCGATGCTGCAGCCGGCGACCCGCGTGCGGCGCGCCCGGGTCCGACCGTCACGACGCCGTCGGACACACCGCCCCGGCCGGCGCCTGCAGCTCCTGTTGCCGCACCGTCGCCCGGCGTCGCCGACAACCCGCCGGACAACCCGCCGGACGAGCCGCCGGACGAGCCGCGCGCCCGTCGCCAGGCCGCGCGCACGATCCAGGAGCGGCGAGCCGGAAGGCCGCCGGGAACCGTCACGCTGCCCGAATCGCGACGACGCAACGCCGATCCCGAGCGCCTGGCCGATCCGGGGCAGGGCGCCTCGCCTGGCGATCGGCTGCTGCAGGTCCTCTCGTCTCTCGACCTGACCGACCTGCCTGCCGAACCCGCCGATCGCTCCGACGCCGGCGACGATCCGGTGGCCGGGATCGAGCGCGGCACGTGGCTGCGCATGAAGCTGCCTGACGGTTCGGACTTCTATGCCAAGGTGGCCTGGGTCAACGAGCGACGCACGGTGGTGCTGATGGTCCGGCACCCCGACCGGCGCGCGCTGTCCATGCGCATGGTCGAACTCGCCGACCGCTTCGCCAGAGGCCAGGCTTTCGTCGTCGCCCCCGACTGAGGTCGACCCCCCGGCGCGCGCGCATGGGCGCACGGCGGCTCAGGTTTCGCCGGCCGGAAACGTGACGATGTGATCGGCGTCGAACCGGATGCCGATGTGCTCGCCGATCGCGTGGTTGTGGTGGCTGGGCACCAGGGCGTGCAACTCGTGCCCGGTGGGCAGCCGCAGGGTGTACAGGAACTGCGCGCCGCGAAACGCCTTGCGCAGCACCTCGGCCTGCATGGGGCTGGCGTCGTCGTGGATGACATCGTCGGGCCGCAGCAGGATGGACACTTCGCCGCGCGTGTTGGCGCTGGCGCCGGCGAGCGCCTGGTCGCCGCGGTTGCGGATCGGCAGCACGCCGAGTTCGAAGCGCACCTCGGCCAGGCCGTCACGCTGCACGAGCTGCCCCGGCAGGAAGCTGCCCATGCCGATGAAGTCGGCAACCGTGCGCGACTGCGGCCGGTGGTAGAGGCGGTAGGGGGTGTCCCACTGGGCGATGGTGCCCTGCTGCATCACGCCGACGACGTCGGCCATCGCGAAGGCCTCGTACTGGTCGTGGGTGACCAGCAGCGCGGTGGTGCCAGCCTCGCGCAGGATGTCGCGCAGTTCCATCGCGAGCCGCTCGCGCAGTTCGGGATCGAGGTTGGAGAAGGGCTCGTCGAGCAGCAGCAGCCGCGGCGAGGGCGCCAGCGCGCGCGCCAGGGCCACGCGCTGCTGTTGTCCGCCCGAGAGCTCGTGCGGAAAGCTGCGGGCGGCGCCGGCGAGACCCACCAGGGCCAGCATGCGGTCGATGCGCGCCGCGCGGGCGGCGGCCGTCCAGGCGGGGCCCCGCAGCCCGAAGCCGACGTTGTCGGTCACGTCGAGATGCGGAAACAGCGCGTAGTCCTGGAACACGATGCCCACGCCGCGGTCCTCGGGCTCGACCCACACGCCATTGCCCACCAGCGTCTGGCCCTCCAGGACGATGGTGCCGGCCTGCGGGCGCACGAAGCCGGCGATCGCGCGCAGCGCGGTGCTCTTGCCGCAGCCCGAGGCGCCCAGCAGGCAGCCGATGTGCGCCGCCGGCAGCTCGAAGCCCAGCCCCTCGACCACGGGCGCGCTCGCGCCGCGTCGGCCATACGACACGCACAGGTCGCGCACCACCAGGGCAGGTCGTTGCGCCCGCGGCGGGCCGGGCAGGGGAGGGGAGGCGAAATGCATATAATTCTCGTTCCCGGTCATTCTACCCAAGCCCCATCAGCCCTACCCCCCGACCCGGCATCGCGCCCGAAACGGCGCGCCCCCGCGGACTGCTGCGCGTGTCCGCCGCCGCCCTCGGCGTGCTGGCCACGATAGGCGCGCTCATGACCGCGGCGCCCATTCTCGCCCTGGTCGGCTTGTCGGCCAGCCCCCGGGGCGGCATCGACACGCTGGTCCATCTGGCCTCCACGGTGCTGCCGGGAGCGCTCGCCGGCTCCATCGCGCTGGCCGTGCTCGTGGCGGTCTTCGTGCTGGTGGTGGGCGTGGGCACGGGCTGGCTGGTGGCTGCCTACGACTTTCCCGGGCGCGACACCCTGGCCTGGGCGCTGGTGCTGCCGCTGGCCATGCCGGCCTTCGTGCTGGCCTATGCGTACACCGACGGGCTCGACACCTCGGGTCCGCTGCAAAGCGGGTTGCGCGCCCTCACGGGCTGGGAGGTTGGCGACTACTGGTTTCCCGACGTGCGTTCCCTGCCCGGAGCGGGGCTCTGCCTGGGGCTGGCCCTCTATCCCTACGTCTACATGCTTGCGCGCGCCGCCTTTGCCGAGCGCCCGGCCTCGCTCGGGGAAGCCGCCCGCTCCCTCGGTCTCTCGCGCCGCGCGGCCTGGTGGCGCGTGGTCTGGCCGGTCGCGCGCCCGGGCGTGGCCGCCGGCACGGCGCTGGTTCTCATGGAGGCGCTGGCCGACTTCGGCACCGTCAGCTACTTCGGCGTCGACACGCTTACCGCGGCCATCTACCGGGCCTGGCAGTCCATGGGCGATCGAGTGGCGGCGGCGCGCCTGGGCATCGCCCTGCTCGTGGCGGTGGGCCTGCTGGCCTGGCTCGAGCGCCGCCAGCGCGGCCGCATGCGCTTTTCGGTGCGCGCGCCGCGGCCCGCGCGCCGCGAGCGCCTGCACGGCGCGCGGGCGTGGCGCGCCGCGGTGCTTGCGACGATGCCGGTGCTGCTCGGGTTCGTGCTCCCCACGGCATTTCTCGTGCGCGCCTGGTGGGCTGCCGGCGCGCCCGCCGACGCCCGCCTGCCATCGTGGCTGCTGCACTCGCTGGTGCTGGCCGCCCTGGCGGCCATGCTCATCCTGCCGGTGGCCATGATCAGCGCTTACGCGGCGCGGCTGGTGGGCGGGCCGGTGGTACGCATGGCGGTGGCGCTGGCCTGTGGCGGCTATGCCCTGCCGGGCGTCGTGATCGGCGTCGGGCTGCTGCTGCTGGTCGGCATGGTCGACCGCACGCTGGGCGTGCTGCTGCTCGGCGGCAGCGTCGCCTCGGTGGTTTATGCCTACGGCGTGCGCTTCTTCTCCATCGGCTACCAGGGTATCGAGGCCGCGCTCGCGCGCGTCAGCCCCTCGATGGACCAGAGCGCGCGCAGTCTGGGCGCGGCGCCGCTCGAGGTGCTGGTTCGCGTGCACTGGCCTCTGCTGCGGCCCAGCCTCGCGGCTGCCGCGCTGCTGGTCACGGTCGATTGCCTCAAGGAGTTGCCGGCCACGCTGGTGCTGCGGCCCTTCGACTTCGACACCCTGGCCGTGGCGGCCTGGCACTTCGCCGCCGACGAGCGGCTGGGCGATGCCGCGCTGCCCTCGTTGCTGATCGTGCTGGCCGGCCTCCTACCGGTTCTGATGCTGTCGCGCGTCGCGCAGCGGCAGGCAGGCCCATCCGAATCTGTGCTATAGTGTGCGGCTTGCAGGCGCGTAGCTCAGCTGGTTAGAGCACCACCTTGACATGGTGGGGGTCGTTGGTTCGAGTCCAATCGCGCCTACCAGACATCAAAGCCCGAGCCGATCACCGATCGGCTCGGGCTTTTTCGTTGTTGTGGGGCGTTGTCCGTTTGCGAGGCCTCCTGGCCATCGCGGGGCGCCCACCCGGCAGCCGGCGGCACCGGGCTGCGTCTCGCGCCGCCTCGAGGGTGTTTCGTCCCACGGTCGTCGGCAGCGGAGCCTGCTCGTTCAGACTGGCGCGGTCCATGCAGATCGGGCACTGCCCGATTCGAACCCCCCGCGCCGCACGAGTCACGTGCGGCTCGCTGCCGCCCGGGAGGCGAACGATGAAGCCGACTTCCACAGACGACACCCCCACGCACGACGCCATCGTCATCGGCTCGGGCATCGGCGGCATGACCGCCGCCGGCCTGCTCGCCGGCGTGGCGGGCATGAAGGTGCTCGTCCTCGAAAAGCACACCGAGCCTGGCGGCCTCACCCATGTCTTTCGCCGCGACGGCGCGCCGTGGGACGTCGGCGTGCACTACGTCGGCGAAATGGCTCCCGGCTCGCAGCCGCGCGCTTACTTCGACTACCTGTCGGGTGGGCAACTGCGCTGGAACCGCATGCCGGATGCCTTCGATCGATTCGTCTATCCGGGCATCGACTTCTCCGTCCCGTCAAATGCGAGCGAGTACGAGCGCCGGCTGATTGCCGCGTGGCCCGACGAGGCGCGGGCGATCAGACGCTATTTCGTCGACATCCGCCGCGTGGTGCGCTGGACGATGCTCGGCTTTGCCCGCGGCATGGT
>JBILUW010000277.1:0-5025 GCA_044370795.1 Burkholderiaceae bacterium
ATGCGCGAGCGCAGCGTGGCGTTGTGTGCATTTTGCTTGACCGCCTGGCGGGCACGCTTTCGGGCGGAGGCGATGTTGGCCATGAGAAAATCCTGAGGGTTCGATCCGTGGCGGCCAAACCGGGGCTTAGGTCCCTCCGGTCCGCCTGACGGAAAACATCAACACAACTTGCGCCGTTCTGCCGCGCCGGTCTGCCGCGGCACACCGGCCGCAGCGCCCCCGCCGCAAAGCGAAGCAAAGACGAAAAGCCTTGTATTTTAGCCGAGCACCAAATCTCCACGCAAGCCGCCTCCCGGCGGCGCCAGCCGCGGGCCGCGGGCCGCGCCGGGGTGTCCGATGAACCTGCTGCGGGCGGCTGCCACCATCAGCGGGCTCACGCTGCTGTCGCGCATCACCGGCCTGATCCGCGAGAACCTGACCGCGACGCTGTTCGGCGCCTCGGCCATGACCGACGCGTTCTTCGTCGCCTTCCGATTGCCCAATCTGCTGCGCCGGCTGTTCGCCGAAGGCGCGTTCTCGCAGGCCTTCGTCCCGATGCTCGCGCAGGCGCGCGAGAACGCCGACGAGGCTGGCTTTCGCAGCTTCGTCGACCGGGTGGCCACGCTGCTGTTCTGGTCGCTGGTGGTGGTCAGCGCGCTCGGGGTGGCGGCCGCGCCGGCGCTCGTGCTGCTCACCGGCTCGGGGCTCACCCGCGACGCGCAGGCCTTCGATGCCGGCATCGTCATGACGCGCTGGATGTTCCCCTACGTGCTGTTCATCTCGCTGGTCGCGCTCGCCGCCGGCATCCTCAACACCTGGCGGCGCTTCGCGGTGCCGGCGTTCTCGCCGGTGATGCTCAACCTCAGCGTGATCGGCGCCGCGCTGCTGCTGCACGACCGCTTCGAGCGGCCGATCTACGCGCTGGCCGCCGGGGTGGTGGTCGGCGGCATCGCGCAGCTCGCCATCCAGCTGCCGGCGCTCGCGCGCATCGGCATGCTGCCGCGCATCGGCCTCAACCCGCTGGTCAGTCTGCGCGATGCCCAGACCCGCGCGCTGCTGGCCCGCATGGCGCCGGCGGTGCTCGCGGTGTCGGCCGCGCAGATCAGCCTGATGATCAACACCCACCTCGCCAGCCTGCTGGCCGCCGGCAGCGTCTCCTGGATCAGCTACGCCGACCGGATCATGGAGTTCCCTACCGCCCTGCTCGGCGTCGCGCTCGGCACGGTGCTGCTGCCCAGCCTCACCCGCGCCGGCAGCCGTCACGACGACGCCGACTACCAGGCCCTGCTCGACTGGGGCCTGCGGCTGGCGCTGCTGCTGGCCGTGCCCTGCGCGATCGGCATGGCGCTGATGGCCGAGCCGCTGTGCGCGCTGCTGTTCCATTACGGCCGATTCCAGGCGCACGACGTGCACATGACCGCCCGCGCGATCCAGGCTTATGCCGTCGGCCTGCCCGGGATCATCGCGGTCAAGGTGCTCGCCCCGGGCTTCTTCGCCCGTCACGACGTGCGCACGCCGGTGCGCATCGCGCTCGGCGTGCTGGTCGTCACGCAGCTGCTCAACCTCGCGCTGGTGCCCTGGCTCGCCCATGCGGGCCTCGCGCTGGCCACGTCGCTGGCGGCAACGGTCAATGCCCTGCTGCTGCTCGTCGGGCTGCATCGGCTGGGCGCCTGGCGCGCGCAGGCAGGCTGGGGGCGGCTGCTCGCGCAGGCGGCGCTCGCCAGCACCGCGCTGGCGGTGCTGCTTGTGCTGGCCGTGCCGGCATTCGACTGGACCGCAATGGGCGCCCAGCCGCTGCGCCGGGCCTTGCTGGCGCTGGGCCTGGTCGCGGCGGGCGCGGCGCTCTACGCGCTCGTGCTGCTCGCCTGCGGCCTGCGGCCGCGGCAATTCCTCAGGAGAGAGTCATGAACATCACCTTCCTCGGCGGCGGCAACATGGCCACCGCCCTGATCGGCGGCCTGGTCGGCCGCGGCGCGGCCGGCGCCGACGGCGCGCCGCGTGTCACCGTGATCGACCCGGCCGAGGCGCAGCGCGAGCGGCTGGCCCGCGAGTTCGGCGTCACCACGCTGGCCGCGCCCGATCCCGCCGGACCGGCATGCGACGTGCTGGTGCTGGCGGTCAAGCCGCAGCAGATGCGCGAGGCGCTGCTGCCGATGGCGCGCCCGGCCCGCGACGCGCTGGTCGTGAGCGTGGCCGCCGGCATCCGTGCGGCCGACATTGCCCGCTGGCTGGGCGGCCACGGGCGCATCGTGCGCGCGATGCCCAACACGCCGGCCCTCATCGGCGCGGGCATCACCGGCCTGTGGGCGGCCGCTCAGGTCGGCGGGCCCGACCGCGCGCAGGCCGAGCGCATCGTGCGCGCGGTCGGCGAGGCGGTCTGGGTCGGCGAGGAAATCCTGCTCGATGCCGTGACCGCCGTCAGCGGCAGCGGCCCGGCCTACGTGTTCGCCTTCATGGAGGCGGTTCAGGCCGCCGGCCGACGCCTGGGGCTCGACGAGGCGGCCGCGGCCCGTCTCACGCTGGCCACCTTCCAGGGCGCGGCCGCGCTCGCGGCGGGCGCCACCGTGCCGCTGGCCACGCTGCGCGAGCAGGTCACTTCCAAGGGCGGCACCACGGCTGCCGCGCTCGCGCACATGCAGACCCAGGGCGTGGGCACGCTCATCGGCGAGGCGGTCGAGGCGGCGTTTCGGCGCGCCGGCGAACTCGCCGACGACTTCGGCCGCGATCCGCCGGCGCCGCACTGACGAGCGGGCGAAGCGAACCTGCCCGGGCCGGCCGGATCGACCCGTCGGCGGCCAGCGGGCCGGCCGCAGCCGCTCAGCCCGGCCGGCTCCTGCGCCACTGCATCCAGAGCACGCCGGCCATCACGATCGCCCCGCCGAGCAGCTGCTCGACGGTGGGCAGGATGCCGAACGGAATCGACAGCAGCACGCCGAACGCAGGCACCGTGTTCTGCCAGAGCAGGCCCAGCTGCAGCCCGGCGCGCGCCACCCCGATGTTCCAGGCCACGCCGCTCAGCGCGGTCGAGAACACCGCCGTCACGAGCAGCCAGAGCACCGCCTGCGGCGTCACGGTGAGCAGCGGATCACCGGTCAGGCCGGTCGCCCACATCAGCAACCAGCAGCCGTACATCCAGGGCAGCGCGCCGCCCAGGCCGAGCAACGTGCGGCGCAGCTGCGACACGCCCGGGGCGACGAAGCGCTGCGCGTAGATCGAATAGAGCGTCCAGCAGGCGAGTGCCAGCACCAGCAGGGGTTCGCCGCCCTGCAGGATGAATCCCTGGCCGCTGTCGCGCGCGCGGCCCCAGATCGCGATGCCGGCGCCGAGCAGCGTGAGCGCGGCGGCGACGGCGAAGCCGCGCTCGAGCCGAGCGCCAGTGGCCAGCCGCATGGTTGCGGCCGCAACCACCGGTGAGCCGGCGATGATCGCCGCCGCGGTGATCGGGTGCGTGTACTTGAGCCCGAGGTTGTAAAGGATGAAGAACGCCGCGGCCGACCCCGACATCAGCGCGTGCCGCCCGAAGCTCAGGCCGTGCGCCGGCTCGCCCGGGCTGCGCTGCCAGCGGGCGATCAGCCACAGCACCCCGACCGCGATCGTGGCCCTGATCGCCGACATGAAGAACGGCTCGAACGCGCCGAACATCACCGCGGTCAGCGGCAGGTTGGCCCCCCAGAAGAAAGCCGCGAAGACATAGCCGAGCACTCCCGGATTCACGGCAGCCAGTACTCCAGCAGCAGCCCGGCGAAGACCGCGGCGCCGAACCAGGTGTTGTGGTTGAACGCCCTGAAGCAGCCGTCGCGGCCGCGATCGCGGATCAGCGTGTAGTGATAGACGGCAATGGCGCCGGCCACGGTCAGGCCCGCCCACCAGGCAACGCCGAACGCCTGCAGCGCCCCGGCCGCGGCAAGCAGCGCGAGCGTGGCCGCGTAGCAGAGCATGACGGCGGCGACGTCGTGGCGGCCGAACGTGATCGCGGCGGTGCGGATGCCGATCTTGAGGTCGTCGTCGCGATCGACCATCGCATACTCGGTATCGTAGGCAACCGCCCAGAACACGTTGGCCGCCAGCAGCAGCCAGGCCACCGGCGGCACGGCTGCCTCGACCGCCGCGAACGCCATCGGAATGCCGAAGCCGAAGGCGATGCCGAGGTAGGCCTGCGGGATCGCGAGGAAGCGCTTGGTGAACGGGTAGCTTGCCGCCAGAAAGGCGGCAACCACCGCCAGCGCCCAGGTGAGACCGTTGAAGGGCAGCACCAGCGCCGCCGCGGCAACCGACAGCACCGCGCCCACGGCAAGCGCCTCCCAGGGGCGGATCAGACCGGCGGTGAGCGGCCGGTCGCGCGTGCGGGCAACGTGCCGGTCGAAGTCGCGATCGGCCCAGTCGTTGATCGCGCAACCAGCCGAGCGCATCAGCACGGTGCCCAGCGTGAAGGCGAACAGCAGGTAGCCATCGGGTTCGCCGCGCGATGCGATCAGCACGCCCCACAGCGTGGGCCACAGCAGCAGCAGGATGCCGATCGGCCGGTGCAGCCGCACCAGGCGCCAGTAGAGGGCCCAGCGCCCGATGGCAGGGGCGGCGCGCGCCTCGCTCATCGGGGGGCGCCTGGCTCGGCGGGTCGGTGGTACTCGCGCACCACGCCCGAACCCAGCGGCGTGGTGGTCATGGTCTGGCCGCCAGCCGGTGGCAACGCGGCGGCGCTGCCGCCGCCGCCCGGGCCCGCGGGCGCGCTGCCGGCCGCGGGCGACGGCCCGAGGCGGCCGCGGCCCGCCACCACGACCAGTCCGGCCTCGGCGAACCGGCGGACGTTGCCTGGGCCGACTCCCTTGACGCGCGCCTCGAGGTCGGCGAGATCACGATACGGCCCGCGTGCCCGCTCCTCGATGATGCGGCCGGCCAGCGCCGGGCCGATGCCGCGCACGGTCTGCAACTCGTCGGTGGTGGCGACGTTGGCATCGACGCCGGCAGCCGGGCGGCTGGCCGCGGCCGGCGTCGACGGCTGCGCGGCGGCCGCCGGCCGCCCGATCGCGGCAAGCGCGGCCGCGCCGG
>JBILUW010000279.1:0-5007 GCA_044370795.1 Burkholderiaceae bacterium
CGGGCCCCGGATGCCGCGCCCGTCGGACCGGCCGAGCAGTCGGCCTTCGCCCCGGGCCCCGAGCTCGTGCGGCCCTACAGCGCGGTGACGCCGTCCGACGCCGACCGGGTGCGCGAGGCGCTCGCGCGGGCCGGCGGCAACCGGTCGCGGGCGGCGCAGCTGCTGGGCATGACGCGCCGCCAGCTCACCTACCGGATGGAAAAGCTCGGGCTGGCCAGCGGCGGGGAGTGAGCGCGCGGGCGTCGACAAAGAGTGAACGAATTGTCGACGAACAAGAGGCTGCGCAGTGCTCTGCGCCGGGCTCGGACCTCTGGCACGACGTTTGCACTGGAAGGGTATCGCCGCCCATCCACCAGGATCCGACCATGAGCCTCGCCCAGGAAGCCGAAACCCTTGCCGCCTTCGTCAAACCCATCGACGCCGTCGGCCTCGCTGCCTTCGCCGAGAAGGGCCGCAACAACCCCAACGCGCGCGGCACCGTGCGCAGCCGCACGGTCTACGACGGCCAGTTCCGTTCGCTGACCTACGTCGGCAACCACACGCCGGTGGTGGTCGACGAGCCGCCGCACCTGTTCGGGCAGGACACCGCGCCCGCCCCGTCCGAGATCCTGCTGTCGGCGCTGGGTGGCTGCCTGTGCGTCGGCGTGCATGCGGTGGCCACCGCGCGTGGCGTGCGCATCCGTGCCATGGAGGTGCTGCTCGAGGGCGATATCGGCAATCCGGCCGCCTGGGGTGCCGGCGGCGCGCAGAAGCAACCTGCCGACATGGGCTTCCAGGCGGTGCGTGCCAAGGTCGTGCTCGATGCCGATGCGCCGCGCGAGGTGCTTGCCCAGATCGTGCGCGACGCCGATTACGCCTCGCCGATGGCCAACTGCTTCCGCAATCCCATCCCCACCGACGTCGCGCTCGCCTGAGCGCCGGAGTCCGCCATGGGTGCCATCGACATCGATCTGGCCTGCGCCGATCCGGCCCTGCTCGCGGCCGCCGTTGCGCGCGAGCTCGACCCCCTGGTCGGGCGCATCGACCGCGACGGCCTGTACCCGGGCGCCGCGTTGCGCGCGCTCGGCGCCCAGGGCGCGTTCCGCCACCACCTGGCCACGCAACGTGCCGACGGCGCGCGCGATCTGCCCGGCGCGATCGACGCGCTTGCCGCGATCGGCCGCAGCTGCGGCTCGAGCGCCTTCATGGGCTGGTGCCAGGACGCCTGCGCCTGGTACGTGGAGCAGGGCGTCTCGGACGTCCTGCGGCGCGAGCTCCTGCCGCAACTGGCCAGCGCCGAGGTGCTCGGTGGCACCGGCATGTCCAATCCCATGAAGTACTTCGCCTCGATCGAGCGGCTGGCGCTGTCGGGTGCGCGCGTGCCCGGCGGCTGGCGGGTGTCGGGACGCCTGCCCTGGGTCTCCAACCTCGGCCCCGACCACGTCTTCGGCACCGCCTTCATGCCGCTGCAGGCCGACGGCACGCCGCGCCGCGGCCCGGGCGTGGAGGTGATGGCGCTGATGCGCTGCGACTGGCCGGGGCTGCGGCTCGAGCCGGTGCCGCCCTTCCTCGCGATGGATGGCACCGGCACCTACGCGCTGGTCTTCGACGAGGTCTTCGTGCCCGACGAGCACGTGCTCGCCGACCCGATCGGCCCGTGGCTCAAGCGCATCCGCAACGGTTTCGTGATCCTGCAGGTGGGCATGGGCGCGGGCATCGTGCAGGGCTGCGTCGACCTGATGCGCGAGGCCAACCTGCGCCTGGGGCACGTGAATGCCTTTCTCGACGACGGCCCCGACCAGATCGAGGACGAACTCGGCGCGCTGCGCGAGCGGGTGGGCGCGCTCGCCCCGTCGGTGCTCGATCCCGACGACGCGTGCTTCGCGCAGGTGCTGACCGCGCGCCTGATGACCTCCGAACTCACCTTGCGCGCCACGCAGTCGGCGATGCTGCATACCGGCGCGCTCGGTTACGCGCTCGCCTCGCCCGCCCAGCGCCGGCTGCGCGAAGGCTATTTCGTGGCGATCGTCACCCCGGCGATCAAGCACCTGCGCAAGGAACTGCATCGCCTGATGACCGCGGGCGTGCGATGAGCGGCCCGGGCACGGGCCGGCCGCAGGCATCCGAGAGGCGATCATGAGCGATGATGCGCGCCCCCTGCGGCGCTGGCTGTGCGAGGCCTGCGGGCTGGTTTACGACGAAGCGCGCGGCGACCCCGACTCCGGGCTGGCCCCTGGTACCCGGTTCGAGGACATACCCGACGAATGGCGCTGCCCGGTCTGCGGGGTCGGCAAGAGCGACTTCCGGCCGCTCGAGCCGGCACCGCCGGGCGGCACTGCGGCGGTCCCCGGCGCAGGCTCCGGCGCTACCGTGGCGCCCGCCGAGCGCGCCCGCCCGGCGGCTGCGCGAGCCGAAGGCGTGATCATCGTCGGCGCGGGCGCCGCGGGCTGGAGCATCGCGCGCGAACTGCGCGATGCCGGCCATCAGGAGCCGATCACGCTGATCACCGCCTGCGACGGCGCGTTCTATCCCAAGCCCACGCTGTCGGTGGCGCTCGCCCGCGGTCTGGTGCAGGTCGTGCCCTACAAGGGGTCGCTGCCCAGCGCCGTGCCCACCGACCCGCTGATCTACCGCTGGTACGAGATCGTCAGCGTCTACGGCACCACCGTGAAGGAGCTGATCCACGAGGAGTTCGGCGACGGCATCATGTCGGCGATCGACTTCTCGATGGACATCACCCGCGAGCCCGACCCCAAGGGCGATCGCGTGAACGTCGTGATGAGCGGCAAGTTCCTGCCCTACAAGACCTACTGATCTCCCGCGTCGCGAGACGCGCCGGCCCGCGCGCGCGACGCCTCGGGCCGGGATTGCGGCATCATCGGTGCGGCCTTCCGAGCCGTCACCCGATCCGAGATGCCCGAAGACACCCTTCCGCTGGACGGCCTGCGCGTGGTCGAGTTCACCCACATGGTCATGGGGCCGACCTGCGGCATGGTGCTCGCCGACCTCGGAGCCGAGGTCATCAAGGTCGAGCCGCCCGCTGGCGACAACACCCGCCGGCTGCTCGGTTCGGGCGCGGGGTTCTTCGCGACCTTCAACCGCAACAAGCGCAGCCTCGCCATCGACACCGCCGATCCGCGCGGCCTGGAGGTGGTGCTGCGGCTGGTTGGCACGGCCGACGTCTTCAGCGAGAACTTCAAGGCGGGCGCGCTCGATCGGCTCGGTCTGGGGTGGCCGGCGCTGTCGCGCCTGAACCCGCGCCTCATCCACGTGTCGCACAAGGGTTTCCTGCCCGGTCCCTACGACCATCGCACCGCGCTCGACGAGGTGGTGCAGATGATGGGCGGGCTTGCGTACATGACCGGGCCGCCGGGCCAGCCGCTGCGCGCGGGCTCCAGCGTCAACGACATCATGGGCGGCCTGTTCGGCGCGATCGGCGTGCTCGCGGCGCTGCGCCGGCGTGATGCGACCGGCCGGGGGGCTCAGGTCAGCAGCGCGCTGTTCGAGAACAACGTGCTGCTGGTCGCCCAGCACATGGCGCAGTTCGCGCTGACCGGCCGGCCCCCCTCGCCGATGCCCGCGCGGCTGTCGGCCTGGGGGTTGTACGACGTCTTCACCGTGAAGGATGGCGAGCAGATCTTCCTGGCTGCTGTCAGCGACACGCAGTGGGCGCTGCTGTGCGAACACTTCGGCTTCACCGACCTGCGCGCCGATGCGCGCCTGGCGACCAACAACGACCGGGTCCGCGCGCGGGAGTGGCTGATGCCGCTGCTGCGCGAGCGCTTCGCCGCCTGGGGCGCGGCCGAGCTGGGCGAGCGCTTCGAGCAGGCCGGCCTGCCCTGGGCGCCCATCACCCGCCCGCAGGACCTGTTCGACGATCCCCATCTGCTCGCCACCGGCGGGCTCGCCCCCGTGACGGTGCCCGCCGACGCGAGCAGCGCCGGCAGGCAGGTCGACACTCGCGTGGCGCTGCTGCCGCTGGCCATCGATGGCCAGCGCCTGCCGGTGCGGCGGCCGCCGCCGGCCATCGGCGCCGATACGGTGGGGCTGCTGCACGAGTTGGGCTACGACGATGCGCACATCGCGCGTCTGCGCGAGGCCCGGGTGCTGGCCGAGCCCGCGTCCGGGGCGGGCTGACGGCACGCGCTCTCGGCGCCGTCAGTTCGCCGCGCCGCGCGCGGGCCGGTTTCAGGCGGCGCGCGCCATGCCCGCGCTGCGGATCAGCCCGTCGAGGATGGCGCGAGGATCGGCCTGCTCGCGCACCGCCCGCCGCTCCCCGGCGCGCTCGCTCAGGCGCGACACGAGCCGACCCAGGGGCCGGCCCGAAAGATAGTGGCTCACCGTCGTGTGGCCGCGCAGCACCTCGCGCACGCGCCCGGCATAGCCCCGCGTCAGCGCCGCAGGATCGTCCGCCGGCGACGGGTCGTCGCGCCGGAAGATCACCTGGATGTTGCCCCCGTCGGCGCTGGTCCATGTCGACACCGGCGTCAGTCCCGCCTGGCGACCGAGCCGCGACAGCGTCGGCAGGCCCCAGGTCGTGAGGTGCGCCTTGTGGAAGGTATGCGAGGGCGCCTGGCAGGTGGCCTCCACGCAGGGGACCTCGACCACCAGATGCCCGCCGGGGGCGAGCCAGTCGTGCAGCGTTCGCGCGACGGCGGCCGGCTCGGCGAGGTGCTCGAGCACATGGTAGATCGTGACGAGCTCGAAGCCGCCGTCGATCCCGTTGCCGCGCTCGACGAAGCCCTGGCGCACTGGCAGGCCCAGCCGCTCATGCGCATGGCGCGCGTAGCCCTGGTTGGGCTCCAGCCCCTCGGCACGCGCGCCGGCCGCGTGGATCAGCATGTAGAGCATCTCGCCGCCGCCGCTGCCGACATCGAGCGTGCGCGGGCGGCTCGCGAGCAGGTGGCCGATCCGCGAGAGCCGGTCGAGCGCCACCCGGCCGGCGCGCAGGACGTGGTGCGGGCGCGGCTCGACCACGCCCTTGTAGTCGATGCGGTAGGCGTGCTCGTACCACGCGTCGAGGTCGGT
>JBILUW010000280.1:0-5004 GCA_044370795.1 Burkholderiaceae bacterium
CGAACGGTCTGCCAGGCAGTGTGAACGAGGCCGCGCGCGGCGTGCCGCGGCGCTTCGCATCGAACGGACCGTCGCTATACTGACCCGCGCCACCCAACGTCTGCCGGAGCGCTCGTGAACAAGGAAAAGTCCCAGGCCTTCATGCAGAAGGCGGTCGGCGACGTCGCCACCGCGCTGGCTGCCTCGCTGGTGCACGTCGGCGACCGCGCCGGCCTGTGGCGCGCGCTGGCCGGTGCCGGCCCGCTCACGCTCGAGGCGCTGCGCGAGCGCACGGGCATCCATCCGCGCTACCTCGAGGAGTGGCTGGCCGCGATGCTGTGCGCGGGTTACCTCGAGCACGATGCGCCGGCCGGCACCTGGACGCTGCCCGAGGAGCACGCGCTGTTCCTCGCCGACCCCGCGAGCGAGTACTACCTCGGCGGGCTGTTTCGCGGCGTGCCCGGTCTGGCCGCGATGGCGCCGCGCCTGGCCGAGGCCTTTGCCAGCGGCGGCGGCATCGCGTTTCGCGACTACGGCGACGGCATCGAGCTCGCGCTCGAGCAGATGAACCGCAACGTCTACGCGTCGCGGCTGCGCAGCCAGTGGCTGCCGACGATGCCGCAGGTGGTCGCCGCGCTCGAGGCGGGCGGCAGCGCGATCGACATCGGCTGCGGCACCGGCGTGATCCCGGTGCTGCTCGCGCAGGCCTTCCCGGCTGCCCGCATCACCGGCCTCGACATCGACGCGCGCTCGATCGAGCTCGCGCGCGAGAACGCCCGCGCCGCCGGCGTGGCCGAGCGGGTGCGCTTCGTGCTCGGGCCGGCCGAGGCCATGCCGGTGCCCGAGGGCGGCTACGATTTCGTCAGCACCTTCGACTGCGTCCACGACTTGCCCGACCCGCAGGGCGTGCTCGCGCGCATCCGCGCGGCGCTCGCGCCCGAGGGCACGGCGCTGATGGTCGAGCCCAAGGTTGCCGACGACCTCCACGCCGACGCCCGCAATCCGTTCGCGCGCATGCTTTATGGCATCAGCTGCCTGCACTGCGTGCCGCAGTCGATCTTCCAGGGCGGCCCCGGTCTGGGCGCCTGCTGGGGGCAGGCGCAGGCGCGCCGCCTGGCGCTCGATGCCGGCTTCACGCGCTTCCAGGCGCTGCCGATCCGCAGCCCGGCGCAGGCCTTCTACGAGATGCGGGCCTGAGCGCCCCGACCCGAGCGCGGCCCGGCCCGCCGTCCATGGACCTGCGCGCCGCGCGCCGCGACGATGTGCCGGCGATGGACGCCATCGCCCGCCGTGCCAAGGCCGCGCTCGGTTACGCGCCGGCTGTGCTCGCGGCCTGGGATGCCGCGCTGTGCACCGCCCCCGGGTCGCTGGCGCGGCAGCCGGCCTGGGTGATCGAGGAGGCTGCCGCGGTGGTCGCGTTCTGCCAGATCGATCCGCAGACGAGTCCCTGGCGGCTGCACGCGCTGTGGGTCGAACCGGCGTGGCAGCGCCGCGGCCTGGGCAGCCGTCTGGCGCGCCATGCGGCAGGGCTCGCGCGGGCGGCCGGCGAGCGCTTTCTCGCGGTCGATGCCGAGCCCCTTGCCGAAGGCCATTACCTCGCGCTGGGAGCGCTGCGCATCGGGGCGCTGCCCGCACCCATCCCGGGTGACGATGCCCGGGTGCGCCCGCAGTTGCTGCTGCCGGTCGACGAGCCGGCGCCACCCGCCACCGCCAGCCTTGCCGCCGCGCAGCCGGTGCGCGCGCCCGACGGCAGCACCGTGCACCCGCTGCTGCGCGCGGCCCGTGGCAGCATCGCGCGGTTCGCGCTTGCGCCGGGGCAGGTGTCGCGGGCCGTCGCGCACCGGCGCGTCGAGGAGCTCTGGTACGTCGTCGAGGGGGCCGGCAGCATGTGGCGGCGGCAAGGCGCGAGCGAGACGGTGGTCACGCTCGCTCCGGGCACCGCGCTCACCATCCCGGCGGGTACCGCCTTCCAGTTTCGTGCCGACGACCGCGCCCCGCTGGTGGCGATCGGCGTGACCATGCCGCCCTGGCCGGGCGATGACGAGGCCCGTGCCGTGCCTGGGCGCTGGCCCGCGCCCTGAGGTCCGGCGACCGGCCGGCGAGTGCCGACGAAGGGAAGTGGTGACCCGACCGTCGGCCATGGTGCGGGCGGGCGGGCGCCTACACTCGGCGCAGGCCGGCGGCGGCCTGCGCATTGGCGTCGGCCAACGCGCGTCGACACCGCCGAACACCATCGAACATCCCCGAACAGGCGGTAGCAGCCATGATGTTCCGAACCTTCTTCTCGCTGACCGTGGTCGGCGGCATCGCACTCTGGACGCAGGCGGGCAGCGAGCCGGTCGCCGGCTGGATCGCGCGCGGCAAGGCGCTGGTCGCCCAGGTTCAGGGGCGTGTCGCCACGGCCCTGCCGGCTGGTGCTGGAACGGGTACGGGGACGGGCACTGGTACTGGTGCGGGAGCTGGTGCGGGTGCGCCGGCACCGGGCGCCGCGGCTGGCGCGGTGCGCAAGTGCCTGCATCAGGGCCAGGTGCTCTACACCACGCAGGACTGCCCCGCGGGCGCGCTCGAGCGGGCCGTGAGCGGCGAGGTGAGCACGCTGCCCGACAGCCGCGATGCGGTGGCGGCGGCGCGTGCGGCCATCGCGCCCGTACCCGCGCCTGCGCAGGGTGGCCCGGCAGCCGCGGCTGGTCCGGCGGGTGATGGCAAGGCGGCTCCAAAGAATCCGCTGCGCGAGAAACTGATCGGCCCGGACGATCCCGAGGCGCGCTTGCGGGCAATCGATCGCGCCGTGGGCAACTGATCGGCGTCGCACGGACGCGCATCCGCATCGCAGCCCCGCGCATCGCGTGGCGCTGAGCCTGCGCACGGCGCCGCGCCCGGCCGCGCCTAGGATGCCCGCAGCGCCGGCCGATCGCGTCGGCGATCCGGGAGCGACGTGCGCATCCTCTTCGTTCACCAGAACTTCCCCGCCCAGTTCCGTCATCTCGCACCGGCGCTTGCCGCCCGCGGCCACGAGGTGCTCGCGACCACCATGCGCCGCCAGGCGCCCGCGCGCTGGCAGGGGGTGCGGGTCGCGCGCTACGGCGCGCAGCGCAGCACCGCCCCGGGCGTGCACCCATGGGTGGCCGACATCGAGACCAAGACGATCCGCGGCGAGGCCTGCCTGCGCGCCGCGTTCGCGCTGAAGTCACGCGGCTTCGTTCCCGACCTGGTCATCGCGCATCCGGGCTGGGGCGAGAGCCTGTTTCTCAAGGAGGCGTGGCCCGATGCGCGCATGGCCATCTACTGCGAGTTCCACTACCAGCCGCAAGGCGCCGACGTCGGCTTCGATCCGGAGTTCCAGCGCGACGATCCCTGGGCCGGCGCTCGCTTGCGTCTGAAGAACCTCAACAACCTGATGCACATGGAGCAGGCCGACGCGGGCATCGCGCCCACGGCCTGGCAGGCGTCGACCTTTCCGGCGGCGTTTCGCGAGCGGATCACGGTGGTGCACGACGGGATAGACACCGCAGCAGTCGCCCCGCGCGGCGACGCCGCGCTGACGGTGGCCGGCGTCGGCACGCTGCGTCGTGGCGACGAGGTCGTCACCTTCGTGAACCGCAACCTCGAGCCCTACCGCGGGTATCACGTGTTCATGCGGGCGCTGCCGCGGATCCTGCGCGAGCGCCCGCGAGCCCGCGTGCTGATCGTCGGCGGCGACGGCGTCAGCTACGGCTCGCGGCCGCCGCCCGGCCAGCGGTGGAAGGACATCTTCATCGAGGAGGTGCGCCCGGCCATCGCCGATGCCGACTGGTCGCGGGTGCACTTCCTGGGCAACCTGCCGTACGGGGATTTCGTCAGCCTGCTTCAGGTGTCGAGCGTGCACGTCTACCTGACCTACCCGTTCGTGCTGTCGTGGAGTCTGCTCGAGGCGATGAGCGCCGGCTGCGCGATCGTCGCAAGCGACACGCCGCCGCTGCATGAAGCGATCCGGCACGACGAGACCGGGCGGCTGGTCGGGTTCTTCGACATCGACGGGCTGGCAGGCGAGGTCTGTGCGCTGCTCGGCGATGCCGATCTGCGCGCCCGGCTGGGGGCGCGGGCCCGCGCCTTCGCCCGCGCGCGCTACGACCTCGCCTCGGTGTGTCTGCCGCGCCAGCTTGCGTGGGTCGAGGGCCTGGTGGGCGGCGCCGAGCGGTCGCGTGCGGCCGTCGGGTGCTAGACGATCAGCCCGAGCCGCCTGCCGATGGCCACCGCCTGGGTGCGGCTGCGCGCGGTGAGCTTCATGTTGATGCTGCGCAGATGGGTGCGCACCGTGCTGTCGGAGACAAACAGCTTCTCGGCCATCGCGCCGTTCGAGTAGCCCTCGGCGAGCAGCTGCAGCACTCGCAGTTCGGTGCGGGTGAGGGGCTCGATGGCCAGCGCGCTGGTGGCGCCGGCCTGTTCGGGCTCGGGGGTCGATCCGGTCCCGAAGGCCGCGGCGAGCCGCTGCAGCCGCACCGCGAGCTGGGGGTGGGCGCTGTCGGCCTCTTCGTTGGCGAGGTCCGTGACGATCGGGCGCACGAGCGCGGCTGCCGGCTCGCCCTCGTCGACGAGCAGCCGCACGAAGCCCTCGGCAGCCGCATCGCGCAGCGCGGCGCTCATGGTCGTGCGAGCGGCCGCCGCCTCGCCGCTGCGTGCCTGCGCGATCGCGAGCAGCGTGCGCAGCCGCAAGGCCCGGCGATGCAGGGCGCGCGCGCGCGCCTGCGCGATCGCCGCGCACAGCTGCGCCGGCACCGGTCGGGCATCGCCGAAGCGCAGCGCGTGGCGCCAGCGGCCGATCGCGAGGTCTTCGATCTCGTGGGCGGGCAGCTGCAGGCGGGCGGCGCGCGTCCAGACCGCGGCGTCGTCGGCGCGGTCGAGCTCGTCGGCACAGGCCTGGCCGTTGCCCTGCAGCGCCAGCAGCCGCGCGCGTTCGAGCTTGGCGCTGGCGGCAACGCGCGGCAGCTGGCGCTCGTGGCCCAGGTACTCGAGTTCGGTGAGCAGCTGGAAGGACTGGTCGACGTC
>JBILUW010000060.1:0-17011 GCA_044370795.1 Burkholderiaceae bacterium
GGTCATTCCCCTCACGGCCGAGGATATTGACCCACGACTGGTTCGCCGGGTGGGTGTAAACATCGTCACCCGCCGTGAGGATCACGTCAGGCATTCAGATACCCCACCGTCTTCTGCGTGAAGTTGCGCAGGTTGGGCATCACCGTGTCCATCGTGGCCAGCGGCACCCCCAGCCAGGCCAGCGCATCGGCCGCGACCTGATCGGTCGACATCTGCGGCACGAAGTAGCCGCGCCGGCCGGGGTCGCTGTCGTCAGGCCCGCCAAGCAGCAGCCTGGGGAAGCGCGCGCCGTACATCTGCGCACCGCGCACCGGGCCGCCCATCGCCATCCAGTGGTTTCCCCAGGCATGGTCTGAACCGCGGCCCGAGGCCGGGTCGAGGGTGCGGCCAAACTCGCTGATCACCAGCAGCACGACCTCGTTGGCCATGCCGGCGGCGGTCACCGCATCGTTGAATGCGACCAGGGCCGAGGCGAGCTGCGCGAGCTGAGGGTCGAGGCCCATCGTCGCGCTTTCGCCGGTGTAGCGCTGGTTGGCGTGGGTGTCGAACTGGCCCCACTCGATGCTGAAGACCTGACGCGAGGCGCCCGCGGAACGGTAGTAGGGCAGGAAGCGCGCGACGGCGCGCAGCCGGCGGCCGATGTCGTTGTCCTCGAAGTTCGCCTGCGGCTCGGGTGTGCGCTCGGCGGCGAGCGCGAGTTCCTGCGCGTCGAGAAAGGTGGCGCGCAGCGAGCGGGCGAACTCGGTTTCCACGGTGACCGGCGACTGCAGTCGTGTCAGTCCGGCAAGGGTCTGAGTCCAGGGGTTGGTCACCGACGCGAGATCGGCCGGCCCCGCCCAGCGCGAGTTGCGGGAGTTCATGCTCACCATCCGGCTGCGCTGGCCGAGCACCAGCGTGGCGGCGCCCTGGTCCACGCTCACCAGCGGCGCCTTCGTCGGCCCAAGAGCCTCCATCGCCCTTCCCGCCCAGCCCGAGGGGTCCTCGTCACCCATCCAACCCTGCACGTACTGCGACTGCTCGGGGTGCGAGAACAGGAAGGGGGGCACCGCCACCCGGCGGTCGAGCACATCGGCGGCGGTAGCCGGCTGCACCAGCGGCCCGGCGTTGACCAGGAAGGCGAGTTGCTGGCGCTCGAAGATGGGCATCAGCGGCGCAAGCGCGCTGTTCAGGCCGAGCCGCTGATCGAGGTGGGTTCGCGCGAAGGGGGTCAGCGCGGCCTGGGTTAACGCGATGCTTTCACGCGCGCGGGTGTAGTCGCTGAAGGCGCCATCCATGGGCACGAGCAGGTCGTGGCCGTCATGGCCGCCCTGCAGGTGCACGACCACCAGCGCCTTGTAACCGGGCAGCGGCGCGGAGTGGCCAACCACGCTGCCCAGGCCGAGCGCGCCGCCCAGGCTGGCGAGGCCGAGGCCCGACAGCCGCTTCAGATGGCTGCGACGGTGCGGGTTCATCGGACAACTCCTCCATAAGGGGACGTGAGCGCGACGCCCATCACCCGCGCGAACTTGCGCACCGGCGTCTCGTAGGACAGCGCCGACGAACGCAGCAGGTTCTGCAGGGTGAGGCGCACTGGCGGGGGCATCGCGCCGCGCATGAAACGCTCGGCCACGAAGGCGATCAGCGCCTCGTCGCCTTCGGCCACCTTGGCCTCGATCAGGTCGATCTCGCAGCCGGCGCTCCGGAACGCCGCGGGCATCTCCAGCTCCCAATGCATGCCATTGAAGCGGCGGTTGAGCTCGTTGCCGCCGAGCAGCTTTTCTTCCGGCGCGGGCATGAGGGTTTCGGCCGTGCGATGGTTGGGCGAGAAGTAGCCGAAAACGCTGGGCGCCTCGAAGGGCGTCTGATTGGGCCAGATAGGCCACAGCGGGTCGTGCGGGTTCATCACCGCCATGCGGCAACCCATGCCACGCAGCGCCATCGTGTGCGCAAGGAGGGGCTCCTTGATCTTGCCGACGCGCGGATCCCGGTGTGCCGGGTTGTCGCCCGCCCTCGCCTCGGGGTCGAGCAGGATGGCGCGGACCACGGCCTTGAGATCGCCGCGGGTCTGGACGAAGACCGCCGACACCCGACTCAGATAGGCCGGAGAAGGGTCGCTGGTGACCATGTTCTGGATCAGTCGCCGGGCCACGAAGGGCGCGGTGTTGGGATGGTCGACCAGGATGTCGAGCAGACTTTCGAGATCGGCCTGGATGCTCTGCCCGGCCGGGATGGTACGGCCCATGAGGACCTTGGCGCCGGCGTCGTGCGCGCCCTGATGGGTCTTGGGGACCATCGGCCTGCCAAAGTTGCAGCAATTCGAGGCAGGCAGGCCCTGCACCCAGTCGAAGCCCCAGCCCGACAGCGCGCGGGTCGCGGCCTTCACGTCTTCCTGACTGTAGGTCTCGACCGGCGCGCCTCGCGCATCGCGGATGGTGCTGCCGTCCGGGTTCAGCATCACCAGGCCGACCGAGAAAAGCTGCATCAGTTCGCGCGCGTAGTTCTCGTTGGGCCGGCTGGCTTCGTTCTGGTCGTTGTTGAGAAAGAACCCCATGGTCGGGCTCAGCGTGAGCTCGCGCAAAAGGTCCTTGTAGCTGCCCAGCGCGTTGCGCTGGAGCATGAGCCGGTACTGGTACTTGGCATAGGCCGGCGGCGAACCCCCGACAGCAAGGAAGTTGAACAGCGCCCAGCTCACCCGCTGGCGCAGCTGATCCTCCGCACCGAGCGCCGCATCGAAGAAGCGGGACTGGATCCAGCTGTTCGCCTGACCCGACTGTGCCTGGTTGTTGGAGTCGTAGTTGATGACGAACTGCGGCACGTTGAAGACCGTGGGTGGCAATGTCAGCTGCCGATCGACCCAGCCGGCCACGCCCAGCTGCTGCACCTCGGCGATCGCCGCCGGGGTCGGTCCCCAGCTCGCCTGTTCGAGCAGGCGCGCGGCCTGGTAATAGCTGACGCTGCCCGAGGCCGGAGCCGATACCTGGCCGTCGACGTTGGCGCGCAGCGATGGGGAGGCCGTGCGATCGCTGCCGCAGGCCGCGAGGAACATGGCCAGCGCGAAGGCACCGGACCCCAGGAAGGCTGCACGCACGTTCACCATGGAACACCGACTCCTGCCGACGACGCGGACGACGCCCGCCACGGAGGGGCTGCCCGAGCCGGGCCGCACACCGCGACCCGACGGCAGTTTTGTGCCCGAGCGGCGGCGCCTCGTCAATACCGACTTGTCCCGACTCCCGGTGTCTCAGCCTCGCAGGATCCCGCCCTCGCGATCGACCAGCAAGCCCCGCAGCCGCCCCTCGCGCAGCGCGGCTCGTGTTTCCCCGCCCATCAGCAGCGCCATCGTCGCCGCGGCCCCCGCCGCCAGGCAGGTGGGCGCCACCACGCTGGCCGACTGCCAGTGCTGCTGCGGCCAGCCGGTGCGTGCGTCGAGCACGTGGCCGTAGCGGCGGCCCCCGACCTCGATGCCGCGTTCGTAGTCGCCCGAGGTGGCCAGAGCCTGATCGGCCAGCGGCACGGTGGCCAGCAGCGCGCCGGGGGTGCGCGGATGGCGGATGCCGATCTGCCAGGGCGCGCCGTCGGGGCGCGGGCCGATGGCGACGATGTCGCCGGCGAGTTCGACCAGCGCGTGCGCCACGCCGGCCGCGCGAAGCACGCCGGCGGCGCGGTCGGCCGCGTACTCCTTGCCGAAACCGCCGAAGTCGAGCTCCATGCCGGCCACCGCCAGGCGCACTTCGGTCTCGTTCCAGTGCACCGCCTGCCAGTTGACGAGCGGGCGCAGCGCCTCGATGGCTGCGGGCTCGGGCAGCGTCGTGCCACGGAAATTCCAGACCCGGCGATACACGCCGCTGGTGGCGTCGAAGCGGCCACCGCTGGCGCGCCAGAGGTGATCGGCGAAGCGCAGCAGCGCAACCGTTTCGGCATCGCAGGGCACGGCCGGCCCGCCGGCCGCGGCGTTGATGCGCCCCACCACGCTGTCGGCGCGGTAGCGCGAGAACCGGGCCTCGATGCGCAGCACCTCGCCGATGGCGCGCTGCGCGAGCGCGTCGGTGCCGGCGCCGCGCGGGCCGGGAAGCTGCAGGCTGGCGGGCCCGCCCATCGCGCGGAAGGTGTAGACGGCAAGGCCCGAGTCGGGTGCGTCGCGGGCTTCGATCGCCACACCCGACGCCGTCGGGCCGCCCGGCGATGCCTTCAGCGGTTCCATCGGTAGGTGTAGCCCACCTGCAGCGAGCGGGCCTGGAAATCGCGCAGCGCCGTGCCGCCCCCGCCCAGCCAGTCCCAGCCGGTGCGCTGCTCGTAGTGGTCGATCTTGAAGTACAGGCTCGCGCCCGAGGCCAGCCGTTTTTCGACCTTGACACCGACGGTGGCCGCGCCCAGCCCCGCGAGGCGCTGATCCATGCTGATGAGGCTGCGGCCGAAACGGTAATCGGGCGGCAGGTTGGGCCGGTCGGGGTCGGCCGGATCGGGGGGCGCGAAGAAGCGGGCGGGCGTCTGCGCGTACAGGCGCACGCCAGGCGTCAGCGTCCAGCCGTGGGGCAGCTGCTGCGCCCACTCGGCGCCCAGCGTGGCCGACCGCACGCCGAAGCTGTCGCGGTAGGCCCGCGCCGACAGCCGCAGCGTGGCATCGAGCGGCTCCAGCCGATGGTTCCAGCGCAGCAGCAGCGCGGTCTGCCGGCGGCCGTCGGGCCGCAGGTCGAACAGCTTGTAGGGGTCGCTGAAGTAGCCACGGCCATTGCCGTGGGTGAGCTGGAGCTGGACGATGTCGCGGGGCGAGAGCACCTGCGTGAGGCCGAGCAGCATCTCGTCGATGCGCTTGCGCTCGCCGACCACGCGGCGGTTGACCGGGTCGATGCGGTCACGGGTGGCCGAGACGCCGGCCGTCCAGGTGGTGTTCTGATCGTCGCTGGAAGCCGCGTAGAGCCCCGACACGCTGGTGGAGACGTAGTCGGACTCGCGCGAGTCGGCCACACCGAGCGTGATGCGCTGCCGGCCGCTGTAGTGCGACATCCTGACGTCGACGGCCTCGCGCCGGTCGGTCAGGCGCACCAGCGAGGCCGGCGCGGTGTAGTAGGCCGGCGAGGCGCCCGAGATCGCGTCGATCACGCCGTAGGCTTCGAGCACCCAGCGATCGTTGATCGGCGCCAGCACGTTGGCCGCGTAGCCGTGCACGGTGATGCGGGGGTTGCCGGGCTGGCGGTCCTGGTAGTGCAGGTAGCGCACGCCGGCCTCGCCTGCGGTGGGCGCGGTGACGGCCGCGGCCGGCGCGGCGGCGGTGCCGGCCAGCGCCAGCGCCGCGGCCGAGGCCAGCGACAGCCAGCGGTCCTCGCTCAGTTGCACCCGCAGCCTCCGCCGCCGATGCCCGCGCCGCCGCTGGAGGCCTCGCGGCTGAAGTGGATGTGGTCGGTGTAGCGGGTATCGAGCCGGTCGGGCTCGAAGCTCATCTCGGGATGGGCGAGCTGCTCCTTCTGCCAGGGCCGCACCGGCTCGAGGGCGCAGCCGGCGAGCAGCGCGGCGAGCACGACGAGGAGCGCTCCGCACCATGGACGGGGGAGCGGGATCATGAGAGATCTCGGCGGCGCATCGGCCAGGAGGGCGGGCGGCCGGTCACGCGATGCCCAGCCGCTGCCGCAGGTCGCGCTCGATGGCCGACGCGTCGGTCGGGTTGAATCCGCGGTGGCTGGCCACGATGCGGCCGGCAGGATCGATGAGGAAGCTGCTGGGCATGGCCTGGACCCGATAGAGCGGCGGGGTAGCGTGGCGGGCATCCCATAGCACCGTGAAGCGCGGCGCGAGCTGCGCGACAAAACGGGCCATGGGCTCGGCCCGAGTGTCCAGGCCGATGGCCACCACCCGCAGGCGATCGGCCGGCAGGCGCTGCACCAGCCCGTTCATCCACGGAAAGGACAGCCGGCAGGGCCCGCACCACGAGGCCCAGAAGTCGAGGTACACCCAGCGCCCGCGCAGCGTCTCCAGCGCAAGGCGCAGGCTGGGGTGCGGGGCGTTGGAAGCCAGGTCCCACTGGGGAAGATCGAAGTCGGGGGCCGGCCCCGACGCCCCCCCGATGGCGGCGGGCTGCGGCTGCGCCGCCCTGTCGTCGGCGCCAGTCGTCGCGGTCTGGGCGGCTGCCCGTCCGATGAGCGCCATCAGCCCCACGCCCAGCGCCGCACAAGCCTGTCGGCGCGCGGCGGCGGTCAGCGCGTGGGCTTGCTCCGCGGTCATGCGGGTGGCCGATCAGACATAGGGCAGGCCAGCGTCGGCCAGACCGACGAGGTTGATGCGCGCATCGATCAGCCCCAGGTTGCAGGCCAGCGCGGCCACCTCGGCGGCGGGCATGCCCTGCACGGCCGCCGACACCGACGCCTGCTCGGCGGCCGTGGGCGCGCGTCCCCAGACGTTGAGCAGAACCTGGCCGACCACGGTCTCGGTGCTCCAGCCGAGCGCGCCGACAGCCAGCTGCGCGACCTGGCTCAGCGTCTGGCCCTGGTCGAACAGCGACAGCACCACGCCGACCACGGACTGCGCCGGGGCCGAACCGGTGACCGAGGACGGCCCGAGCAGCGTGCCCAGCAGTCGAGCGGCATCGCGCGCCGCGCCGCCGAGATCGAGCGCCACCTTGCCATCGCTGAATACCAGCCGCTCGACGTTCTGCAGCCGGTCGATGCCCCCGGCGCCCACCCGATCGGTCACGAAGTGCTGGTCGCCGACCCGCTCGATGCGGAACTGGCCACGCGGCGCCGCCCAGGTAGCGGTGTCGCGCCCCGCGCCACCGACGAAGCTATCGCCGCCGTCGCGCCCCACGAAGCTGCGCGGCAGGGTGAGATCGACGACCTCGTCGAGGAACACGATGCGCTCGACGTCGTAGAGCTGGGCGCGCTCGGCGCCGGCGCTCGCGCCGCTGAGCGCATCGATGTACGTGATGCCCTGTTCGGTCATCACCGTGAAGCCGGCGGCCTCGCCATAGACGAAGACGCTGTCGATGCCGCCGCGGCCCTGGACCACATCCCAGCCGCCGAGCGGGTAGATCAGGTCGTCACCGTCGGAGCCGGTGATGACCTCGCGGGTGCGGTTGTCGGGCAGTCCGTAGAAGGTCGCCATCGCTGCATTCCAGCCGGGTGGGGTTACGGCGTCATGATGGCGGTCAGCCAGGGGATCGGATCAGGCCTGTCCCAGCGCATCGACGGCCCGCTCGAAACCGCCGATCACCTCGTCGACGTCGGCCGGCTGCATGGCGCTCGACACGCACGACAGGCCGCGGCTCGAGATGATCACGCCGGCGCACAGCAGCTCGCGATGCAGGCGGTCCATCCAGGCCATCGCGGCCGCGTCCTGGGGCACGTCGCGGTAGTTGCGGATCGGTCGGTCGGTGGGAACGATCTGGAAGAGCGAGCCCTCGCCGGTGGCGCTGGCGGGCAGCCCGGCCGCGCGGAACACCGCGTTGATGCCCTCGCGCATGCGCCGGCCCATTGCGGCCAGGTGCGCGTAGGCCTCGGGCGTGAGCTTGCGCAGCGTGGCCAGGCCCGCGGCGGCCGACAGCGGATTGCCGCTGTGAGTGCCGCCCGACATGACGCGCCGCCCGCCCACGGCCGGATCGAGCAGGCGCATGATCTCGGCGCGCCCGCCGACCACGCCCATGGGCAGCCCGCCACCGACGACCTTGCCGAAGGTGGACAGGTCGGGCACGAGGCCGTAGAGGCCCTGCGCGCCGGCCGGGCCCACGCGGTAGGCGATCACCTCGTCGACGATCAGCACGATGCCGTGCCGGGTCGTGATCTCGCGCAGGAACTCGAGAAAGCCGGGCGCCGGCGGCGCCATGCCCGAGCGGTTGGACAGCGGCTCCCAGAGCACCGCCGCGAGGCTGGCGCCGTGCTCGGCGAGCAGCCGCTCGACGCCGTCGCGGTCGTTGAAGGGCAGCACCAGCACCTCGTCGCTGACCGCCGGCGACAGGCCTGTCGAGCTGGGCACGCTGGCCGGCGTGGCGGCGTCGCCCCAGTTGGCCGGCGACGAGGTGAAGCTCACCTGCACGTAGTCGTAGTAGCCGTGATAGCCGCCCTCGAACTTGGCGATGCGGGTGCGGCCGGTGTGGGCGCGCGCGAGCTTGACGGCCATCATGACCGCCTCGGTGCCCGAGCTGCGGAAGTGCACCTGCTCGACCGAGGGAATGCGCTCGGCGAGCAGCGCGGCCAGCTCGACCTCGGGGCGCGAGGGCTCGGAATAGCTCGCGCCACGGCCGGCCTGCTCGACGATGGCGGCCGTCACGTCGGGGTCGGCGTGACCGTGGATCAGCGCCGTCATGTTGTTCAGGCAGTCGATGCGGGTGTCGCCATCCACATCGGTGAGCCGGCAGCCCGCGCCCGACTGCGCGTAGATGGGCCGCGGCTTGAAGTAGTAGTGCAGGCGCGACGTGGCGCCGGGTATGAGCCGCTCGGCTTGGGCATGCAGCTGCGCCGTGCGCGAATCGGCCTCAAGGAACCGGGAAGTGCGGGTCAGGGGCAGGATCGGCTGGTTCATGTCGTTTCCTCCTGGGTTGCGCCGGCGCGCGGCGTCGGTGTGGCGGAGAGGAGTGGGAGTCGAACCCACCCGGCAGCGCGTGGCGCCGCCCACCGGGTTTGAAGCCCGGCCGACCCACCAGGATCGTTTCCCCTCCAGGGATCTGGTCGTCCCATGCGCATGGTGCCTGATCGCAAGCGCCGATGGCGCACGCGGCCGGGCGCGCGGTTCCGGTGCAGCCCATCCGGGCCGGCGCGCTGCGCGCCGGCCGAGGGCCGCGCTCGGGTGGAGCGCCGAACCTCAGCGCAGGGCCGCGTGCAGCGCAGGCAGCTGCGCGACGAAGGCGGCCTCGTCGGCGCCGGCCTCCAGGCAGCGCAGATCGAGCCAGAGGCGATCGTCGGCGATCCGGCCGATGACCGGCAGGGGCAGCGCCCGCAAGGCCGCGGCGAGCTCGTCGAGCGCGCGGCCAGCGCCCTTCTTCTGGCGCGGCGCGACCGCATAGCCGGCCGAAGGCAGGCTCTCGACGGGCAGCGAGCCCGAGCCGATCTGACCTTTCATCGCGGCAATCTCGACCGCATAGCGCGGGGCCAGCGCCTCGCTCAGGTTCGCGTGCACGCGCTGCGCGAGCGCGTGGATGTCGGGCAGCGGCCGGGTGAGCAGCCGCAGCGTGGGCAGATCGCGGGTCAGCCGCTCGGGGCGCAGGTACAGGCGCAGCGTGGCTTCGAGCGCGGCCAGCGGCAGCTTGCTGACGCGCAGCGCGCGCTTCATCGGGAAGCGCCGGATGCGCTCGACGGTGGCGCGCGAGCCGACGATGAGGCCGGCCTGCGGGCCGCCGAGCAGCTTGTCGCCGCTGAAGGTGACGACGTCGCAGCCGGCGCGCAGCTTCTCCTGCGGCAGGGGCTCGCGCGGCAGGCCCCAGGCGGCGAGGTCGACCAGCGAGCCGCTGCCCAGGTCGGAGGCCAGCGGCAGACCACGGGCGTGGGCGATGCCGGCGAGATCGGCCTCGTCGACCGCCGACGTGAATCCCATCACGGCGTAGTTGCTGGTGTGCACCTTCATCAGCAGCGCGGTGCGCTCGCCGATCGCGCGTTCGTAGTCGTGCGGATGCGTGCGGTTGGTGGTGCCCACCTCGACGAGCTTCGCGCCGGCCGCGGCCATGACGTCGGGCATCCGGAACGCCCCGCCGATCTCGACCAGCTCGCCGCGCGACACGATCACCTCGCGGTCGCGCGCCAGCGCGGCGATGGTCAGCAGCACCGCCGCGGCGTTGTTGTTGACGACCGTGGCGGCCTGCGCCCCGGTGATCGTGCACAGCAGCTCCTCGACCACCGCATCGCGATCGCCGCGCCCGCCACCGGCGAGGTCGTATTCGAGGTTGTTGGGGCCCGACATCATGGCGAGCAGGTGCTGCAGCGCCGGCTCGGCGAGCAGGGCGCGGCCGAGGTTGGTGTGCAGCACCGTGCCGGTGAGGTTGAGCACCTGGCGCATGCGCGGCGCGAGGCAGGCCTGCACGCGCTGCGCGAGCGCGGCCTCGATGACCGGCGGCTGCGCATCGGCCGCCGGCAGCTCGCCGGCCAGCGCGCGGGCGCGCAGCGCCTCGAGCAGCGCGCGCGCCTGCTGCGCGACCAGAGTGTGGCCGTGCTCGGCCACCAGCGCCAGCCCGGCCGGCCCGCGCAGAAGGCGGTCGACCGAGGGCAGGTCCTTGGGACGGGCGCCGTCGGCGTTCATCGGGGGTCGGTCGGATGCGCCGGGGGGCGGGCTTGCGCGGTGGGCGGGGAAGGCGCCGCGTTCGAGGACTCCGCAGGCGATGCGTGCGCGAGCCGGCCAACCGCCAGGAAATGCGGATTCTCGAAGCCCGCCCGCCCGTAGCGCAGCGGCGCGCCGTCGAGATCGAGCACCTCGCCGCCGGCGGCCGCCAGAACCGCATGGCCGGCAGCGATGTCCCAGGCCATGGTCCGGCCCAGCCGCGGATAGAGGTCGGCCTGGCCAGCCGCGATCAGGCACAGCTTGAGCGACGAGCCGGCCGTGGTGCGCGCGGCGATGCGCCGGCCGGCGAGCCGCTGCTCGAGGTAGGCCTGCATGGCGGCCGCATCGCCGTGCGAGCGGCTCTCGAGCAGCGTGAGCCCTTCGGGCGGCTCGTTGCGGACCGCGATCGGCTGTACGGGCCGATCGCCGCGCGCCAGCCAGGCGCCCACGCCGACCACGCCGGTGTAGAGCTCGGGCCCGCCGGGCAGCGCGGGCGCGAGCACGGCGCCCAGCACCGGCCGGCCGGCGTCGATCAGCGCCACGTTGACCGTGAACTCGCCATTGCGGGCCAGGAATTCGCGGGTGCCGTCCAGGGGATCGACCAGCCAGAACAGGCCCTGCAGCGCCGACAGATCGGGGATTTCGCCGGCGGCGACCGCTTCCTCGGCCACCACCGGGACCCCGGGGGCGAGCGCGCGCAGCGCCGGCACGATGTGCGCCTCGGCGCGCTCGTCGGCTTCGGTGACGGGCGAGGCGTCGGCCTTGTGCCGGGCGGCCACGCCCTGCGCGTAGACCGCCATCACGATGCGGCCGGCCTCGCGGACGATCTCGGCCACGGCGGGCAGCAGTTGCTCGGGCCCGGGCACGGGTACGCGGGGTTGCGGGGGAAGGTTGCCTGCGGCATGCATGGCGCAAGGGTAGTCGAAGCGCGCGGCTTTCCGAAGCCGCCGGCGTGCCGAGGTTTGACAGCGGCACGCGCAGCGTCGATGCTCGCGACCGTTGCCGTACTGCATCCATTCCATGCCCCAGCTCCCGGCCCGGTGACCGCCTCCGCCCCCCTTCGCACCGCCTTTGTCTATCTGCTGGCCGGATGGTCGGGCTATTTCGTGATGGCGCTCGAGCTGCTGGGCGGCCGCGCCCTCGGCCCCTACTTCGGCACCGGCATCTACGTCTGGGGCGCGATCATCACGCTGTTCATGCTGTCGCTGTCGATCGGCTACCTGATCGGCGGCGCCCTGTCGGCGGGCGAGCCCACGGTGCGCAAGCTGGCCCTGATCCTGCTCGCGGCCACCCTCACCGCCCTGCCGGCGGTGCTCGCGGCCACGCCCATCCTCGATGCGGTCTTCGACCACGTGCCCGATCCACGCTACGGTGCGCTCGCGGCTTCGCTGGCCCTCTATTTCGTGCCGATCACGGTCTCGGGCGCGGTCTCGCCCTACGCGATCCGGCTGCTGGTCGATGCGCTGGGCACCTCGGGCCGGGTGGCCGGCAAGGTCTTCTTCGTCTCGACCCTGGGCAGCACGCTGGGCACCCTGCTGACCTCGTTCTATCTGGTCCTGGTCTTCGAGATCGACCAGATCCTGGTCGGCATGATGGCCATCTCGACGGCGATCGGGCTCGCGGGGCTGGCGATGCGCCACCGCGCCTGACGGCGATGCACCGCCGCCGCGCGCTGCTCGCCGGGCTGCTCGCCACGCCGCTGGCGCTGCACGGTACCGGCGCGCGCGGCGAGGGCACCGTCATCCACCGCGAGCGCTCGCTCTACCGCAACATCCTGGTCTACGAGCACGAGGGGTTGCGGTGCATGAAGTTCGGCGTGCACGACGCCGGACGTCAGACCTGCGCATCGCTGACCGATCCGCAGCAGCTGGTCTTCGAGTACACCCGCATGATCCTGGGCGCGCTCTATCTGGTGCCCGAACCTCGGCGCGTGCTGGTGATCGGTCTGGGCGGCGGATCGGTGCCGATGGCGCTGCGCTCGCTGCTGCCGCAGGCCGAGATCGAGAGCGTCGAGCTCGACCCGGCCGTGGTGCGGGTGGCCGAGCGCTTCTTCGGCTTCGTGCCCGACGCGCGCTCCACCGTGATCACCGGCGACGGCCGCGTTCACGTCAAGCGCGCCGTGCGGCAGGCCCGCCGGTTCGACCTGATCGTGCTCGACGCGTTCGATCACCTGTACGTGCCCGAGCACATGATCACCCGCGACTACCTGCTCGAGGTTCGCGCCCTGCTCGACGAGGGCGGGGTGGTGGCCGCCAACACCTTCTCGTCGTCGGGCCTGCACGCGGCCGAGTCGGCCACCTACCACAGCGTCTTCGGCACCTTCTTCAATCTGCGCCGCAACAATCGCGTCATCCTTGCGCGGCGCGGCGGACTACCCGCCATGGCCAGCGTCGAGGCGCAAGCGGCGCGCCTGGAGCCGGCGCTGGGCCGACTGGGCACCGGTCGCGACTGGCTGCTGCCGCTCTTTCGCACCGACGCCTCCTGGCCGCCGGGCACGCGCCTGCTCACCGACCAGTACTCGCCCGGCAATCTGCTGAATCTGCGCGACTGAGCCGCCGCCTGAACCGGCGCTTTCTGCCGCTCATCGGACGGGCGACTCCCGGGCCTGCAGTCTGGCGCGCGGAAGCCGACATCCCGTCATGCGCTTTACCGCCGCCCACCCAGGCGCCACCACAGCCCCCGCCCAGGCCGGCAGGACGGACGACAGCATGGTGCTGCTCGGGATCGCCCTGGCCACCGTCGCCGGGGCCTGGCTGTCGCGGGCAATCGCCTTCTCGGCCAACGAGTTCTCGCTTTTCTGGCCGCCGGCAGGCATCGCCTACGGAGCCCTGCTGGCGATCGGCCCGCGCGGCCTGGCGGCGGCAGCCACGGGCGTGCTGGCATGGGCACTGTTCGCCTACGGGCCCGATCCGGCCATCCTGGGCTGCGCGCTGGCGGCATCGGTCGCCGGGCCGCTTGCCGCGGTCGCGGTGCAGCGCCGCCTGCTCGATGCGAGCCGTTCCAGAGGCAACGAGCCAACCGAGTTGCGTCGGCTGCTCTCGCTCTACGCCGCCACCCAGGCGGCAGGCGCGCCAGTCGCCGCGCTGATCGGCACGTTCGGACTGCGTCTTTCGCCGGCCTACGACGGGGGATCGATGCTGTCGATCTTCGTCGGCTACTGGCTGGTGGAAAGCCTGGGGGTGCTGCTGTTTGCGCCCGCGGTGCAGGCGCTGCTCGACGCGCCGCGTGGCCAGCGCGCGCTGCATCTGGACATGCCCATCGTCGGGCTCGCCGCGGCGCTGGCCCTGCTGGGGGTCGGCCTGGCGAGCATCGGCGAGCCGGGCTACGCCCGCGGCCTCACCCACCTCTTCCTGCCGCTGGCGGCCTTCTGCGCGATCCGCTGTGCCAAGCCGACCGCGTACTGGACGCTGGTGGCCTGCGCCGCGCTGCTGCTGACCACGCACGCCCTCGGCGACAGCGGCACGGGCCTGCCCGGCGAGCGCCAGGTCGATCTCTTCTCCGGAGCCCTTCTGGTGTTCTCGGCCACCGCACTGGCTCAGGTGTTGCAGGCGGTCTCGGCCGACCGGCGCACGGCCCTGGCGGCACTGGCACGAGCGGCGCACGAGGATCCGGCCACCGGCCTCGCCAATCTGCGCGGCCTGGACGAACTGCTGCAGAACCGGCTGGCCCACCGGCGGCAAACCGGCTTCGGTCTGGTGGGCGTGCGGCTGCGCAATCTCGATGCCGCGGTCGATCTGCTCGACGAGTCCGATGCGGGCCGGGTGATCGCGACCCTGCAGCGAGCGCTGGCACAGACGCCCGGGGTCGAGGCGCTGGCGCGGCCCGAGCCCGACCGCTTCGTGGCGATCTGGCGCGGCGGCGAGCCCGATGACCTCGAAGCCGTGGCGGCTGGCATGTTGCGGCAACTGGAGGCGATCCGTATCGCCGCCGGCAGCGTGACGATGCAGCTGGCTCCGGCGCTGGGCGCGGTCTGGGTGTCGCCGCGGCCGGGGCTGAACGCCGAGCTGCTGCGGCTGACCCTGCGCGAGGCCGAACTCGATGCGGCGTTGCGGGTGGAGCGGCCGCTGCGCGTGGGCATCGTCGATGACGGTCTGCTCGCACGGCACCGGGCCCGCCTGTCGGCGACGGAGCGGGTGCGAGAGGCCATCCTGGCGCGCCGGCTGCTGCTGCTGGCCCAGCCCATCGCCCCCAACCGACCCGAATGCGCGCTCCAGGGGCACGACCTCGAGGTGCTGGTGCGGCTGATCGACTCCGATGGCGCCCTGATCGCCCCTGCAGACTTCCTGCCGGCGGTTGCCGCCGCAGGTCTGGCGATCGATCTCGACCGGGCGGTGGTGGCACGGGTGTCGGACTGGTACGCCGATCATCCACAGGCCCTGGCGCGCACGGCCAAGTGCGCGATCAACCTCAGCGCGACCAGCCTCGCCGATCCGGGCTTTCCGGAGTATGCGAAGGCCGCGCTGCCCGACCGCGGCCTGCCGGCCGACCGCTTCGCCTTCGAGATCACCGAGAGCAGCGAACTGCTCAACCCCGCTCAGGCTGCCGAGTCGCTCACGCAGCTGCGCGCCCTGGGTTTCCGGGTGGCGCTCGACGACTTCGGCACCGGTCTGTCGACCTTCGACTACCTGAAGAAGCTGCCGGTCGATTACGTCAAGATCGATGGCAGCTTCGTGCGTGACCTCGAGGCCGACCCGGTCGACGCCGAGATCGTGGCCTCCATCGTGCGCGTGGCCCGGCGCCGCGGCCTGCGCACGGTAGCCGAGTACGTGAGCAGCGAGGCCCTGCGCCAGCGCGTGACCGAGCTCGGTGTCGACCACAGCCAGGGCTATGCGATCGGCCGGCCGATACCGATCGCCGAGGTTCTGGGCCTGACGACCGAGACCGGCAGTCCGGGCGGCTCAGGTGGCCCCGACGACTCAGGCGGTCCGGGCGGCCAGCTGGGTTAGCATCCCGGACGTGCCTGGCCAGCAACGGCCGGCCCAGCGTCCGCATGACCGACCATCCACCCTCCGACGCCTTGCGCCCCGGCAGCGCCACCGCGGCACGAGCCCTGCCCGGCGCGGCCTGGCCCCGCATCGCCGTGTTTGGCGCCGGCGCCGTCGGCTGCTGGTACGGCGCGCGCCTGGCCCTGGCCGGCGCGCCGGTCACCCTGATCGGCCGCGGGCCGCACGTCGAGGCCATCCGCGCGCACGGGCTGATCCTCGAGCAGGGCGGCACCCGCACGACGGTGCCGGTGGCCGCCGACACCGACCCGGCCGCCGTCGCCGGCGCCGACCTCGTGCTGTTCTGCGTGAAGAGCCGCGACACCGACGCCGGCGCGCGCGCCATCGCCCCGCGCCTTGCGCCAGGCGCCATCGTGGTCAGCCTGCAGAACGGCGTCGACAACGTGGCGCGGATCCGCCACGCGGCCGGCATCGACGCGCTGGCCGCGGTGGTCTACGTGGCCTGCTCGATGGCCGGCCCCGGACATGTGCGCCACGCCGGCCGCGGCGATCTGGTGCTGGGCGCGGTGCGCGACGGCAGCGAGTCGGCCTGCCCGGCCCTGGCCGCGTCGGCGGCCGGCTCGGTGGCGGCGGTCTTCGAGCGCGCCGGCGTGCCCTGCCCGGTGTCGGCCGACGTGCGGGTCGATCTCTGGATCAAGCTGGTCATGAACTGCGTGTTCAACCCGATCTCGGCGCTGGGCCGCGCCCGTTACGCACGCCTGATCGGCGATGCCGACGCGCGGGCGCTGATGCGCTCCGTGGTTGACGAATGCGTGGCCGTGGCCCGCGCCGAAGGCGTGGCCCTGCCCGACGCCGAGCGGCTCCACGAGGACGCGATGCGTCTGGGCGCCGCAATGGCCGCGGCCACCTCCTCGACCGCCCAGGACCTGGCCGCCGGCCGCCCCACCGAGATCGACTCGCTCAACGGACTGGTGGCACGTCGCGGTCGGGCGCTGGGCGTACCCACGCCGGTCAACCAGACCCTGCGCACGCTGGTGCGGCTGGCCGAGGCCAGCCCCGATCGCAACGCATCCTGAGCCCGGGGGCGCCGGCCGCGGCGTCCATCCCCGGCGCAGCGGGGGCGCCGACCGCGCGGCCTTTTCCGCCACCGGCTCGGCAGGCGTCCACGCGCAAAGCCGAGACGCGCCGCGCCATGCCGCCCGCCGGGGCCCCGCCCCGGGCGGGCATAATCGCCCGGTCCGTTGCCAGGCCCCGATCGCAGGCCACGGCAGCCCGAAATCGCGCCGCCTACCCATCCAGGAGACACCCCGATGAGAGCCCTGCTCTGCAAGCAATATGGCCTGCCCGACACCCTGGTCGTCGAGGAGGTGCCCGATCCGGTGCCCGGCGCCGGCGAGATCGTCGTCGACATGAAGGCCGCCGGGGTCAATTTCCCCGACGTCCTCATCATCCAGAACAAGTACCAGTTCAAGGCCGAGCCGCCGTTCTCGCCCGGCGCCGAGTTCGCCGGCATCGTGTCGGCAGTGGGCCCGGGGGTCAGCCACCTGAAGGTGGGCGACCACATCATCGGCTCGACCACCTACGGCGCCTTCTGCGAGAAGGTGAAGATGTCGGCCGCGCGCGCCATCCCCATTCCGCGCACCCTGCCCTTCGACACCGCCGCCGGCTTCATCCTCACCTACGGCACGTCCTACCACGCCCTGAAGGACCGCGGCGCGCTCAAGGCCGGCGAGACCCTGCTGGTGCTGGGCGCCGCCGGCGGCGTGGGTCTGGCGGCGGTCGAGATCGGCAAGGCCTTCGGTGCCACCGTGATCGCGGCCGCCTCCACCTCCGAGAAACTGCAGGTGTGCCGTGACCAC
>JBILUW010000281.1:0-4994 GCA_044370795.1 Burkholderiaceae bacterium
GTTGGACAGGCCGAACACGCCCAGGTGCTTGCGCGCCGTATAGCCGCTGTCGATCAGCGCCTGCGCCACGGCGTGGAAGTCGTCGTAGGACGTTTGACGCTTCTCGCGCATGGCGGCCTGGTGCCAGGCCGCGCCCTGTTCACCGCCGCCGCGGATGGCCGGCACCACCAGCGCACCACCTCGGTCGAACCAGAGCTTCAGCGTGGGCCCGCCGTAGGCGCCGCCCATCATCGTGGTGAAGTAGGCCGGCGTGAAGGAGATGCCGAAGGCGCCGTAGCCGGTCATCAGGGTCGGCACCGGCCCGGGCTTGCGCACCCGCGGGCCGACCACGACGTACTCAATGACCTGGCCGTCACGACTGCGGGCCTGGCGCAAGTCCACCTGCAACGCCGAGGCGTCGAAGGCGGCAGGGCTGGCTTCCAGGAGCGTGCGCTGTCCGTTCGTGCGCACCAGCTCCTGCACGGGCGGCACCAGGAAGCCGTTGCGCATGACGACGAAGGCATCACCCGCGGCGTCGCCACTCTCCACCGCGGGCGTGACGCCGGGTGCCGCCGGAATCAGGTTCGTGGTGCGCCAGGCATCCGCCTCGCGGCGGGCGACATCCACGCGCAGGGTCAGCCCGCTGCGCATGGGCAGCGCGACGGCATCGCGCGTGATCTGGAAGTTGCCAATGGTGTCGACCACCTCGCCCGGCCGGGCGGCATACACCACCTCGATGCCGCCCGCGCCGGCCAGCGGCACGGCCACCACGCTGTCGGCGGGTACCGTGCGGCCGTCGCGTTCGGCCGGCGCAGCCAGCTGCGCGAACACGTGCGTGGCGTTGGCCGCGAAAGCCATCTTCAGCTTGGGTGGCAGCGGCAGCGCCTGCACCTTGCCATCGGCCGTCACGCGGTGCAACGCGAGCGTGGAGTAGTCGATCGCCTGCGCAACGACGGCCTGCCCTTGGGCGCCTGCATCCACGGGCATGAACAGGGCATGCTTCGGCTCCAGCCGCAGCACCGGCTTGGCCTCGGCCAACGGCGTGCCGCGCCGCCAAAGCACGGCCTGGGCCGGCCAGCCAGTCATCGTGCGCGGGGCATCACCCAGCGTGTGGCCCAGCAGCAGCGTGTCCGCATCGACCCACGTGGCCATGCTGCGCGATTTGGCCACTCTGAAGCCACCTTCGACGAAGCGACCGGTCGCCAGGTCAAACTCGCGCAGTTCGGACTCGTCGCCGCCCGCCTCGTGCAGGCTGAGCAGGCAGCGCGTACGCGCGGGCGCCAGGCAGGCCGAGCTCTGCCAGTAGAGCTCAAAATCCTTGCCTTCTTGCCGGCCCAGCGCGCCGACGTCGAGCAGCGTGCGCCAGGGCCCCAGCCCGGTCGTCTGCCGTGCGGCGGTCTGCAGCAAGCCCTTGGGCTGCTCGGCGGTCTTGAGCAGGCGTACCGCCTGCGCACCGGCCAGGGTGATGCTCGCCACCTGGCCGGCGCTGCCGTTGAGCGCGGTCAGCTCGTCCAGCAGCGGCCTGTAGCGCGGTGAGGCCTGAAGCGCCTCGGTGCTGCGCTGGGTGGCTGCCCGGGCCCAGGCCAGCGCGCGTTCGGACTGCGGCGGCTCGAGCCACTGCAAGTCGTCGGCGGCCCCCTGGGCGTTGACCCCTTCGCCCAATGCCATCACGCTCAGCGCACCAATGCCCAGCGCACGCGCAGCCCGCTCAGCGGCCCAGCGCATAACGCAGCTCCAATCCGATGGTTCGCGGGCGCAGCCGGTTGGCATAAACGTCGTTCACGCCCGGCCCCAGCGGCTGCACGGTGCGATAGCTGACCGCGCCGTTGTCGTTGGCCAGGTTCTCGCCGAAAAGCGACACCGTCCAGCCAGCGTGCTCGAAGCTGACGCGCGCGTTGACGTTGTTGATGGCGTCGCCGGCCTGGTACAGCGGGAACGACGCGAACTCGCGCTTGCTGTGGTGCTGGAAGCCCAGCCGCGCCCGTCCCTGCCAGGCACCGAAGGCCGTAAAGCGGTACTCCGCCGAGCCGCTGAGCGTGACCTTGGAGATTTCGTCCACCGGCTTGCCCGAGGCAATGCCGGTGCCCGGCACGTCGGCGGCGTAGCGGGCATCGGTGTAGCTGCCAGCCAGCGTGAAGGTCAGCGCCGGCGACACGTCCAACGCCATGCTGGCCTCGACGCCATCGGTCTTGGTGCCGCCGGAGTTGATGAGGCCGTTGAAACCGGTGGTGCCGATGGGGATGCGCACCGTTACGTCCTTCCAGTCGCTGTGGTAGACGGCGGCTTCGACGGTCATGCGCTTGTCCAGCAGCACGGCCTTGGTGCCCAGCTCGTAGGTCCAGATCGAGTCGGGCTTGAGCGCAGCCGGCAGCGAAATGCCCAGGGGGCCAGCCAGCGCCAGCGAGGCCCCCGGCTGGTTCTGACCGGAGCGGAAGCCCTTGGAGGCGCTGGCGTAGACCTGCCAGTCCGAACTCGCCTTCCAGCCCAGCGAGAAACGTGGGTTGGTGCTCTTGAAGGTGTTGTCGGCGGGCGGCTGTGCGACGCCGGAACTGGCCTCGGTGCTTTGCAGCCGGTCCTGGAACCGCCGAACGCCTGCGGTCAGCTCCAGCGGCAGGCCAGGCAGGTTGTAAGAGGCCTCGGCGAACACGGCCCGCGCAGTCGAATCCACGCGCCCGATATCGTTCAGGCCGAAGAGCGCGAACTCGAACTTGTCGTCGCGGCGGGAATCTCGCTGGTACAGACCGGCCGTCCAACGCAGCGCCGACTTGCCGTTGGAGGCCACGCGCAACTCGTGTGCGCCCACGTCGATGTCGATCGTCGAGATCAAGGTGCCGCCGAAGAGGCTGCCCGACAGTGGAATTGCCAAGCTGCTGCGAGAGTAGCTGTAGAACAGCGAGACGGTGTCGAAGTCATAGGTGGCGGAGGCCCCGGCCAGTTCGTACTTCGAGCTGCTCGACAAGGCCGTGTTCGGCAAGTTGCCCTGGTCGGTGGCATTGGGGCCGCCCTTTGGGTAGCGGCCGTCGAAGGACCAGTAGGTGGCATTCAGGGTGAGGCGATCGGTGACGTCCCAGCGTGCGCGTACGCGAGCCGTGTCGATTCGCGAGGTGTTGACGTTTCCGGCGCTGTTGGCAGGGTCGTCAATCCAGCCCGACAGCTCTTCGTGCGTGGCCGACACGCGCACGGCGACCCTGTCGCCCAGCGGCACGTTCACCATCGCCTTGGCGCCGCTGTTGTTGCCGCCGCCAGAAGTGCGCGAGCCGCCCAGTTGCCCGGCGAACCCGAACTCGCCCAAGCGGGCATTGTTGGTGAGGATGCGCACCGTGCCGCCCATAGACCCCTCACCGAACAGCGTGCCCTGCGGGCCACGAAGAATTTCGACGCGCTCCAGATCCCAGGCGCGTACATCGGGTGCGATGGGCACGGTGACGCCGGTAAAGGGCAGGTCGTCGAGGTAGTAGCCGTTCTCGTTGGCGCCCAGCGAAGTCGAGATGCCGCGTATGGCCACCTTCGGTCCGAGGTACCCGTAGTCATAGGAGCTGACACCCGGCGCATCCTGCAGCACCTCTGTCACGCTGGAAGCGCCACGTCGACGCAGACCGTCGCCAGTGACGGCTGTTACGGCAATCGGCACGTCCAGCGCGCGCTCAGTGGCCTTGCGCGCCGTGACGCTTATCGATTGCGCCGCAGCCGCCTCACCGGTGTTAACCGGGCCGGTTGCGGCCGCGGCAGGGCGCAGCGTGGCCGCGCCCGGACCGGTGTCCACGATCTGCACGCCGGTGCCTTCGAGCATGCGCGTCAGCGCATCGCGTGGGAGCAGCGTGCCGTTGACTGGCCGGGTGGTGATGCCGCGCACCACTTCGGGCGCGTACAGCAGTTGGAACCGGGTCAGCTCAACGAACCGCTGCAAGGCCTGCGCGGCGGATTGCGCCGGGATGTCAATGGCCTTGGCCTGGGCGAAGGGCTGCGCCCTTACCACTGGCAGACTCGCGGTAGCCGCAAGCAGGCAGGCGACAACCAGGGTTGCAGGACGCAGAAGACGGGTTGGATGCGGCATGAAGGCTCCTCGGGCATGCACAAGAACGCCTCGCCGCACACTGCGCCGCGGGGCTCCAACAGGAGATGACGCGTCAGCGCCGCCGAGCCCTCATGGGACAAACCCTGATCACCCCTGATTACTCCTGGTTACTCCTGATGGCGCCAGCAAGCTACACCCGGGCGGCGAACAGCCGATACGAGGGCAAGCCTCACATCGTCCGGCTCAGCGTCGAGATGCAGCGCTGATCAAGACAGCTTCGGCACGCTGCTCGACATTGAGGTTGAAACCTTGTTCGAGACTGCGAAGAAACACCGGAATCTCACGAGTGGAAAAGGACCCGGACACCTTGACCGACTGCAGGGCGGGATCGGCCAGGCGAATTGGCCGATCGGTAAATCTATTGACCTGCTCCACGGCGGCGAGCAGCGGCGTGGCATCGAAGACGATGCGCCCCTCCTGCCATGCCAACCGCTGGCTCAGGGTCTCTGGAGCCAGGGTCTTGATGACAACTTGATCCCCCGTGTCGAGGGCGTGCTGCCCGGCGGCCAACCGCAGGGGTTGACGCAGCATGCTCACCCCTTCACCCTTGAGCCCGGTCGATTCGAGGGAGCGCAGCACCTCGACGATTCCTTCGAAGACAGTCACCTCTACACGGCGGTCATCGAGCCTTTGCACCGTAAAGCGCGTGCCGATCGCGCGAATAACCGAGGTTCCGGCTATCACCTCAAACGGTCGTGAAGCGTCCTTGGCCACGTCGAAGAACCCCTCGCCGCGCTCAAGTACAACGCGGCGCTGCTGCCTGCCGAACTCCACCCGAACTGCAGAGGCGGTGTTCAAGTGCATGCGAGAGCTATCCCGAAGGGTGACCAACTCATGCTGCCCCAGGGCGGTGCTCACGACAGCCTGATGAACATGCGGCTGCGGCTCAGGCAAAAGCGCGAGGTGGGCCCACCGGGCCACCGTGACGGCAGCCACCGAG
>JBILUW010000283.1:0-4965 GCA_044370795.1 Burkholderiaceae bacterium
CCCGGTCGTTTCCGTTCATCCGGACCCGTGCGCTGCGCCCGGGCCGGCTCATCAGGCGGGGGTCCTTGCCCCCGCGCCCATCCAGGAGGCGCCGGGCATCCCGCCGGCGCCCGACTTCCCCGGAGATCACCGATGTTCAAGGCCATCTACCTCGAGAAGAGCGAGGCGGGATTCAGCGCCGGCGTGCGCGAACTCGCCGACGACGCGCTCGCCACCCATGCCGCTGACGGCGACGTGACGGTGCGCGTGGCGTATTCGACGATCAACTACAAGGACGGGCTGGCCATCGCCAACCGATCGCCGGTGGTGCGCAAGTGGCCGATGGTGGCCGGCATCGACGGCGCGGGGGTGGTGGAGGCGAGCACGAACCCCGCGTTTGCGCCGGGCGACCGGGTCGTGCTCAACGGCTGGGGCGTGGGTGAGACCCACTGGGGCTGCCTGGCCGGCAAGGCGCGCCTGAAGGGCGGCTGGCTGGTGCCGCTGCCTGCCTCGCTGGGCGAGCGCGAGGCGATGGCGATCGGCACCGCCGGATACACCGCGATGCTGTGCGCGATGGCGCTGGCCGACGGCGGCGTGAAGCCCGCCGACGGCGAAGTGCTGGTCACGGGCGCCGCCGGCGGCGTGGGCAGCGTGGCCATCGCGCTGCTGGCCGGCCGCGGGTTTCGGGTGGTGGCTTCCACCGGCCGCGCGGCCGAGGCCGATTACCTGAAGGGACTGGGCGCAGCCGAGGTGATCGACCGGGCCGCGCTGAGCGAACCCGGCAAGCCGATGCAGAAGGAGCGCTGGGCAGGCGTGGTCGACTGCGTGGGCTCGCACACCCTGGCCAACGCCTGCGCGCAGACGCGCTACGGCGGCACGGTGGCGGCCTGCGGCCTGGCCCAGGGCATGGACTTCCCGGCGTCGGTAGCACCGTTCATCCTGCGCGGCGTGCGGCTGGCGGGCGTCGACTCGGTGATGTGCCCGATGCCCCGGCGTCAGGCGGCCTGGACGGCACTGGCCGCCGAGCTCGATCGCAGCCGCCTGGCAGCGATGACCACCGAGATCGCGCTCGCCGACGCGATCGGCAAGGCGCCAGAGGTGCTGGCCGGCAAGGTGCGCGGCCGGCTGGTGGTCGACGTCAATCGCTGAGCCGCAGCGCATGCCCCGGCCGTCGCGACCGGCGATCCGCTACCGGATCGTCCCGATCGACCCGCACGCGCACCTCTTCGAGATCGCGCTCGAGATCGACGATCCGGATCCCGACGGCCAGCGCGTGCGCATGCCGGCCTGGATCCCTGGCAGCTACCTGGTTCGCGACTTCGCGCGCCACGTGGTGGCGATCGAGGCACGCGCGGGAACGCGACCGGTGCCGCTGACCAAGACCGACAAGCAGACCTGGCAGGCCGCGCCGTGCCGCGGCACGCTGCGACTGGTCTACCGCGTCTACGCCTGGGACCTGTCGGTGCGCGCCGCGCACCTCGATGCCAGCCACGGATTCTTCAACGCCACCAGCGTGTTCGTGCAGGTGGCCGGCCGCGCGGCACAGCCCTGCGCGGTGCGCATCGAATCGCCGCCCGGCATCGCCGGCTGGCGGGTGGCCACGACGCTGCCGCGCGATGGCGCGCGCGCGTGGGGATTCGGCGACTACCGGGCCGACACCTACGAGGAACTGGCCGACCATCCGGTGGAGATGGGGCGCTTCACGCGCGCTAGCTTTGCGGTGGCCGGCGTGCCGCACGACATCGCGATCACCGGCCGCCACGACACCGACCTCGCGCGCCTGACGCACGACCTGCAGCGGCTGTGCGCGGCGCAGGCACGCCTGTTCGAGCCACGCAGTGGCAGGCCACCCTTCGAGCGCTACCTGTTCCTGGTGACGGCGGTGGACGAGGGCTACGGCGGCCTGGAGCATCGCTCGAGCACCGCCCTGCTGTGCCCGCGCCACGAACTGCCGCACGCGGGGATGAAAGGCGTGCCCGACAGCTACCGGGGCTTCCTGGCGCTCGTGAGCCACGAGTACTTCCACGCCTGGCACGTTCGGCGGATCCGGCCGGCGGTCTTCGCGCAACCCGATCTGGCGCGCGAGCAGTACACGCGGCTGCTCTGGATCTTCGAGGGCTTCACGTCGTACTACGACGAACTGATGCTGGCGCGCTGCGGGCTGGTCGAGAGCACCGACTACCTGAAGGCGCTGGGCCAGACGATCTCGCAGGTATTGCGCGGGCCCGGGCGACACGCGCAGAGCGTGGCCGAGTCGAGCTTCGACGCGTGGATCAAGTACTACCGACCCGACGAGAACAGCCCGAACGCGGTCGTCAGCTACTACGCGAAGGGCGCGCTGGTGGCGCTCTGCCTCGACCTGGAGATCCGGCAGCAAACTGACGGCGCCCGCTCGCTCGACGACGTGATGCGGCTGCTGTGGCGGCGGTACGGACGGCAGGGCGCATCGGAGGGCCTTGCCGAGGACGGCTTCGTGCCGCTGGTGCAGGAGGCCACCGGAGTGGATGTCGCGCCACTCGTTGCGGCCTGGGCCGAAGGCACCGACGAGCTGCCGCTGGCCGCGCAGCTGCGTGCCATCGGCATTGCGCTGGTGCTGGCGGGTGCCGACGATGACGCGCCCGGGCTGGGCGTGCGCCTGGCCGCGCGCTCGGGCGATCTCGCTATCGCCGCCGCGCTCCAGGGGCAGGCGGCGATGCGGGCGGGTCTGTCGGCCGGCGACGTGCTGGTCGCCCTCGATGGCCTGCGCGTGCGCGACGAGAAGGGGCTCAAGGCGATGCTCGCCCGCCGCCGTGCGGGCGATGCCGTGCAGGTGCATGCCTTCCGCCGCGACGAACTGATCACCGCCAACGTGCGCCTGCAGGCGCCACCGCCCACCGAAGCGACGCTGCAGGTCGAGGAGAAGGCAGCGCCCGGCGCGCGCCTGCTGCGCCGCGGCTGGCTGGGGCCGCGGGCGCGCGGCGGGGCGTAGGGCAGGCGGCCGCGCCAGCGGCAAGCCCGGCTCGGGAGCAGCCTTCGCAGGCCCGCCCCGATCGGGTGCGTTTCTCGCGGCCAGCGCCCGACGACGGGCGCGCAAGGCACCGGAATGAAGCGCCGCCCGCCGGATCGGGCGGATTGGCTGCCGCGCGGCGGGTACGGCGTTTGCATCGGTCGGGCCAGCCCTTCGCCCCTCGAAAGCACCCCATGCCCGACGCCCTCCCCCTGACCTGCGACCACCTCCTGGCAGGTGGCCACCTGATCGACCCTGCGCAGGATCTCGACGGACCGTTCGACATCGCGATCCGCGACGGCCGCATCGCCGGCATCGTGCCGCCGGGCGCGCCGGTGCACGCGAAGCAGCGCACCGACGTGCGCGGCCGCCTCGTGCTGCCCGGGATGATCGACACCCACGCGCACGTCTTCCAGTACGTGACCGGTCGCTTCGGGCTGGATGCCGACCTGTGCGGCGTGCGCTCGGGCGTGACCACGCTGATCGACCAGGGCGGGCCCTCGTGCATGACGCTGCCGGCCTTCCGCGAGTACGTGGTGAATGCCAAACGAACGCGGGTGTTCGCGTACCTGTCTTCGTATCTGGTGGGCGGCATGGAAGGGCACTACTACCCGAACCTGTACAAGCCCGATTGCCTCGACGTGGAGGCGACGGTCAAGGCGGCGCTCGCCAACGCCGACATCGTCAAGGGCTTCAAGGCGCACGCGGAGCTCGGCGGCTTCGCGCGCTGGGGGATCGAGGTGATGCGGCAGTCGGCGCAGATCGCCGCGCGCGCCGGGAGCCCCCTCTACATCCACTTCGGCCAGCTGTGGCCGCTGCCCGAGACCGGCGCCCATGACGTCGATCCGGACACCATCCTCGCGCAGGTGGTGCCACTGCTGAAGGCCGGCGACATCCTGGCGCATCCGTTCACCCGCCACCCTGGCGGCTTCGTCGACCGGGAGGGCCGCGTGCATGCGATCGTGCGCGAGGCGCTGGCACGCGGCCTCAAGGTGGACGTCGGCCACGGCTCGCACTTCAGCTACCGGATGGCGCGGATCGCCCTCGACGCCGGCATCGTGCCCGACACTCTGGGCGCCGACATGCACGGCTACAACACCCATGTGCCCGCGCCGGCGGGCACTCCCGAGCAGCACAGCGACAGCGAGCACATGTTCTTCGGCCAGGTGCGATTCTCGCTGGCCAGCGCGATGACCGCGATGCTGGCGCTGGGCCTGCCGATCGGGCACGTCGTGCGCATGGTGACCAGCAACGTCGTCGAGATCTTCGGCCTGCCGGGCGAGCTGGGCACACTCGCGGTCGGCAACCCGGCCGACGTCAGCGTGCTGCACGACGAGCGCGGCCGCTTCGTGCTGAAGGACAACGAGGGTACCGAACTGATCGGCAGCCGCCTGCTGCGGCCGGACTTCTGCCTGCGCGAGGGTGTGCGATTCGATGCGGACGCATCGATCCTGCCCGAGGTGGCCGCCGCCTGACGGCCCCTACGCGAACAGCCGCGCGAGTTCGTCGCCGGGCTCGGCGGCGCGCATGAAGGCCTCGCCGACGAGGAAGGCGTGCACCTCGTGGGCGCGCATGCGCGCAATGTCGTCGGGGCTGTGGATGCCGCTCTCGGTGACCACCAGCCGACCGGCCGGGATGGCCGACAGCAGACCCAGCGTGGTGTCGAGCGACACCTCGAAGCTGCGCAGGTTGCGGTTGTTGACGCCCACCAGCGGCGTGCGCAGCGCGAGCGCGCGCTCGAGTTCGGCGGCATCGTGGACCTCGACCAGCACGTCCATGCCCAGGTCGAGGGCGCAGTCCTCGAGTTCGCGCATCCGCGCATCGTCGAGCGCGGCCACGATCAGCAGCACGCAGTCGGCGCCCCAGGCGCGCGCCTCGAGGACCTGGTAGGGGTCGATGAGGAAGTCCTTGCGCAGCACCGGCAGCGCGCAGGCGGCGCGCGCCGCCTCCAGGGATTCGGGCGCGCCCGGGAAGAAGGGCCGGGCGGTGAGCACCGACAG
>JBILUW010000061.1:0-16909 GCA_044370795.1 Burkholderiaceae bacterium
TGGCCGGGTAGACGATGCCATCGCGGGCGCCGCACGACAGGGCGAAGTCGAGCTTCTCGCGGCTGGACGCGGCAGCAACCACCCGCAGGCCCAGCGCGCGGCCCAGGTCGATCATCGCGCAGCCCAGCCCGCCTGCCGCGCCCAGCACCAGCATGGTCTCGCCGGCCCGGGCCTGCGCCCGGTCGACCAGCGCGTACCAGGCGGTTGCATAGGTGAGGATCAGCGCGGCCGCCTCGACGACCGGGCTGTCGGCAGGGATGCGCACGCACCGTTCGGCGGGCAGCGCGATGCGCTGGGCCATCGCGCCCGAGCCGCAGCGGCCGACGACCAGATCGCCGACCGCGTAGCCCGTCACGCCCTGGCCGAGCGCCTCGACATGACCGCAGAACTCGCCGCCCGGCGAGAACGGCCGGGCGAGCTTGACCTGGTACAGGTCCTGGATGTGCAGCGCGTCGGGAAAATTGACGCCGCAGGCCCGCACGCGCACGAGCAGCTGGCCCGGCCCGGCGACCGGGTCGGGCACCTCGCGCAGCACGAGCGTGTCGGCCGGTCCGGGGGCGAGCGACAGCAGGGCTCTCACCGCAACCCCCGCGCCGCGCTCAGGCCGCGGCCTTCAGCGCCGCCGCCTTGTCGGTGCGCTCCCAGCTGAACTCGGGCTCCTCGCGACCGAAATGGCCGTAGGCCGCGGTCTTGCCGTAGATCGGGCGCAGCAGGTCGAGCATCTGGATGATGCCCTTCGGACGCAGGTCGAAGTGTTCCTGCACGAGTTGCGCCAGGCGCTCGTCGCTTACCTTGCCGGTGCCTTCGGTGGTGACCATGACCGAGGTGGGACGGGCGACGCCGATGGCGTAGCTCACCTGCACCAGGCACTTGCTGGCCAGACCGGCGGCGACGATGTTCTTGGCCACGTAGCGCGCGGCGTAAGCGGCCGAGCGGTCGACCTTGGAGGGGTCCTTGCCCGAGAACGCGCCGCCGCCGTGCGGCGCCGAGCCGCCGTAGGAGTCGACGATGATCTTGCGACCGGTCAGGCCGCAGTCGCCGTGCGGGCCGCCGATCACGAATCGGCCGGTGGGGTTCACCAGGTAGCGGACGTCGCCCTTGATCAGATCGGTGGGCAGCACCGGCTTGATGATCTCCTCGATGACGGCCTCGCGCAGCGTTTCGTAGGCCACGTCGGGGGCGTGCTGGGTCGAGAGCACCACCGTGTCGATCGAATGCGGCCGGCCGTCGACGTAGCGCAGCGTCACCTGCGATTTCGCGTCGGGGCGCAGCCAGGGCAGTCGGCCGTCGCGGCGCAGTTCCGACTGGCGCTCGACCAGGCGGTGCGCGTAATGGATGGCCGCGGGCATCAGCACCGGGGTCTCGTCGCAGGCGTAGCCGAACATCAGGCCCTGATCGCCGGCGCCCTGGTCGAGGTCGATGCCGCGCCCCTCGTCGACACCCTGCGCGATGTCCTGGCTCTGCTTGTCGTAGGCGACCAGCACGGCGCAGCCACGGTAGTCGATGCCGTAGTCGGTGTTGTCGTAACCGATGCGCTTGATCGTCTGGCGGGCGACGTCGATGTAATCGACGTGGGCCCCGGTGGTGATCTCGCCGGCGAGCACGACCAGGCCGGTGTTCACCAGGGTCTCGGCGGCTACGCGCGAGAACTTGTCCTGGGTGAAGATAGCGTCGAGAATCGCGTCCGAGATCTGGTCGGCTACCTTGTCGGGGTGGCCCTCCGACACCGATTCAGAGGTAAACAGGAAATCCTTGGCCAAGGCCTTTCTCCGATGGTTCGAGCGCACAGGGTGGGTGCGCGATGTGTCCGGCCCGAGCGGCCGTCTTCGGAGAGGCGGCGACGCTTTAGCGGACTTTCTTCGACCGGCGGGGCGGTGCCCCGGACGGTTGTCGCCCCGCAAGTTGTCAGTTAAACCAGCGACGGGCGCGAGTATAGACCAGCATCCGCGTTGCTGGCCACGCAACCCCTGGGCGCGCATTGCCGTAGGCTTCGTGCCGCAATGGCCGCGTCTCCCGGGCCCTCGCCCCCGTACTCTTTCCGGATGCTTTCCGCCCTCTTTCGACTGATCGCCCTGCTGCCGCTGGCCTGGCTGCAGGCGGGCGGCGCGCTGCTCGGCATGCTGGTCTATGCGGCGTCGGCCGGCTATCGCGGCAAGCTGCGGGCCAACCTCGCGCGCGCCGGCTACCCGCCGGCGCTGCGCGGCCCGGCGGCGCGTGCCGCCGGGGCCATGGTCGGCGAACTCGCCTGGATCTGGTTTCGCGGGCCCGACGAGCTCGATCGGCTCGTCCGTTGCGACGACCTTGCGCCACTTGCCGATGCGCATGCCCTGGGTCGCGGCGTGCTGGTGCTCACGCCGCACCTGGGGGGCTTCGAGGTCACCGCGCCCTGGGTGGCGAACCGCTGGCCGTCCACCATCATCTATCGCCCGTCGCGCCGCCCCGCGCTCGAGCGTCTGCTGCGCGAGGCGCGCAACCGCCCGGGTCTCGCCGCGGCGCCCGCGACGCTTGCAGGGGTGCGCACGCTGCTGCGGGCGCTGCGCCGCGGCGAGATGGTGGGTCTGCTGCCCGACCAGGTTCCCGGCGAGGGTGAGGGTCTGTGGGCGCCCTTCCTGGGCGCGCCGGCCTACACCATGACGCTGCCGATGCGCCTTGCGCAGGCCAGCGGGGCCGCTGTCGTGCTGCTCTGGGCCGAGCGTCTGGGGTACGGGCAGGGCTGGGCGCTGCGGCTCGAGCGGTTCGAGGGTGAACCCACCCCGCAGGCGCTCAACGCCGCGATGGAGCGGCTGGTGCGGCAGCTGCCGCGGCAGTACCTCTGGGGCTACAACCGCTACAAGCGCCCGCCTGGCGCCTCGGCGCCGCCCATGCCCGGCCGGGAGGCCGCCGCATGATGGTCGAACCGCTGATCCGTGTCGCGCTGTGGCTGCTGCGCCAGGTCGCGCGGCTGCCCGACCGCTGGGTGCGCCGCCTGGGCCACGGGCTGGGCGATGTGCTTTGGTGGCTCGCCTTGCCCCGCCGAAGGGTCGCGCTGGTCAACCTGGCGCTGTGCTTTCCCCACATGCCGCAGGCCGAGCGCCGGCGGCTCGCGCGGCGCCATTTCCGATGTTTCGGGGCGGGCTTCCTCGAGTGCTTCGTGTTCTGGCACGAACCGGCCGAGCGCATCGTCGGCCTGGTTCGCCAGCAGGGGCGCGAGCACTTCGACGCGCTCGCCGGCAGGCCGCTGATCGTGCTGGCGCCGCACTTCGTGGGCCTGGATGCCGGCGGCGTGCGCATGCTGGTCGATTCACCGGGCGCGGCCATGTTCGCCAACCAGAAGAGCCGCGCGCTGACCGAGGTCATGACCCGCGGGCGAACCCGCTTTCTCAGCCGCGGCATGATCCTGCGCAACGAGGGCATGCGCACGGTGGTGCGCACGGTGCGCTCCGGCGTGCCCTTCATGTTCTCGCCCGACATGGACCTCGGGCCGCGCGATGCGCTCTTTCTGCCGTTCTTCGGCGTGACCTGCGCCACCGTACCCGCGCTTGCGCGGCTTGCGCAGCTCAGCGGCGCGCGGGTTCTGCCCATGATCACGCGCATGGCCGAGCACGGCTACGAGACCACCTTCCTGCCGCCCTGGGAAGACTTCCCCGGCCACGATCTCGAGGCCGCCACGCGCCGCATGAACGCGTTCATCGAGCAGTGCGTACTGGCCATGCCCGAGCAGTACCTCTGGACGCACCGGCGCTTCAAGACCAGGCCGCCGGGCGAGCCGTCGGTCTATGGGCGATAATCGGCACTGGCCCGCGAGGCGGCGAGCCGGCGTGTCCAGGAGACGCTGATGCGGTTGCGGTTCACGAAGATGCACGGTGCGGGCAACGACTTCGTCGTGCTCGACGGGGTGCGTCACCGCTACGCGCTCACCGAGCCGCAGCTGCGCCTGCTCGCCGACCGGCATTTCGGCGTCGGCGCCGACCAGATCCTGCTCGTCGAGCCGCCCGATGACGGCGATGTCGATTTCGTCTATCGCATCTTCAACGCCGATGGCGGCGAGGTCGAGCAGTGCGGCAACGGCGCACGCTGCTTCGTGCGCTTCGTCGTCGACCAGGGTCTCACCGAGCGGCGCGCCATCCGGGTGCGCACCCGGGCCGGCGTCATCGAGCCGCGGCTCGAGGCCGACGGGCGCGTCACCGTCGACATGGGGCCGCCGGTGTTCGAGCCGGCGCGCGTGCCCTTCGAGCCGGCCGGCCTGGTGGCCGATGCCGAGGGGGCCGACACCATCTGGCGGCTGCCGGTGGGCGATGGCGTGTGCCGGGTCTCGGTGCTCTCGATGGGCAATCCGCACGCGGTGCAGGTTGTGCCCGATGTCGATCTGGCGCCGGTCGGGCGCGACGGACCCCTCATCGAGCATCACGCCGCCTTTCCCCGCCGCGTCAATGCCGGTTTCATGCAGATCCTGGGCCGCGACCGGATCGCGCTGCGGGTTTACGAGCGTGGCGCCGGCGAGACCCTGGCCTGCGGCACGGGCGCCTGCGCGGCCGTGGTCGCGGGCATCCGGCGCGGGCTGCTCGATCCGAAGGTCGACGTGCGCACCCGCGGTGGCCTGCTCACCATCGGCTGGTCGCCTGCGGCCACGGGCGCCTCTGTCCTCATGACCGGCCCGGCCCAGACCGTCTACCAGGGCGAGATCGAGCTGCCGGGCTGAGCGTCCGCACCGAGCCCGCCGCCGCCCCCGCGCCCGCCGCATCGTCACTCGCGCCCCCAACCCTCTCGCCACCCACGCACCGATCCCGATGCCCACCTCTTCGAATCCGCTCGGCGCCCAGGAAGTGGCGCAGTACCTGCGCGCTCATCCGGAGTTCTTCGAGTCGCACACCGATCTGCTCGCCTCGATCACGGTCGCGCATCCGCACGGCGGGCGCGCAATCTCGCTGCAAGAGCGGCAACTCGAGGTGCTGCGTGAGCGCCACCGTGCGCTCGAGATGCGTCTGGCCGATCTGATCCGCATCGGCCAGGAGAACGACGCCATCACCGACCGGCTGCAGCGCTGGTGTCGCCAGCTGCTGCTGGTGGCCGACCCGGCCGCGCTGCCGCAGGTCCTTATTGACGAGATGCGCGCCACCTTCAGCGTGCCGCAGGTCGCCATCCGGCTCTGGAACCTGCGCGAGCCGTACCGGATGCTGCCGGCGGCCGCGCCGGTCGATGCCGATGCGATCACGCTGGCCGACAGCCTGCGCCAGCCCTACTGCGGCCCCAACGTCGATTTCCTCGCGGCGGCCTGGCTCCCCGAGGGTGGCATGGCCACCCGCTCGATCGCGCTGCTGCCGATGCGCAAGGGCGCGGGCCCGTCGGCGTTCGGCCTGCTGGTGCTCGGCTCGCCCGATCCCGGCCGCTTCCAGACCGGGATGGGCACGGCCTTTCTCGAGCGCATCGCCGAAACCGCCAGCGCTGCCCTGTCGCGCCTGGTCGCGTGAGCTCGGGCGCAGCCGCTCCCACCACGCAGGACGTCGCCCGGTTCCTCGACCGGCTGGCGCATGAACGCGGCTGCTCGCCGCGCACCCTCGCGGCCTACCAGGCCGACCTCGCCGTGCTCGCCGGGCTGCTGTCACCGGCGGCCCCCGACTGGGCGCAGCTCACCGAGGCCACGCTGCGGCGCTGGGTGGCCGGCGAAGTGCGCGCCGGTGCGGCGTCGCGCTCGATCGCGCGGCGGCTGTCGTGCTGGCGCGGCTTCCTCGACGAGATCGTCCTGCAGGGCCGCATGCCGGCCAATCCGGCGCGGGCGCTGCGCGCGCCGCGCGCGCCGCGCCGCCTGCCGCGGGCGCGGTCGCCCGACCAGACCGATGCGCTGCTGCGCGGGCCGGTTCAGGCGTTCGAGGCGGTGCGCGATCGCGCGCTGCTCGAGCTGCTCTACTCGTCGGGGCTGCGCCTGTCCGAGCTCACCAGCCTCGACGTCGCGCACGTCGAGCGGCCCGGCTACCGCTCGACCAGCTGGTTCGCGCGCGCCGAGGCCGAGGTCAACGTGCTGGGCAAGGGGGCCAAGCGACGCACCGTGCCGGTGGGCGCGCAGGCGATGGCCGCGCTCGACGGCTGGCTCGAAGCGCGGGCGGTGTTCATGCTCGCCCACCCCGGCGCCGATCCCGACGCGCTGTTCCTGAGCCGGCGCGGCACGCGTCTTGCCAACCGCACCATCCAGGCGCGCCTGCGCGCGCTGGGCGTGGCCCGCGGCCTGCCCACGCGGCTGCATCCGCACGTGCTGCGCCACTCCTTCGCCAGTCACCTGCTGCAGTCGAGCGGCGACCTGCGCGCGGTCCAGGAGCTGCTGGGCCACGCCAGCATCCGCAGCACGCAGGTCTACACGGCGCTCGACTTCCAGCGCCTGGCCGGCGTGTACGACGCGGCCCATCCGCGGGCGCGGCGGGCCCGATGATCACGCGGCCACACCGGCGGGCCGCCGCTGCCCGATGACCGACACCATCGTCCTCAAGCCCGGCAAGGAGCGCTCGCTGCTGCGCCGTCACCCCTGGGTGTATGCCGGCGCGATCGCCCGCGTGCAGGGTAGCCCGTGGGTGGGCGACACCGTGCGCGTGGTTGCCAGCGACGGCCGCTTCCTCGCGTGGGCCGCCTACAGCCCCGATTCGGCGATCCGCGCTCGCGCATGGCACTTCGACGAGGCCGGGCGTGTCGATGCCGCCTGGCTGCGCGAACGCATCGCGGCGGCAATCGCCCGTCGGGCGCCATTGGCTCGCGACACCGATGCGGTGCGGCTGGTCTTCGGCGAGGCCGACGGACTGCCCGGTCTCGTGGTCGACCGCTACGGTGGCCAGCTCGTGATGCAGGTGCTCGCCGCCGGCGTCGAGCGCTGGCGCAACGAGATCGCGACCGCGCTGTGCGAGCTGACCGGCCTGCCCGATCTGCACGAGCGCTCCGACGCCGCTGCCCGCGAGCGCGAGGGGCTGCCGAGCCGCGAGGGCACGGTGGCCGGCGCGCCAGCCACCGACCGTCTGCCGGTGGTCGAGCACGGTGTGCGTTATCTGGTCGATGTGCCACGCGGCCACAAGACCGGTTTCTACATCGACCAGCGCGACAACCGCCGGGAGGTGGCCCGGCACGCGGCCGGCCGCGCTGTCCTCAACTGCTTCTGCTACACGGGCGGGTTCACGCTGGCCGCGCTCGCCGGCGGCGCCGCGTCGGCGCTGTCGATCGACTCGAGCGGGCCGGCGCTGGCGCGCGCCGCCGAGCAGCACGCCCTGAACGGGCTGCCGCCAGCGCCGTGCGAGTGGCGCGAGGCCGATGTCTTCGAGGCCCTGAAGGCTCTGCTCGCCGAAGGCCGGCGCTTCGACCTGATCGTGCTCGATCCGCCGAAGTTCGCGCCGTCGGCCCATCATGTCGAGCGTGCCGCCCGCGCCTACAAGGAGATCAACCTGAAGGCGCTGCGCCTGCTCAACCCGGGCGGGCTGCTCTTCACTTTCTCGTGCTCGGGGGCGATCGATGTCGACCTGTTCCAGAAGATCGTCGCCGGCGCGGTGTTCGACGCGCGGGTCGATGCGCAGATGCTGCGCCGGCTGCAGGCCGGCGAGGATCACCCCGTGCTCATGACTCACCCCGAAGGCGAATACCTGAAAGGCCTGATGCTGCTGCGGGTCTGAACTCGCCGATGTCACCCCGGCTTGCGCCGCAGGCCGTAGAATCCCGCTCGCCATGAGCCCGAGCGCCGTCGACCGCCCCGAGCAGGCCCGCGCGATGCTGCGCGCCCGCGGGGCGCGCGTCACCCAGCAGCGCGCGCGCGTGCTTGCCTGCCTGCTGGCGGCCGGGGAGGCGCTCAGCCACCTCGAGATGCAGCGTCGACTCGAAACCGAACCCGCCGCCGAGCCCATCGACCGGGTCACGCTGTACAGGGTGCTCGAATGGCTGGTGGAGGTGGGCCTGGCTCATCGGGTGTCGGGCCCCGATCGGGTGTTCAGGTTCTCGGCGCAGGCGGGCCATGCGATGCATGGCCACTTTCGCTGCGCGGTCTGCGCGCGCATGTTCTGCCTCGAGGAAAGCCCCGGCCTTGGCCGGGTGATCGAGAGCATGCTGCCGGCGGGCTTCTCGAGCGAGGCGGTCGAGCTCACCGTCTCGGGTCGCTGCGGCGCCTGCGCCTTGCAGCCGGCTCCAGCCGGCCGGTCGGCCGCGTCTGCGGCTTGAAATCCGGCGCCATCGCCCTCATGTACCTGCGTTGCTTCTCTGGAGTCCTGCAATGAGCGCCAAACTCGTTCCCGTCACCATCCTCACCGGCTTTCTTGGCGCCGGCAAGACCACGCTGCTCAACCGCATCCTGCGCGAGCAGCACGGCCAGCGCATCGCGGTCATCGAGAACGAGTTCGGCGAAGAGGGCGTCGACAATGACCTGCTGCTGCAGGAGCGCGAGGAGCAGATCGTCGAGATGAACAACGGCTGCATCTGCTGCACCGTGCGCGGCGATCTCGTTCGCATCCTCAACGATCTGCGCGAGCGTCGCGACGACGGCGATCTGGCATTCGACCGGGTGGTCATCGAGACGACCGGCCTGGCCGACCCCGGGCCGGTCGCCCAGACCTTCTTCCTCGACGATGCGATCGCCGAGTACTACCTGCTCGACGCGGTCATCACGGTCGTCGATGCGGTGCACGGCAGCACGCAGCTCGACCAGCACAAGGAGGCGGTCGAGCAGGTGGGGTTCGCCGACCGCATCCTGATGTCGAAGGTCGACGTCGCGGCCGAAGAGGAGCGCGAGCGGCTGCGCCAGCGTCTGGTGCGCATCAATCCGCGCGCCCCGATCCGGCCGGTCAACTTCGGCAGCGTCGAGATCGCCGACGTGCTCGACATCCGCGGCTTCAACCTCAACGCCATCCTCGAGATCGATCCCGAGTTCCTGACCAGCGACGAGCACGAGCACGACGAAGCCGTGCAGTCGTTCGTCTATCGTTCGGCCAAGCCCTTCGACCCGGTCAAGCTCGAGGATTTCCTGGGCGGGATCGTCCAGGTTTACGGCCCCGACATGTTGCGGTATAAAGGCGTGCTTTTCATGAAGGGGTCGGAACGCCAGACGGTCTTCCAGGGCGTGCACCAGATGATGGGCGCCGACCTCGGCCGACGGTGGCAGCCCGGCGAAAAGCCGTCCAGCAAGATGGTCTTCATCGGCAGAAACCTGCCGAAAGATATGTTCATCAAGGGCCTGGACCAGTGCCTGGCGTGAAGCCGGCGTCCGGCACAGCGGAAGACTTCGACATGGCAGCCACCCAAGACAGGAAACTCATCACCGAGGCCGAGCTTCTTCGGATGCCCGACTCGGACTACATGAACGACGCGCAACTCGGGTTCTTCCGGGCGCGGCTCCAGCACATGGAGCGCGAGATCCTGCACAACGCCGGCGAGACCACCGAGCATCTGCGCGAAACCGTGATCGTCCCCGATCCGGCCGACCGTGCCACGATCGAGGAGGAGCACGCGCTCGAGCTGCGCACCCGCGACCGCGAGCGCAAGCTGCTCAAGAAGATCCAGCAGGCTCTTACCCGCATCGACGAAGGCGACTACGGATTCTGCGAGGAAACCGGCGAGCCGATCGGCGTGCCCCGGCTGCTCGCCCGGCCCACGGCCACGCTCTCGCTCGAGGCGCAGCAGCGCCGCGAGCTGCGCCAGAAGCTCTACGGCGACTGACCCCGCCGCCGCGGCGCCCGCTCAGAAGCGGGCGCGTACGCCCGCCAGCACCGAGCGGCCGGGCATGGGCACCCGGTCCTTCACGAACGAGGTGTGGGGCCGGATAGTCTCGTCGAGCAGGTTGCGGCCCTGCACGAACAGCGTCGGCGCGCCAGGCACCGTGCCCAGGCGCAGCGCGATTTCCGCATCGATCCGGGTGTAGCCCGGGGAGGTCGTCTCGAAGGCCGCCACCCGCCGCTGGCCACCGACCGAAAGCACCGACACGAACCCGCTCCAGGGGCCGCTGGCCCAGTCGAGCGCGGCGCCGATGCGCGCCGGCGCCATGCGCGGCGCGTTGCCCTCCCCCTCGATACGGCCGCGCGCGAGGTCGCCGAAGGCGCGCAGTGACCATGGCGAACCGGCCGGTCGCCAGTCGATCTCCGCTTCAAGGCCGACGAATCGGGCGTGTCCCTGGGCATAGGCAATGCGGGCGTACTCGCCGGCGCCAGGGTCGGTCGCCGAGTTCGCCAGGGCGTTTTCGGCATCCACCCGGTCGGCCAGACCGTCGCCGTTCTCGTCGGTGGCCTTGCCATAGAGATAGTTTGCGTAGCGGTTGGCGAACGCGCCGGCCTTCCAGCGCAGGGCGCCCGCCGTGCGGCGCACCGACAGGTCGAGGTTGATCGAACGCTCGGGGCGCAGCGCCGGGTTGCCGATCTCCCAGGTGGCCGTCGCCGCGTGGGCTCCTTGGGCGTAAAGCTCCTCGAGGGCCGGCGCGCGCTGCGCGCTGCCCAGGTTGGCGGCGATGCGGTAACCGCTCGCCACGGGGGCGCTCAGCCCGGCCGACAGGGCATTGAGCGCAAAGCGCCGCGAGGGCAGCCCGCTGGCTTCCTCCGGGCGCAGGCTGGCCCGCTCCCCCCGCCAGCCCATCTCCAGGCGCGCGGCCCCGATCGGACGCTCGGCGACGTAGAACAGCCCATCGTTGCGATCGCGCGAGCCCGGCACGTAGGCCTCCTCGCCGCGCGCCTGCAGGGTGCGCTCGCGCAGTTGCGCGCCCAGCACGCCGCGCAGGCCACCCAGCGGCGCGTGCGCGAGTTCGAGGCGGCCTTCGCGGCCGCGAACCGCGAACGCCGTTCCCACCTCGCCGGCGCCCTCGACCTCCTCGTGCCGGTACCGGCCCTCGGCCAGCGTCAGCTTCAGCCGGGTCAGGCCGGGCAGCGGCTCCTCGATCTGCGCCAGCGCCTCGCTGCGCTGCTGCCGCATCCGGATGAACACGTCGGCTTCGGTCGGGATGCCGTAGCGGCTGCCCAGCGCCGAGTGCGCCGCGCCCAGCACCACCCGATCGCCGATCCAGGAAACGCCGCCCGAGTAGCCGTCGCCCCTCGCCTGGCTGTTGGGCAGGCGGCGGGTGCGCGAGTCGGGGTCGCCGGCTGTCGCCAGTCCCGGGATCCGGTACTCGCCGGCCTGCCGATCGAAGGCGCCCAGCGTCCAGTTCAGGCCCCGGCTGCCTGCCTTCAGGGAAAAGCCGGCGGAATGGCCGCCGGTGGCCGAGTCCGTCGAGGCGATCAGTCTGCCGCCGAGCGCGTCCTGTCGGCTGAGCGGGATGCGCTCGCTCACCACGTTGACCAGACCGCCGACTGCGCCGCCGCCGAAGGGCAGGGTGGCCGGGCCACGCAGGATCTCTATGCGGTCGGCCGTCAGCGGATCGATCGCGACTGCGTGGTCGGGGCTGAGCGCCGACACGTCGAGGGTATCGAGCCCGTTCTGGGTGATGCGCACGCGCGCGCCGTCCTGTCCGCGGATCACCGGCCGGCCGGCCGCCGTGCCGAAGCCGCTGGTGTGCACGCCTGGCTGTCCGGCCAGGGTGGCGCCCAGGGAGGTGTCGAGCGCCCGCTCGAGCTCGGGCGAGAGCAGCAACCCGACCGGCCGGGTTGCGCGCAGCAGATCCGCGCCCAGCGGGTCGGCGCTCACCCGCACCTCGGGCAGGACGACGGCAGGCGCCGGAGCGCCACTCGGGCTCGGCTGCGCCTGCGCTGCGGCGCCCCCGAGCGCGGCGGCGCCCGAAAGCCCGGCAATGGCGGCGGCTGCGCGGGCTCCTCGAAGGATGAAGGCAGGGCTGGGCATGGCGATCATGCAACCGTGTTGTATCGACGAGGCCGGGGAGTCTAGCGTATCGGTGGGGCCGGCGGGTCTGGCGAGGCATGCCGCTTTCGTGCAATCGGGTTGCACGAAAAGCTGTCGGACGCCGGCAATTCGGCGCTCGCGAGGCCGGTTGCGCGGCGTGTGCGCGGCGCGCCAGGACGAGCGGTTCGGCCCGGCCGATGGCCGGCCCGGCCTGGCGCGGATGGGCCCGAGGGGCGGTGCTAGACTGGATTTTCGATTTTCGAGGGCGGAGCCTGCGGTGTTTTCCTTCTTTTCGCGTCGACCCAAGTCCGAACCCGAGAAGGCGGCAGCTCCGCGCGCGCCGGGCGCCGGCCCAGCCGCTGCCGACGCCACCGCCGAGCGCCAGCGGGCAGCCGCGCGGCGCACCGCCGAGCAGATCGACAAGATCGAATCCGAGATGATCCAGCCGATGACGGTGCGTTCGGTTGCCGTGGTCCATGGCGCCGGCGTGCGCGCCGATGTGGCGGTCACCGTGGCCCCGCGCCGCGAGCCGGCCGCAGGGCGCGCCGCTGCCTCCCCGGTGGCTTCCGTGGCCGCGTCCGCGCGGCCTGCCGGCGAGCGCGCCGCGTCGAGCGGCCCGGCGCAGGGCCTCGCGCCTGAGCGCCGCCCCTCGCCGGCGCTGGCGCCCCTGGCATTCAAGCTGCCGTCCGAATCGCCGGCCGAACAGACCGGGGATGGCATTCTCATCGCCGAATCGACCCTGCCTCCCGATCTCGAAGAGGCGGCCATCCTCTTTGCCAACGGGCAGTCGGAGGCCGCGGCGGCAACGCTCGAGGCCGCCATCGTCCGCGACGACCTGCCCGACCGCGGGCGGCAGGGCTGGCTGATGCTGCTCGACATTCTGCAGGCCGCCGATCGCCGCGCCGATTTCGACGCCCGCTCGATCGCCTACGCGGCCCGGTTCGAGACGTCGCCGCCGGCCTGGCGCGAGCGCACCTCGGCCGCGGCCGCGGAGCGGCGCGGTCTTTCGATGATGGTGGTCGGCTTCGGAGATTCCATCGACACTGAAACCAGCCGGCCCATCGAGCAGGCGCGCAAGGGCGCGCAGCAGAACCGGCCGCTGGTTTTCGACTTCTCGCTGGTGCGGCACGTCCAGCCCGATGCCGCCGCTGACGTTGTACGGCTGCTCGAATCGTTCATCCGGTCGCGTCGCGCGATCACCGTTCGCGGCGCGCGCCAGCTGCACGACGCAGCCCGCGGCACCGTCGCGCCGGGCCGTCCCGACGCCGCCGGCGCCTGGCTGCTCGCCCTGTTGGCGCTGCGCCTGCTCGGCGAACAGCAGGCTTTCGAGGATCTGAGCATCGACTACTGCGTGACCTTCGAGGTCTCGCCGCCGTCCTGGGAGCCAGTGCCTCCGCATGTGTCGGTTGCCACGGCCGGTGCCGAGCCGGCGGGGCAGCCCGCGGAGGCCGTGGGCGCCGCAGCCGACAGCGGCAGCGCGTCGACCGCGCCCGGTGGCCGCCCAGCGTGGCCTGGCGCCGCGGCGCCGGGCCGCGCGCTCGAGCTGTGCGGCGAGCTTGTCGGTCGCATTGCCGCCGAGCTCGGCCAGCTGCGCGTGCTTGCGGGCGAGCGACGCGACGTCGTGATCGACGCGCGGGCGCTGACCCGCCTCGATTTCGTCGCTGCCGGCGAGCTGCTCAACGAGCTCATCGCACTCAAGTCCGCCGGCAAGGTCGTGACCATCGACGAGCCCAGCCACGTGATCGAGGCGCTGCTCACCGTGATGGGCGTGCGCGAGCACGCGCGCCTGCGGCGCCGTCGCTGAGCGCGGCCGCGCCGGGCGCTGCGCCGGCGCAGTAGAATCGCGGCTCTGCATTTTCCGAGGCTGCGCCTCGCGCGCCCCGGTTTCGGGTGCGGTGGGTCAGGCTTGCGCATGGAACAGTTTCACGGCACCACGATCGTGTCGGCGCGCCGCGGCGCGCGGGTTGCGCTCGGCGGCGATGGCCAGGTCACGCTCGGCAGCGTCATCGTCAAGCAGGGCGCTCGCAAGGTGCGCCGGCTCTATCACGATCGGGTCCTGGCCGGTTTCGCGGGCGGCACCGCCGACGCCTTCACGCTGTTCGAGCGCTTCGAGGCCAAGCTCGAGAAGCACGGTGGCCATCTGCTGCGCGCAGCCGTCGAGCTGGCCCGCGACTGGCGCACCGACCGGATGCTGCGGCGGCTCGAGGCCATGCTCGCGGTTGCCGACGCCCAGCACTCGCTGATCATCACCGGCAATGGCGACGTGCTCGAGCCCGAGGGCGGGCTGCTCGCCATCGGGTCGGGCGGCGCCTACGCACAGGCGGCCACCCGCGCCCTGCTCGAGAACACCGACCTCGACCCCGAGACCGTCGTGCGCAAGGCGCTCACGATCGCCGGCGAGATCTGCATCTACACCAACCAGCACCACACGGTCGAGACGATCGGCTAGCCCATGACCGCGATGACGCCCGAGGAGATCGTCTCCGAACTCGACAAGCACATCGTCGGCCAGCCCCGCGCCAAGCGCGCGGTCGCGGTCGCCCTGCGCAACCGCTGGCGGCGCCAGCAGGTGGGCGAGCCGCTGCGCCACGAGATCACGCCCAAGAACATCCTGATGATCGGGCCCACCGGCGTGGGCAAGACCGAGATCGCGCGGCGCCTGGCACGGCTGGCCAATGCGCCCTTCATCAAGGTCGAGGCGACCAAGTTCACCGAGGTCGGCTATGTCGGCCGCGACGTCGACACCATCGTGCGCGACCTGCTCGACGCGGCGATCAAGATGGTGCGCGAGCAGGCCAAGCGCCGCCACGCGCAGCGCGCCCTCGATGCCGCCGAAGACCGCATCCTCGACGTGCTGGTGCCGCCGGCGCGGCCGCGCGCGGCCGGGTTCGGCTTTGGTGAGGCCGCCCCCACCGTCGAGCGCGACGAGCCCGAGTCGGCGGCCCGTCAGAAGTTCCGCAAGCGCCTGCGCGAGGGCGATCTCGACGACCGCGAGATCGAGATCGAGCTCACCGCCGGCGCGGCCTCACCCGATATCGTCACGCCGCCGGGCATGGAGGAGTTCGCCCAGCAGATCCAGGGCTTGTTCGCCAACATGGGCGCCGGCCGCCGGCGCACCCGCCGGCTGCGCATCGCCGACGCGATGCGCCAGCTCGCCGACGAGGAGGCCGCCCGGCTGGTCGACGAGGACGAGATCCGCGCCCAGGCGCTGGCCGCGGTCGAGGGCAACGGCATCGTGTTCATCGACGAGATCGACAAGATCGCCACGCGCTCCGAGACGCAGGGCCCCGACGTCTCCCGCCAGGGGGTGCAGCGCGACCTGCTGCCGCTGGTCGAGGGCACCACCGTGAGCACGCGCCACGGCGCGGTGCGCACCGACCACATCCTGTTCATCGCCTCCGGCGCGTTTCACCTGGCCAAGCCCTCCGATCTGATCCCCGAGCTGCAGGGGCGCCTGCCGATCCGCGTCGAGCTCGACTCGCTGTCGGTCGACGACTTCGAGCGCATCCTCACCGGCACCGACAACTGCCTCACCCGGCAGTACGAGGCGCTGCTCGCCACCGAGGCCGTCACGCTCGAGTTCACGCCCGAGGGCGTGCGCCGCATCGCCGAGATCGCCGCGCAGGTCAACGAGAACACCGAGAACATCGGCGCGCGCCGGCTGCACACCGTGATGGAGCGCCTGCTCGAAGATGTCTCGTTCAACGCGACCCGCCTCGCCGGGCAAGTGCTGCGCATCGATGCCGCCTACGTCGAGCAGCGGCTGGCCGACGTTGCGCGGCGCGAGGATCTCGCCCGTTATGTGCTCTGACGGGCGGCCGGCGCTACGGCGCGGGCGGCTGCCGCCCGCCATGCCTCGATGAACGCCGCGCGCGGGCGCAAGCGCGCGCTGGCGGTTGGCCGGCTGAAGCCGCGCAATCCGCTGGTCGTGCCCGCGCGCTCGCGCAAGGCCGGCGAGCACCAGCCCGATCCGCGGGCCGAGCGTCGCAAGGCCCGTCTGCAACTCAGGAAGGAAGACCTCGACTCATGAATGCCGCTGTCCGCCTGCTGCGTGTTCTGGCCTGTGCGGCCGCCCTTGCCCTCGGCGGTCTGGCCGCGCCGCGCATCGCCCTCGCTTCCGATTTTCCGCTCAAGCCGGTGCGCTTCATCGTGCCCTTTCCGCCTGGCGGGCCGGTCGATACCGTGGCGCGCGCGCTCGGCCAGAAGGTCTCCGAGTACTGGGGCCAGCCGGTGGTGGTCGAGAACCGGGCCGGCGCCGGCGGCATCGTCGGCGCCGAGGCGGCGGCGCGCTCGGCGCCCGACGGTTACACGGTCTTCGTCGGCGCCATCCACCACTCGGTGCTGCCCGGCCTGGCCATCAAGCTGAGCTACGACATCGAGCGCGATTTCGCGCCGGTCATCTTCGGCGCGCGCTTTCCCATCATCCTGGTGGCCAACCCCTCGGTGCCGGCGTCCAGCGTGCGCGAACTGATCGCCTGGGCCAAGGCCAATCCGGCGAAGCTTTCCTATGGCTCGGCGGGCAACGGCGGCGGCACCCACCTGGCTGGCGAGCTCTTCAAGAGCATGGCCGGCGTCTTCATCCTGCATATCCCGTACCGCGGCAGCGCGCCGGCGATGGCCGACGTGGTCGGCAACCAGGTGCAGCTGATGTTCGCCGATGGCCCCACCGCGCTCGCCGCGTTGCGCGGCAACCGCGTCAAGGCGCTCGCGGTGGGCTCGCCGCAACGCTCGGCGCTGGTGCCGCAGGTGCCTACCATGGCCGAGGCCGGGCTGCCGGGCTACGAGGCCTACTCGTGGGCCGGTCTGTGGGTGCCGGCCGGCACGCCGCCCGCCGTGATCGCTAAGCTCAATGCCGACATGGCGCGCGCATTCGCCGATCCGGCCCTGCGCGAGCGGCTGCTCGGCCAGGGGGCCGAGCCCGCGCCCGGCACGCCCGCCGAGTTCGGCGCCTTCGTGCGCGCCGAGAAGACCAAGTGGGCGGCGGTGATCCAGCGCGCCGGGATCAAGCCCGACTGATCCACGCGGAGCGCGCCGCCGCTCCCGCGGCGGTCTCGCCCATGGTTCAATCCCGCTCTGACCGATCGCGGAGATCACGGGTTTGACGCAGCGCGCCTCGATCCTCATGCGCCGGCTCGGGGCAGCCGCTCTGGCGCTCGTCTGT
>JBILUW010000062.1:0-16871 GCA_044370795.1 Burkholderiaceae bacterium
ACGGGTGGCGCCGACGCCGTGCAGGCGCCCCATCAGGCGGCCGATCCAGCGCAGCACCGCCGGATCGCCGAGTTCGGGCGCGCGCCCGCCACGGCGCGGGCTGATCGCAAAGCGAAAGCCGCCGTGCTCGAGCAGCGTGCGGCCATCGAAGGCCAGCGGCGCCACCACCGGCACTTCGTGCTCGGCCAGTTCGGCGGCGTAGGCGTGCTCCTCGAGGATGGCGGCGTCGCGCCAGCGGCCCGGGCGGTAGAACTTGGCCACGACCGCGCCGCCGTCCTCGAGCCAGACCTGATAGACCCGGTTCTCGTAGCTGTTGAGCGCGAGCAGTCTGCCGTCGGCGCGCAGGCCGACGCTTTCGATCGCATCGAGGAGCCGCTCGGGCGTGAGGTCCGCGTAGGGCGCGGGCGATCCGTCGGGCAGGGGAGCTGTCATGGCGGTCATCATAGCGGGCTAGAATCCGGGCCGACCGCACGCATCGATGCCCTTTCCAGGAGACGCCCCGTGATCACCCGCCCCAGCCTCGAACTCGCCGACGTCAAGCGCATCGCCGCGGCCGCCGAAGCCCACGCCGTGGCCAACGGCTGGGCGGTCGCCATCGCCATCGTCGATGCCGGTGGTCATCCGCTGTGGCTGCAGCGGCTCGACGGCACCGCGCCCATTTCCTCGCACATCGCCCCGGCCAAGGCGCGCACCGCGGCGCTCGGGCAACGCGAGTCGCGCGTCTACGAGGAAATGATCAACAACGGCCGCACGTCATTCCTGTCGGCCCCGGTGCTCGATGGTCTGCTCGAGGGCGGCGTGCCCATCGTGGTCGACGGTCACTGCATCGGCGCGGTCGGCGTGTCGGGCGTGAAGTCGTCCGAGGATGCCCAGATCGCGCGGGCCGGCATCGCGGCGCTCGCCGGCTGATCCGGCGCCGCGTCGCCGGCCTGCCTTCGCCCACCGCATCGCCGAGCCGCCCGTGGCCTGGTTCGACCGCAGTTCCCTCAACGAGGGCGTGCGCCGGCGCGAGGTCTTCGCGTGGGCGATGTACGACTTCGCCAATTCGGGCTACACCACGGTGGTGCTTACGGCGGTCTTCAGCGCCTACTTCGTGGGCGCCGTGGCCGGCGGCGCGGCCTGGGCCACCTTCGCCTGGACGGCGGCCCTGTCGGTCTCCAGCCTGCTCGTGATGGCCGCGGCGCCGCTGCTCGGCGCCTGGGCCGATGCCCACCGGCGCAAGCGCGCGGTGCTGGCTGTCGCCACGGTCGGCTGCGTGCTGGCCACCGCGGCTCTCGGCCTCGTCGCCCCGGGTGACATCGCGCTGGCGGTCGTGGCCGTGGTCGTGTCCAACTTCTTCTTCGGTCTCGGCGAGGGCGTGATCGCGGCCTTCCTGCCCGAACTGGCCCGTCCGCACGCGCTGGGCCGGGTCTCGGGCTGGGGCTGGAGCTTCGGCTACTTCGGCGGCATGCTCACCCTCGGCCTGGGCCTGGCGGTGGTGCTGTCGGCGCAGGCTCGCGGCGAGACCGCCGCCCAGTTCGTGCCGGTCACGATGCTGCTCACCGCGGCAGTGTTCGCGATCGCCTGCGTGCCCACCTTCGCGCTGTTGCGCGAGCGTGGCGGGGCTGCGGGCGCGGCAGGCATGACCACCGATGCGCCTGAGGCCGGCGCGGTCCTGGCCCGGCTGCGCCGCACCTGGCGCGAATCGGCTCGGTTCCTCGATTTTCGCCGCATGCTCGCCTGCGGCTGCCTGTACCAGGCCGGCATCGCGGTCGTGATCGCCCTGGCCGCCGTCTACGCCGAGCAGGCGATGAAGTTCACCACGCTGCAGACGATGGTGCTCATCTTCGTGGTCAACGTCGCCGCCGCGCTGGGCGCCTTCGGATTCGGCTATGCCCAGGACCGTGTCGGACACCGGCGCGCGCTCGCGCTCACGCTGGTCGGCTGGATCGCGATGGTGGCGATCGCCGCGCTCACGCGCGACGTGGGGGCCTTCTGGGCGGCGGCGGGTCTGGCCGGCCTGTGCATGGGCTCGAGCCAGTCGTGCGGCCGGGCCATGATAGGCGCCATGGCGCCGGCCGGCCGGCGCGCCGAGTTCTACGGTCTCTGGACCCTGGCGGTGCGCCTTGCGTCCATCGTCGGGCCGCTCACCTATGGTGTGGTCACCTGGGCCACCGGGGGCAACCACCGGCTGGCGATCGCGGTCACGGGGCTGTTCTTCGTGGCGGCGCTGGGCGTGCTGCGCGGCGTCGATGTCGGTCGCGGCGAGCAGGCCGCCAGCGCGGCGGCGGCTGGCTGATTCACCGCCGACGCGCGCCGGCCTTCAGCCGGCCACCACCGCTGGCAGCCGGCGCAGCCAGGGCTGCGCCGCCTCGAGCTGCGCGGCCAGCGCGAGCAGCCGCGCGTCCTCGCCGAAGCGGCCGGCCAGCTGCACGCCGATCGGCAGGCCGGTGCTCGAGGTTGCCAGCGGCAGCGAGATCGCCGGCTGGCCGGTCATGTTGGCCAGCGGACAGAACGGCGAGTAGCTCATGATCCCGGTGGGGCCGAGCCGGTAATCGAGGAAGTCGGGGTTGTCCATCGCCCAGCGGCCCACCAGCGCCGGCGGTTCGGCCAGCACCGGGAAGAGCAGCACGTCGTAGCCCGCCTGCGGGTCGCCGCCCGGCGTGAAGAAGTCGGCCACCTTGCGATTGAGCGCGTGCAGGGTCGACAGCGAGGCGAGGTACTGGGGCGCGCTCAGGCTGCGGCCGTACTCCCAGGCCGAGCGGGTGGTGGGTTCGAGCTCGTCGTCGGCCAGTCCGCGGCCTCGCTTGGCGAGATGGTTGTCGATCGCCATCGCCGTGCCGCTGGCCACCACGCGCATCACCGGTTCGAGGATCTCGCGCGTGCGCAGCGCCGGCCGCGCCGGCGTCACCGCATGCCCCAGCGCCTCCAGCAGCCGTGCGGTGCCGCGCACCGCCTCGGCCACCTCGGGGTGCACCGGCGCGCCCTCCAGGGTGGTGTCCATCAGCGCCACGCGCAGCCGGCCCAGGCTCGCGCCTGGCGCCAGCACCCCGGGCATCGGATCGGTCCATGCCGGCGCGCTGTAGGGCGCGCCGGGGTCGCCGCCCGCGCTCAGGTGCAGGGCCATCGCGCTGTCGCGCACGCTGAGCGACACCACGTGCTCGGTGGCCAGGCCCCCCCAGCCCTCGCCGCTCATGGGCCCGCTGGGCACCAGGCCCCGCGTGGGCTTCAGGCCGACCAGACCGCAGCAGGCGGCGGGGATGCGGATCGAGCCGGCGCCATCCGACGCGTGGGCGATCGGCACGATGCGCGCCGCGACGGCCGCCGCCGCCCCGCCGCTCGAGCCGCCCGCGCTGAACGCGGTGTTCCAGGGGTTGCGCGTGGGTCCGCCGTAGGCGCGGGCCTCGGTGGCGGGGCTGATGCCCATCTCCGGGCTGGTGCTGCGCGCGAACAGCACGAAGCCGGCGCGGCGGTAGCGCGCCACCAGCGAACTGTCGAGCGACCACTCGATGCGGCCGAACAGGCGCGAGCCCATGGTCGAGGGCAGGCCCCAGGCGGCGGTGGCCAGGTCCTTCAGCGGCATCGGCACGCCGAGGAAGGGCCGCTCGCGGCGCAGCCGCGCCAGCCCGTCGGCGCTGCGGCGGGCCCGCGCCAGCTCGGTCTCGAGCGCGAAGGCCTGTGAGCGGGCCTGCTCGTGCGCCGGGTTGCACAGGGCGTTGAGCGCAGGATCGGTGCCGGCGGCGCGCTCGATGGCACTCTCGAGGGCCTCACGGGGGCTCAGTTCGCCGCGCAGGATGAGGTCGGCCAGCGCAAGCGCGTCGGTGCTGACAGGCCAGGTTGGCGTGCTCATGATGTTCCGATGTCGTGGGGCGGGTGGATGCGTGTCCGCGCCGGCGAGCTCAGGCCGGCCGGAAGGCCGGGCCCAGCGGACGCACGCGGATGCCGGGGCGCAGCTTGCGCCAGGGGAAATCGGCCGGGTCGGCCAGGGCCGGGCCCGGGGCGCGCACCACCAGCACCTCGCGGGCGATGGGCTGGAAGTCGGCGCGGAAGTGCACCGAGCTCTTGAGCGCCAGCACGCGCTGGCGCGCCGGCTCCACGCCGAGGTGCCGGAACATCGCCTGGTCGGCCGCCTGGCACTTGCGCGTGGCCAGCGCCACCCGCACGCCGGGCGCCTGCTCGGAGCGCAGCAGCGCCATCGGTCCGAGCGCCATCCGGAAGCCGGCGTACATCGGCCCCTCGCACAGGAACTGGCCGTCGCCGAGCCGCTCCACCGTGAACCGGCCGCGCAGCGGCGCGTGACCCGGCAGGCCGGAGGTCGAACCGAGCGCGAACTCGAGGCCGGCGCCTTGCCCGGCCTCGTGGGCGAGGCGCGCGTTCTGCGGATCGATCAGCAGGCCCAGCACCGCGTCGGGCGCCCGCTGCTCGATCAGCGCCGACAGCAGGCCCACGGTGTCGCCGTTGCCGCCGGCGCCGGGATTGTCCTGGGTATCGGCCAGAATCACCGGCGCGCCGGGCTCGCCGCGGGCCACCGCGCGGCGCACGGCCTCGGCGGGTTCGAGCAGCTCGAGCGCGAAGTCGCGCTCGGCGGCGGCGACCGCGTCGGCGAGTTCGGCCACCGCGGCGTCGGTTGCGCGCGCATCGATTCCATACCCCACGACCGACATCCCGCATTCGTCGAAGTCGGCCATCGGGAAGCCCGGGGCGAACGACAGCGCCACCCCGGTGCGCGCCTCGATGCGCTCGAGCAGCGCGTACAGGCCGCGGCAGGGCTCGATGAAGGTGCTCTGCGAGGGCACGCCGGTGAGGAAGTCGAAGGTGCGCAAGGCCTTCTCGAATCGCCGGCCCGACGCGAGCATGCGCATCAGCAGCCCGGCGGCCCGCGCGCCGGTCTCGGCCATGTCGACATGGGGGTAGGTGCGGTAGATCGACAGCGCGTCGGCATGACGCACCATGGCGCGGGTCACGTTGGCGTGCAGGTCGAGGCTCGCGACCACCGGCACGCCGGGCCCGACGACCTCGCGCACGCGCCGCAGCAGTTCGCCCTCGCCGTCGTCGTGCTGTTCGGTGACCATCGCGCCGTGCAGGTCGAGGTAGACGCCGTCGACGCGGCCGGCGCCGCGCAGGCGCGCGAGCATGTCGCCGACGATGTCCTCGAAGGCCCGGGTGGTCACGTGCGCCGACGGCGAGGCCGCCGCCCAGGTGAGCGGCACCAGGCCGTGCCCGGCGCCGCGCAGCGCGACGATCGCGCCCTGCAGCGGGATGTTGGCCCCGGCGACCGCCTCGATCATCGACTCGCCGTGCTGGATCGAGGGCCAGCCTCCGCCCTGCAGGAAGGCGTCGTAGTCGGCCTTCGAGGGAGCGAAGGTGTTGGTCTCGTGCTGCATGCCGCCGATCGCGATCCGTCCCATCGTGCGCTCCGTCCCCTGTCTCCGGTGCCCCGGCCGGGCTGCGAGAATAGCGACCTTCGCCGCGACCTGCCAGCAGCGCGAGGCCCGCGCCGAAAAACCCCGGACCCTGGCGCGGCCGCTTGCGCCCCCCGGGATGTGTCGCTATGTTCCGAACGTTCCCCATCCAACCGGGAGTCGCCCGTGTCCCTGCTCACCCTGTCCCGCCGCCGTCTCGTCGCCGCTGCGATCGCCGCCGGCCTGTTCGGCACGACGGCCGCCGCCAGCGTCTCGGCCCAGACCGTGCTTCGCGTGGTGCCGCACTCCAATCTCGCGGTGCTCGACCCCATCTGGACCACCGCCTACATGAGCCGCAACCACGGCTACATGATCTACGACACGCTGTTCGGCACCGACGAGAACGGCAAGATCCAGCCGCAGATGGTCGAGAGCTGGAGCATCAGCCCCGACAATCGGTTGTACACCTTCAAGCTGCGCAAGGGGCTCGAGTTCCACGACGGCAAGCCGGTCACGTCCGAAGACGTCGTCGCCTCGCTGCAGCGCTGGGGAAAGCGTGATGCGATGGGCTCGGCCCTGATGCAGTTCGTCGCGCGCATGGACACGCCCGCGCCCGACACCTTCCGCATCTTCCTGGGCGAGGCCTGCGGCTTCGTGCTCGAGGCGCTGGGCAAGCCGTCCTCGATCGTGCCCTTCATCATGCCCAAGCGGATCGCCGAGACCGATCCCTTCAAGCAGATCGAGGAGCACATCGGCTCGGGCCCGTTCGTCTTCAAGCGCGACGAGTTCAAGCCCGGCGACAAGGCCGTGTACCTCAAGAACGCCAAGTACGTGCCGCGCAAGGAGCCGCCCTCGGGCACGGCTGGCGGCAAGATCGTCCACGTCGACCGGGTCGAGTGGAACCTGGCGCTGCGCGACGCGCAGGCGCAGGTCAATGCGCTGCGCAACGGCGAGGTCGACATCATCGAGGCGCTGCCGTTCGTCCACTACGAGAGCGTCAAGGCCGACGCCAACCTGCAGCTGGCCAACTGGTCGAAGATCGGCCTGCAGTACATGGCCCGCTTCAACCACCTGCACAAGCCCTTCGACAACCCGAAGGTGCGGCAGGCGGTCATCGCGGCCTTCGCCCAGGAGCCTTTCCTGCGCGCCCAGGTCGGCGTCAAGGAGCTCTACAGCCCCTGCTACTCGATGTTCTACTGCGGCACGCCCTACGGCAGCACCGCGGGCAGCGAACTGCAGTCGAAGTCGAACATGAAGAAGGCCCAGGAACTGGTGAAGGCCTCGGGCTACGACGGCACGCCCATCGTCATCCTCAAGCCCACCGACCTGGTCTCGATCGACAAGCTGCCCGACGTTGCCGCCCAGCTGCTGCGGCAGGCCGGCTTCAAGGTCGATCTGCAGGCGATGGACTGGCAGACGCTGGTCGGCCGCCGCGCCAAGAAGGATCCGCCGGACAAGGGTGGCTGGCACATGTTCCTGACCGCCTGGCAGGCCTTCGACGTCTCCAGCCCCATCGCCAACCCGACGATGGACACGCGGGGCGAGAAGTCCACCTGGTTCGGCTGGGCGACCGACGACAAGCTGGTCGAATTGCGCAACCAGTTCATGCGCGCCACCGACGATGCCGCCAAGAAGAAGCTCGCCGACCAGATCCATGCGCGCGCCTTCGAGGTCGGCACCCACGTGGTGGTCGGCAACTACAGCCAGCCGGTTGCGGCCCGCAAGAACATCACCGGTTTCTTCATCCACAACGGCAACATCTACTGGAACCTGAAGAAGTCCGGGAACTGATCGGACCCGCGCTCGCGCACAACCCCACCTAGCGCGTCCGCCCGACCGGTTCTGCCCGTCGGGCGGGTGGCGGAGAGTCCATGGGAGCCTTTCTCCTGCGTCGCCTGCTGGCGACCATCCCGGTGCTGCTCGTCGTCGCGGTGCTGGTCTTCCTGATGCTTCGGCTCACGCCAGGCGATCCGGCGGCCGTGCTCGCTGGCGACGCCGCATCCGAGGATCAGATCGCCCAGATCCGTACCACGCTCGGTCTCGACCGCTCGATTCCCGAGCAGTTCGTGATCTGGTTCGGCCACCTCGTCACCGGCGACCTCGGCGAGTCGTACTACTACAAGACCAGCGTCACCACCCTGATCGGCCAGCGTCTCGAGCCCACGGTGTCGCTCGCGGTGGTCACCATCGTGATCGCCGTGCTGGTCGCGGTGCCGCTGGGCGTGCTGGCCGCGTGGCGTTTTGGCGGCTGGTTCGACCGCATCCTGATGGGCTTCTCGGTGCTGGGTTTCTCGGTGCCGGTCTTCATCCTCGCCTACCTGCTCATATGGCTGGTGTCGCTCAAGCTGGGGTTGCTGCCGGTGCAGGGCTACAAGCGGATTGCCGACGGCATCGGGCCATGGGCGCTGCATCTCGTGCTGCCCGCCATCACGCTGTCGGTGATCTACATCGCGCTGATCGCGCGCGTGACACGCGCTTCGGTACTCGAGACCCTGGGTGAGGATTACATCCGCACGGCACGGGCCAAGGGCCTGGCCGAGTCGCGGGTGCTGGTGCGCCACGCGCTGGCCAACGCGGCCGTGCCGATCGCCACCGTCATCGGCATCGGCATCGCGCTGCTGATCGGCGGCGTGGTGGTCACCGAGTCGGTCTACGCCATCCCGGGGCTGGGTCGGCTCACCGTCGATGCGGTGCTGGCGCGCGACTTTCCCACCATCCAGGGCGTGATCCTGTTCTTCTCGTTCATCTACGTGGCGATCAACCTGCTGGTCGATCTTTCCTACGTGTTCTTCGATCCGCGCATCCGCTACTGACCGGCGCTTCCTCATGACCACCCCCGACCCCAGCCGCTTCGAGGCCCTCTCGACCGAGTCGGCGGCCATCGTCCGAGTCGAGAGCGTGTGGCGCCGCGTGCGCCGCAACTGGTCGGTGCGCATCGGCGGCGTCGTGCTCGCCGTGCTGGTGGTGGTATCGCTGCTCGCGCCCTGGCTGGGCACGGTCGACCCCACGCTGTTCGACGCGGCCAGCCGCGACCTGCTGCCAGGCAAGCAGGGCGAGATCATGACCCTCGACGGCGAGACCATCCAGCACACCTTCGTGATGGGCTCCGACTCCTTCGGGCGCGACATCTACAGCCGGGTGCTCTACGGCACCCAGGTCTCGCTGATCGTCGGCGTGTCGACCGCGATCCTGTCGCTCGCCTTCGGGATCGTGTTCGGCCTGCTCTCGGGTTACCTGCGCTGGCTCGACGGCCCGATGATGCGCGTGATGGACGGCGTCATGGCGATCCCGGCCATCCTGATCGCGATCGCGCTGGTGGCGATGTGGAAGGGCAGCCTGATCACCGTGATCATCGCGATCTCGGTGCCCGAGATTCCGCGCGTCACCCGGCTGGTGCGCTCGCTGGTCCTCACCATCCGCGAGGAGCCCTACGTCGAGGCCGCGGTGTCGCTGGGCACGCCCACCTGGAAGATCATGCTGCGCCACATCCTGCCCAACACCGTCGCGCCGCTGGTGGTGCAGGGGACCTTCATCTGCGCCTCGGGCATCCTGGTCGAGGCCATCCTGTCGTTCCTCGGCGTGGGTCTGCCCCCCGACATTCCCACCTGGGGCAACGTGATGGCCGAGGGCCGCGCGCAGTTCAACCAGTACCCGCACAACATCTTCTTTCCCGGGATCTTCCTCGCCGTCACGGTGCTCGCCGTCAACATCCTCGGTGACGGCCTGCGCGACACCCTCGACCCCAAGATGGCCAAGCGGGTATGAACGACACGGCGCCGGTCCTGCAGGTCGAGAACCTGTCCATCGCGCTGCCCGCCGGCGGCGATCGGGCCACGGCGGTTGCGGGCGTGTCCTTCACGGTCGGCCGCGGCGAGATCGTCTGCCTGGTCGGCGAGTCGGGCTCGGGCAAGTCGGTCATCGCGCAAGGCGTGATGGGGCTGCTGCCCAGGGCGCTGCCGGTCACCGGCGGACGCATCGTGCTGCAGGGCGAGGACATCACCCGCGCCGACATCGGCCGGTTGCGCGAACTGCGCGCCACCCGCATGTCGATGATCTTCCAGGAGCCCATGACCGCGCTCAATCCGGTCATGACCTGCGGCGACCAGATCGACGAGGTGCTGCGCGAGCACACGCAGCTCGGCGCCGAGGAGCGGCGCGCCAAGATTCTCGACATCCTCACCGAGGTGCGGCTGCCCGATCCGCCGCGCATCGCCGCTTCCTACCCGCACCAGCTCTCGGGCGGGCAGCGTCAGCGCATCGTGATCGCGATGGCGCTGGTGCTCGACCCGGTGCTGCTGATCGCCGACGAGCCGACCACCGCGCTCGACGTCACCACGCAGGCCCAGATCCTGAAGCTCATCCAGGACCTGCAGGCTCGCCACGGCACCGGCGTGCTCTTCATCACCCACGACTTCGGCGTGGTCGCCGAGATCGCCCACCGCGTGGCGGTGCTGCGCCTGGGCACCCTGGTGGAGATGGGGCCGCGCGACGAGGTGCTGCAGCATCCACGGCACGACTACACCCGGATGCTGATCGGCTCGGTGCCCACGCACAAGCCGCGCGCCCGCGCCACCGACGCGGCCGCGCCGCTGGTGCTCCAGACCCGGGGCCTGGGCAAAACCTACATCGACCGCGGCTGGTTCAGCGGTCGGCGCGAGGTCAGGGCCGCCACGGGCGTGTCGATCGAACTGCGCCGCGGCCAGACGCTGGGCATCGTCGGCGAGTCGGGTTCGGGCAAGTCCACGGTCGCCCGCTGCATCGTGCGTCTGATCGACCCTACCGAGGGCAGCGTGCTGCTCGGCAACGACGACATCGCCCGGATGCCGGCCGCGCAGCTGCGGCCCCTGCGCCGGCGCGTGCAGATCGTCTTCCAGGATCCGTACCGGTCGCTCAACCCCCGGCGCACGGTCGCCGAGGCGCTGATCGAGGGGCCGGTCAATTTCGGTCTGCCGCGGGCGCAGGCCATGACCCGCGCCCGCCAGTTGCTCGAGTTCGTGCGCATGGATGCCAGCGCGCTCGAGCGCTACCCGCACCAGTTCTCGGGCGGCCAGCGCCAGCGCATCTGCATCGCGCGCGCGCTCGCGATGGAGCCCGAGCTGCTGATCGCCGACGAGGCGGTGTCGGCGCTCGACGTCTCGGTGCAGGCGCAGGTGCTGCAACTGCTCGAGGAGATCCGCGAGCGCCTGAACCTCGCCATGCTGTTCATCACCCACGACCTGCGCGTGGCCGCGCAGGTCTGCGACCACCTCGCGGTGATGTCGCGTGGCGAGGTCGTCGAGTACGGGCCGGCACACGAGGTGTTCGCGGCGCCCCGCCACGAATACACGCGGTCGCTGTTCGACGCCGCGCCGGGGCGCGACTACCCGTTCGCGGTGGTCTGAGGCGCTGCCCGCCGGGGCGCGCGGCAGAGCGCGCAGGCACCCGGCCGCCGCGCGGCCGGGCGATGCGGGCTCAGGCCTTCACCAGCGGAATCTTGCCGATGCGGCCCTGCCACTCGCGCGGGCCGGTGTCGTGGACCGACACGCCCTGGGCATCGACCGCGACCGTGACCGGCATGTCGCGCACCTCGAACTCGTAGATGGCTTCCATGCCGAGATCGGCGAAGCCCACCACCCTGGCGCCGCGGATCGCCTTCGACACCAGATAGGCCGCGCCGCCCACCGCCATCAGGTAGGCGCTGCGGTGCTTGCGGATCGCCTCGATGGCCACCGGCCCGCGCTCGGCCTTGCCGATCATGGCGATCAGCCCGGTCTTCGCGAGCATCATCTCGGTGAACTTGTCCATCCGCGTGGCCGTGGTCGGGCCCGCCGGTCCGACCACCTCGTCGCGCACCGGATCGACCGGGCCTACGTAGTAGATGACCCGGTTGGCGAAGTCGACTGGCAGCGGCTCGCCGCGGGCGAGCATGTCCTGGATGCGCTGGTGGGCTGCGTCGCGGCCAGTGAGCATGCGGCCCGACAGCAGCAGCGTCTGGCCGGGCTTCCAGGAGGCCACCTCCTCGCGGGTGAGGCTGTCGAGATCGACCCGGCGGCTGCGTTCGTAGTCGGGCGCCCAGTGCACCTGGGGCCACTCGTCGAGCGAGGGCGGCTCGACATACGCCGGGCCCGAGCCATCGAGCACGAAGTGGGCGTGCCGGGTGGCCGCGCAGTTCGGGATCATGGCGAGCGGCTTGGACGCCGCGTGCGTGGGGAACATCGCGATCTTGACGTCGAGCACGGTGCTCAGGCCGCCGAGGCCCTGCGCGCCGATGCCCAGCGCGTTGACCTTCTCGTAGAGCTCGATGCGCAGCTCCTCGAGCTTGCTGGAGGGGCCCCGCGCGAGCAGCTCGTGCATGTCGAGCGGCTCCATCAGCACCTCCTTGGCCATCATCATGGCCTTCTCGGCGGTGCCGCCGATGCCGATGCCCAGCATGCCCGGCGGGCACCAGCCCGCGCCCATCGTGGGCACGGTCTTGAGCACCCAGTCGACGACCGAGTCGGAGGGGTTGAGCATCACGAACTTGCTCTTGTTTTCGGAGCCGCCACCCTTGGCCGCGACCGTGACCTCGACGGTGTTCCCCGGAACCAGCTCCATGTGGATCACGGCCGGGGTGTTGTCGCGGGTGTTCTTGCGCTCGAACTGCGGGTCGGCCACGACCGAGGCGCGCAGCACGTTGTCGGGGTGCAGGTAGCCACGGCGCACGCCGGCGTTGACCGCGTCGGTGAGCGACCCGGAAAAGCCCTGCCAGCGCACGTCCATGCCCACCTTCAGGTAGACGTTGACGATGCCGGTGTCCTGGCACAGCGGCCGGTGGCCCTCGGCGCACATCCGCGAGTTGGTGAGGATCTGGGCGATCGCATCGCGCGCGGCGGGGCTTTCCTCGCGTTCGTAGGCGCGCGCCAGATGCCGGATGTAGTCGACCGGATGGTAGTAGCTGATGTACTGCAGCGCGGCGGCGACGGACTCGACGAGGTCTTCCTGCTTGATGACGGTCATGGCGGGATGGTCGGCGTAAGGTGGTGGGTAGACGGCGCGCCGGCGGGCCCGACGGCCGCGCGGTCAGTGGTGGCCGCCGGGCCGGCCGGGCTTGGGGCCGGGGTGCGTCATCACCCGGTCGATCAGGGCGATCGCCAGCGCCGACACCAGGAACAGCGCGTGGATCACGCTCTGCCAGAGCAGCGTCTTGTCGGACAGGGTTCCGGCCGAGATGAAGGTCTTGAGCAGGTGGATCGACGAGATCCCGATGATGGCGGTGCCCAGCTTCACCTTCAGCACGTTGGCGTTGACGTGCGAAAGCCACTCGGGCTGATCGGGGTGGCCCTCGAGGCGCAGCCGCGACACGAAGGTCTCGTAGCCGCCGACGATCACCATGATGAGCAGGTTGGAGATCATCACCACGTCGATCAGCGACAGGACGATGATCATGATCACCGTCTCCTTGTTGCGCTCGGCGATGCCCAGCCGCGCGACCGTCGCATCGATCGCGCCGGGGTTCCAGAGCAGCTCGACCAGGTGGATCAGTTCCTCGACGAACAGGAACACGTAGACGATCTGCGCCACGATCAGCCCCAGATACAGCGGCACCTGCAGCCAGCGGCTGGCGAAGATCAGCCGGGGAAGGATGGCGAGCGGCTTGTTCTCGTCGATCATGGTGGCGGGCGGAGCGGGGCGGGCGGGAAGGCCGCATCTTATCGGATCGTCCGTGCCGCCGCGTTCGTCATCCGCGGGGGGCCGGCGCTTTCGCGCATTGTCAGAAAGCCGTAAGCTCAACGTAAGGGCCCGTCGCTAACTTCCCATGGCGGCGGACGCCACGTCTGCCCGACAGACGTCGTCTTTTCGCCGAGGAGTGGATTTCGATGGCCGGCCAGATCGAGAGCGTGCTGCAGGAAAACCGGATCTTCCCGCCGCCTGCCGACTTCGCCCGCCGCGCGACGGTATCCGGCATGGACCAGTACCGGGCGCTTTGCGAGGAAGCCGATCGCGACCACGCCGGCTTCTGGGCGCGGCTCGCGCGTGAGCAGGTCTTGTGGCACAAGCCCTTCACCCGCGTGCTCGACGACTCGAACGCGCCGTTCTATCGGTGGTTCGACGACGGCGAGCTCAACGTCTCCTACAACTGCCTCGACCGCCATCTCGGCACGCCGGTCGAGCACAAGACCGCGCTGATCTTCGAGGCCGACGACGGCACCGTCACGCGGGTCAGCTACCGCGAGCTCTATCACCGGGTGTGCCGGTTCGCCAACGGCCTGAAGGCCCTGGGCCACGGCAAGGGCGAGCGCGCGATCATCTACATGCCGATGTCGGTCGAGGGCGTGGTGGCCATGCAGGCCTGCGCGCGGCTGGGCATCGTGCACTCGGTGGTGTTCGGCGGTTTCTCGGCCAAGAGCCTGCAGGAGCGCATCCAGGACGCCGGCGCCACGCTGGTCATCTGCGCCGACGAGCAGATGCGTGGCGGCAAGGCCATCGCGCTCAAGCCCGCCGTCGACGAGGCGTTCGTCCTCGGCGGCTGCGAGTCGGTGCGCAACGTCGTCGTCTACCAGCGCACCGGCGCGCCGGTGGCCATGCACGCGGGCCGCGATCGCACGTGGGCGTCGGTCGAGGCCGGCCAGCCCGACACCTGCGAACCCGAGTGGGTGGCCGCCGAGCATCCGCTGTTCATCCTCTACACCTCGGGGTCCACCGGCAAGCCCAAGGGCGTGCAGCACGCCAGCGGCGGCTACATCCTGCACGCGATGCTCACCACCCGGTGGACGTTCGACATCAAGCCCGACGACGTCTTCTGGTGCACCGCCGACATCGGCTGGGTGACCGGGCACACCTACGTCGCCTACGGGCCGCTCGCCTGCGGTGCCACCGAGATCGTCTTCGAAGGCGTGCCCACCTGGCCGAACGCCGCGCGTTTCTGGACCATGATCGCCCGCCACAAGGCGACCATCTTCTACACCGCGCCCACCGCGATCCGCTCGCTGATCAAGGCCTGCGACACCGATCCCGCCACCCACCCCAAGCACTACGACCTCTCCAGCCTGCGGCTGCTAGGCTCGGTCGGCGAGCCGATCAATCCCGAGGCCTGGATGTGGTACCACACCAACGTCGGGGGCGGCCGCTGCCCGATCGTCGACACCTTCTGGCAGACCGAAACCGGCGGCCACATGATCACGCCGCTGCCGGGCGCCACGCCCCTGGAGCCGGGATCGTGCACGCTGCCGCTGCCCGGCATCGCCGCGGCGATCGTCGACGAGGCCGGCCAGGACATCCCCAACGGCCAGGGCGGCATCCTGGTCGTCAAGAAGCCGTGGCCCTCGATGATCCGCACCATCTGGGGCGACCCCGAGCGCTTTCGCAAGAGCTACTTCCCGGAGGAGCTCAAGGGCTACTACCTTGCCGGCGACGGCGCGGTACGCAACAAGGACACCGGCTACTTCCGCATCACGGGCCGAATCGACGACGTGCTCAACGTGTCGGGCCACCGGATGGGCACGATGGAGATCGAGTCGGCGCTGGTGGCCAATCCGCTGGTGGCCGAGTCGGCGGTGGTCGGCCGGCCCGACGATCTCACCGGCGAGGCCATCGTCGCCTTCGTGGTGCTGAAGCAGGCGCGGCCCACCGGCGCCGACGCCGTGCGCATCGCCACCGACCTGCGCAACTGGGTCGCCAAGGAGATCGGGCCGATCGCCAAGCCCAAGGACATCCGCTTCGGCGACAACCTGCCCAAGACCCGCTCCGGCAAGATCATGCGGCGGCTGTTGCGGGCGATCGCCAAGGGCGATGCCATTACCCAGGACACCTCCACGCTCGAGAATCCCGCGATCCTCGAGCAACTCAAGCAAAGCCAATGACCGCCTGCTGAAGACCTCACCGCATCAATGGCAAGGCGGCCGCCCAAGAGCCGCCAGCCTCATGGAGACATCGCGATGGTCGATTTCGCGGCCCTGCTCAAGGGTCTGGTCGAGTTTGCCGGCTTCCTGCTGCTCGCGCAGGGCGGCATCTACGTGCTCAGTTTCGGCACCCACGAGCGCAATCCGGTCTACCGGGCCGTGCGCTTCCTCACTTCCCCGCTCACCCGCTGTGTGCGGCTGATCACGCCGGCGCGGGTCGCCGACCGCCACCTGCCGATCGTGGCCTTCCTGATGCTGTTCTGGCTGTGGGTGCTGGTCTTCGACGGCATCCGGCTGATGCCGCGTCCGCCCGGAGCCTGAACGCGATGAACACCGCGCTTGCCGCCTGGTTCCATCGTCGGATGGCCACCCTCGCCACGCTGTTCGGGCGCAACGCGATCGCGCTCGCGCACTGGCGCGCGGTGCGCCGCCTGCGCCCGCGCGATGCGCTGGCCGCCGCCACCGTGGGGCATCTGCTGGCCGCGCAGGGCCAGCGCGACGCCGCCATCGCGGCGCTCGAGGAGTCGCTCGCGCTCGATGCGAAGCTTGCCGCCGTGTGGTTCAACCTCGGCTTTCTGCAGCAGGAGCGCGAAGACCACGCCCCGGCGCTCGCGAGTTTCGATCGTGCCCTGGCGCTCGACCCCAAGCTCGACCGCGCCTGGTATGGCAAGGCGCTGTCGCTGATCAAGCTCGGGCGGGTTGACGAGGCCATTCCGGTCTTGCAGCGCAACACCGAACTGCAGCCGATGAGCCCCTTCGGCTGGTATCAGCTCGCCCACGCCTACGTGCGCCTGGGCGATCCCGAGCGCGCGCGCAGCGTGATCCGGCGGCTCGCGCAGTTCGAGCCGCAGGTGGCCCGGCAGCTCGAACGCGAGACCGGCCTCGCGCCGGCCGACTGACCCACGCCATCTTCACCAGGGAGGAGAGGAAGCACCACAGCCAACAGGATTCCGATCGAGTTTCCATCGACAACGACATCCGCGCCCCTCATAGGGTCGCGCGCACCCCGGGAGACACTGATGCAGCTCACCGAGCGACACCAGGAGTACTGGCGAAAGAACCTGAGCATCACGGCCGTGCTGCTTGCCGTCTGGTTCATCGTCACTTTCGTCATGGGCTACTACGCCCGCGATCTCAGCTTCGATTTCTTCGGCTGGCCCTTCTCGTTCTACATGGCCGCCCAGGGCTCGCTGATCATCTACCTGCTGATCATCTGGTATTACGCCCGCCACATGGACAAGCTCGACCGCGAGTACGGCGTCGACGAGGGAGCCGAGCAATGAGCGCCGCATCCCAATCCCAGAAGGCCTTCACCGCGCAGCTGAAGAAGGTCTATGGCTGGTACACCGGCGGCTTCGTCGCCTTCGTGGTTGTGCTGGCCATCCTCGAGCAGATGGGGCTGCCGCGCGCGACCATGGGCTACGTGTTCCTCGCCGCGACCATCCTGCTGTACGCCGGGATCGGCGTGCTCAGCCGCACCAACGACGCCGCCGAGTACTACGTGGCGGGCCGGCGCGTGCCGGCGATGTTCAATGGCATGGCCACCGGCTCCGACTGGATGTCGGCCGCCTCGTTCATCGGCATGGCCGGCACGCTGTACCTCACCGGCTACAACGGGCTGGCCTTCATCATG
>JBILUW010000284.1:0-4946 GCA_044370795.1 Burkholderiaceae bacterium
CAGGCTTCGCGCAGCCAGTCGAGGTTGGACTCGAAGCCGCCGGCGGCAAGCACACAGGCGCGCGCCGCGATCCGCTCCTCACCGACATGGGCCGCCTCGAAGCGGCCGTCGCGGATCGCGATCCGGTCGACCGGAGCATCGTAGCGAATGCGCACGCCCAGCCGCTGCGCGCTGCGGTAATAGGCGTTGACCAGCGCCTTGCCGCCGCCCATGAAGAACGCATTGGTGCGGGCCACGTGCAGCGCGCCCGACAGCGGCGGCTGGAAGCGCACGCCGTGGCTGCGCATCCAGTCGCGGCAGACGGAGGAATCGCGGATCACGAGCCGCGCCAGCCGCTCGTCGGTGAGGCCGCCGGTGACCTTGAGCAGGTCCTGCCAGTATTCCTCTTCGGGATAGGCATCGACGAGCACGTCCTGCGGCGCATCGTGCATGCAGCGCAGGTTGCGCGTGTGAGCCGAGTTGCCGCCACGCCAGGCGGCCGGCGCGGCCTCGAGCAGCATGACGCTGGCCCCGGCCTCGGCGGCGACGAGCGCGGCGCACAGCCCGGCGTTGCCACCGCCGACGACCAGGACGTCGGGGCTCACGATCGGGCCGCCGACGACCGACACGCCCGGGCCCTGCCCATGTTGGTCTTCATCGTCGAGGCTTGCGCGGTTGATGGCGGAGCGCAAGGGTAACGGCCGCAACGCGCCCCGCGCAACCGACGGGACATCGCGAACCGGCACCGGGCTATGATCGACGCCCGAACTTGCCCGGAGCCTGCCGCCATGAACGACGACGCCATCGCCTGGATGGGCATCGACGAGCTCGCCCGCCGCATCCGCGCGCGCGAACTTTCGGCCCTCGAAGCCACCGAGGCGATGCTGCGCCGCGTGGGCGCGCTCGATCCGCGGTTTCGCGCCTACGCCCGCGCCACCCCGGAACTCGCGCTCGCGCAGGCGCGCGCGGCCGACGCCAGGCTCGCGCGCGGCGAGCCGCCCGGACCGCTGCACGGCGTGCCGATCGCGGTCAAGGACCTGTGCTGGACCGCCGGGATTCCCACCGCCGCCGGCACCACCATCCACCGCGACTTCGTCCCGCCCGTCGACGGTACGGTGGTGCGCCGGCTGCGCGAGGCGGGCGCGGTGCTGCTGGGCAAGCTGCAGATGACCGAGGGCGCGTTCAGCGCGCACCATCCGTCGATCGACCCGCCGCGCAACCCCTGGAACCCCGAAACCTGGACCGGCGTGTCCTCCAGCGGCTCGGGCGTGGCCGTGGCGGCGGGCCTTTGCCACGGTGCCATCGGCACCGACACCGGCGGCTCCATCCGCTACCCGTCGGCCGCCAACGGCGTCACCGGCCTCAAGCCCACCTGGGGCCGGGTGTCGCGCCATGGCGCCTTCGAGCTGGCCGCATCCCTCGACCACATCGGCCCGATGGCCCGCAGCGCCGCCGACTGCGGCCTGATGCTGGGCGCGATCGCCGGCGCCGACCCCGACGACCCCACGGCGCTGCATGCGCCCGTGCCCGACTATCTCGCCGGCGACGGCCGGCGCCTCGCCGGGCTCACGCTGGGCTTCGACGAGGCCTGGGCCTCGCGCGATCTCGAGCCGGCGACGGCCAGCGCCCTGGCCGACGCCCTGCGCGTGCTCGCCGGCGCCGGCTTGAGGGTGCAGCCGGTACGAATGCCCTCGGTCGATGCGGTGGTGGAGGGCTGGGTGGCGAACTGCGGGGTCGAGGCGGCGGTCGCGCATGCCGCGAGCTATCCGTCGCGCCGCGCCGACTACGGGCCGATGCTCTCGGGCCTGCTCGACACCGGCCTGGCCCTGGGTGGGCCCGACTACCAGCGCATCCTGCTGGCGCGGGCCGAGTTCTTCGGCCGCTTCGATGCGCTGATGGGCGAAATCGACCTGCTCCTCACCCCGGTCACGCCTTTTGCCGCGCCCAGCGTCGCCCGCATCGCGGCGCTGCGCAACGAGCCCGGCTACCGGCTGCGACTGTCGCGCTACACAGCACCCTTCGACATGTCGGGGCATCCCACCATCACCTTGCCGGCCGGCTGCACCGACCAGGGGCTGCCGGTGGCCGTGCAGCTGGTTGCCGGCCGGCTGCGCGAGGACGCCCTGGTTCGCGCGGGCCGCGTCTTCCAGGCGATCACCGACTGGCACGCCCGCAGGCCGCCCATCTGAACCCCGCGGGCACGAAAGCTGCTCGTGCCCGTCGGTCATGAACGCTTTCATCACCAACGCCTGGTATGCGGCCGCCGAATCGGCCGCGCTCGCCTCGCAGCCGCTGCGCTGCACGCTGCTGGCGCAGCCGCTGGTGCTCTGGCGCACCGCTGCGGGGCAGGCGGCCGCCCTGCTCGACCGCTGCCCGCATCGCCTGGCGCCGCTGTCGATGGGCGAGATCTGCGACGACGCCATCGCCTGCCCGTACCACGGCCTGCGCTTCGATGCGACCGGCCGCTGCGTTCTGGCGCCCGGTCAGCCGCTGGTGCCGGAGCGTGCCCGGGCGCAGGCCTTTCCGGTCATCGAGCGCTACGGCCTGGTGTTCGTCTGGATGGGCGACGCGTCGCTGGCCGATCCGGGCGCGATGGTCGATCTGCCCGCGTGGGGCGAGCCGGGCTGGCAACTCACCCGCGGTCGCACGCTGTTCCGGGCCGCCTGGACGCTGATCGCCGACAACCTCATCGACCCCTTCCACACCAGCTTCGTGCATCGGCGCACGCTGGGCAATGCGTCGGGCGAGACCGTGCCAGTGCAGGCGCGCGAACTGCCCGACGGCACGATCGAGTGCGGACGCTGGGTCGAGAACGCGCCACCGGTCCCGATCATGCAGCGGCTCGCCGGCCTGCGCGGTGCCGTCGATCGCTGGCAGATCTACCGCTTCTGGCCGCCGGGCGCATCGTGGGTCGACTTCGGCGCCATCCCCGCGGGCTCGGCGCGAACACCCGAAGCGCTGGCGGGCGCGCCCTACCGGGTCGTCTCGTGCGCCTTCCTCAGCCCGCAGGACGCGACCAGCACCCACTACTTCGCGCTGCAGATGCGCAACTTCGCGCTCGGCGACGCGGCGGTCAGCGCCGAACTCGATGCCCAGTACGAAGCCACCTTCGAGGAGGATCGCCTGCTGCTCGAGGCGATCGAGCGCGAACTCGAGCGCGACCCGCATGCCGCCGAGGCGCTGCTGGCCTCGGACGCCGGCGTGGCGCGGCTGCGCCGGCGGCTGAGCGCCGCGCAGACGGCAGACGACTAGCCTGCGGCCGCCGGCGTGGCGCGCGCCGCCGCCGAGGCGCGCAGACGTTCGAGCTCTTCCCAGCCCTTGTAGGCCGTGATGCCGTTGTCATCGAAAAACACCACCGGGCCCTCGCAGACGAACAGGTACTCGGTGTCCTCGAGGGCGGTGGTGGCGCCGTGCACCACACCGTTGGGCTCGTAGTCGTAGTCGCCCGCCTCGAGTATGCCGTCGCGCACCTGCAGCCGGCCCTTCAGCACATAGGTGTGGGCATCGGAAAGATGCTTGTGCGGTGGCGCCACGAAGCCCTTCTTCCAGCGATACAGCGCCACCCACCGGCCGGTCTCGGGGCCGGTCCAGAGGACCTTGGTCCAGGCCATGCCGGGCACGGTCTCGATCCAGGGTTCGCCTGCGCGCACGATGATGTCGGCGAGCTGGTCGTTCAGCGGGGAGATGTCCTGCAGGGGCATGGCGAGACCGTTCCGGAAAGCGATGACGGCCCGGAGCGGGCCGTGAGCATGCTCAGTACACGTCATGGCCCGGGGCTGCGTCAAGGCTGCCGCGGGCATGGCCGGAACAAGGCCGGCGAGCGCCGCCTAGTGAGGCAGCAGCCCGGGCGGCTCGGACCAGTCGGCCGCAGCGAGAAGACGGCTGACCGCCGCTCGCGCCGCCCGCGCCGCATCGAAGGGGAAGTCGTGGTCGGGCTCGGCATCGAGCAGCAGCAGGCCCTCATCGAGCACCTGACCGGCAGCCGCCTCGGCAAGCGCCAGACGGCGGTGGCGCTCGGCCACCTCGCGGCCACGGCGCGCGAGTTCGTGGGCCTCGGCCACCAGACACCGCAATTCGTCTGAACGCACGGTGTCGTGCATCACCTGGAGGCCTGCGCTCACGGCGAGCAGCTCGGCCTGAGCTGCAAGCCGGTTTGCTAGTTCGGCCGGGTCGGCGTCGTCGGGCAGGGGGGGCATCGGGGCGGCATCCGTTTTTCAGGCTCGTCGTCCTGATTTCGGCAGCCACGCGCAGAACTTTAGGCCCCCAATCGAAAATTTTTCAGGATGCTGATGCCGCTCACTGCCGCGAGATCCAGCGCAGGTTGCTGCGCCCGCCGCCGAGCAGGACCCGCAGGCTGACGTCGATCTGGATGTCGGAGGCCGAGGTCGAGCCGATCGCCAGCAGCCTGCGCTGGCTGCTGGTGGCTGCCGCCGTGCCGCCGGCCAGCGCCGTCTGCACCTTGGTCATGGGCGCGCTCACCGTGATCGAGGTCACCCCGGTGGTGATGCGGTTGGACGCCGACCCCAGATCACGCGCATAGATCCGCGAATCCGCGCCCGGGCTGCAGGCGTCCGCGCTCGGGATCGTCGCGCCCCAGATGACCACGCCGCGCGCGATGTAGGGCGAAACCACGATCTGCCCGCCGCTGGGCATGTCCATGTACCAGCCCTTGGTCGCATCGCCCACCGTCGCCGTGCCCGATTCGGTCACGGCCTGCAGGCTGGCGCGTGTGAGCGGCGTGGCAAACGTGCCCGGCGTGACCGGCCCGCCATCCTTGACCGCATACAGCGTGCGCGACGCCGTCGAGGCCGCATCGGCAAACGACAGCAACTGCCCCGTGCCGAACACCACCCAGCGCTCGGAGGGCGCCACCGGGTTGATCGCCACGGCCGGCGCGCTGGTGATGGGCGCACCCACCGACGCCACCTTGACCGCGTTGGTCGGCCAGGAGCTCACCGTCGGCCCCG
>JBILUW010000285.1:0-4943 GCA_044370795.1 Burkholderiaceae bacterium
AGCACGGTCTGCACGCCCGCGTGCCAGAGCATGGCCTGCGTGGCCAGCCCTACCTGCGAGAACAGACGCTCCGAGCCGCAGCCCGGGAAATAGAACACCGCCTCGGCATCGGCGCCGGTGTCGTGCGGGTTGCGGATGATGGGAACGTAGCGGGCGTCCTCGATGTCGAGCAGCGCGCGCGCCGTGCGCTTGGGCAGGTTGCCCGGCATCTTCTTGTTGACGAAGTGGATGACCTGCGCTTTCAGAGGCGGCTTGCCGGTGGTGGCCGGCGGGCGCGCGGTCTGGCGACGCGCCAGCTTGCCGAGCAGATCGTTGGCCAGGCGCTGCACGCGGAAGCCCACGTCGACCATCGCCGTGCGCACGGCATTGATGGTGTCGGGGTCCTTGGCGTTCAGGAAGAACATCGCCGCCGCGTTGCCGGGATTGAACTTCTTGCGCCCCATCTTGCGCAGCAGGTTGCGCATGTTCATGGAGACGTCGCCGAAGTCGATGTCGACCGGACAGGGCGACTCGCACTTGTGGCACACGGTGCAGTGGTCGGCGACGTCGGAGAACTCCTCCCAGTGGCGGATCGACACGCCGCGGCGGGTCTGCTCCTCGTAGAGGAAGGCCTCGATCAGCAGCGAGGTGGCGAGGATCTTGTTGCGCGGCGAATAGAGCAGGTTGGCGCCGGGCACGTGGGTGGCGCATACCGGCTTGCACTTGCCGCAGCGCAGGCAGTTCTTGACCGAGTCGGCGATCGCGCCGATGTCGGAGGCCTGCAGGATCAGCGACTCGGCGCCCATCAGCCCGAAGCTGGGCGTGTAGGCGTTGCGCAGGTCGCCGCCGGCGAGCAGCTTGCCGCGGTTGAAGCGGCCCTCGGGATCGACACGCTTCTTGTAGTCGCGAAAGCCGGCGAGCTCCTCGTCGGTGAGGAACTCGAGCTTGGTGATGCCGATGCCGTGCTCGCCGGAGATCACGCCGTCGAGCCGGCGCGCCAGCGCCATGATGCGGGCGACTGCCGCCTCGGCCTCCTTGAGCATGCCGTAGTCATCGGAATTGACCGGCAGGTTGGTGTGGACGTTGCCGTCGCCGGCGTGCATGTGCAGCGCGACGAAGACCCGGCTGCGCAACACGCGGCGGTGGGTCTCGTCGCAGCGGCGCAGCAGCCCCTGCAGCGCCTGCCCCTGCAGGATGCGGGCGAGCGGCTCGCGCACCTCGGTCTTCCAGGAGACGCGGATGCTGCGGTCCTGCAGCATCGTGAACAGCGTGGCGTCGGGCTCGGCGGCGAGCCGGGCATCGGCGTCGGCAAGCCGCGCGCCCAGGCCGATGGTCGGCAGCGCATCGCGCATCCGGGCGAGCGGGCTGTCGAGGTGCTCGAGCAGGAAGCTCCAGCGCGCGCGGGTCAGGGCAACGAGTTCGGCCGCCTGGCGCAGGCGTTCGCCGACGAGCTCGTCAGCGCCAGCCTGGCCGGCGTCGGACTCGTCGATGCCCGCCCTCGAGGCCGGCTCGGCGAGCAGCGCGTCGAGCTCGTCGAGCAGGCGCAGCTTGTTGCGGGTGGACAGCTCGATGTTGATGCGCTCGATGCCGTCGGTGTACTCGCCCATCCGCTCGAGCGGGATGACGACGTCCTCGTTGATCTTGAAGGCGTTGGTGTGGCGGGCGATGGCCGCGGTGCGGGAGCGGTCGGCCCAGAAGGTCTTGCGCGCCTCGGCCGAGACGGCGACGAAGCCCTCGCCGGAACGGCTGTTGGCGATGCGCACCACCTCGGAGGCGGCGCGCGCCACGGCGTCAGCGTCGTCGCCGACGATGTCGCCGATCAGGACCATCTTGGGCAGCCCGCCGCGGCGCGACTTGGTGGCGTAGCCCACCGCACGCAGGTAGCGTTCATCGAGGTGCTCGAGCCCGGCGAGCAGCACCGGCGAGACGTCGGCGGTGCCGCGCGCGGCCGCTGCGCCGAGCCGGCCGAGGTAGTTCTTGATCTCGACGATGGAGGGCACGGCCTCGCGCGGCTGGCCGAAGAACTCGAGGCACACCGTTCGCACGTGGGCCGGCATCCGGTGCAGGACCCAGCGCGCAGCGGTGATCAGACCGTCGCAACCCTCCTTCTGCACGCCGGGCAGGCCGGCCAGGAACTTGTCGGTGACGTCCTTGCCCAGACCGGCCTTGCGGAAGACCCGGCCCGGGATCTCGAGCACCTCGGCGCGCAGCGGCGCGCCGCGCATCGTGCCGTCGGCCGCCAGCTGGTGCGGCCCGAACCAGCGCAGCTCGAAGGCCACGGCCTCGACCTCATGGATCTTGCCGAGGTTGTGGCCCAGGCGCGTGACCTCGAGCCAGTTGCCGTCGGGGTCGACCATCCGCCACCAGGCGAGGTTGTCGAGCGCGGTGCCCCAGAGGACAGCCTTCTTGCCGCCGGCGTTCATGGCAATGTTGCCACCGATGCACGAGGCCTCGAGCGAGGTGGGGTCGACCGCGAACACCAGACCGGCGCGCTCGGCGGCCTCGGTGACCCGCTTGGTGACCACCCCCGCCTCGGAGAAGACCGTGGGCACGAGACCCTCGACGCCGGGCAGCGCGACGCGCTCGACCGCGCCCAGGCGCTCGAGCTTTTCGGTGTTGATGACCGCCGACAGCGCGGTGAGGGGCACGGCGCCGCCGGTGTAGCCGGTGCCACCGCCGCGCGGGATGATGGTCAGGCCAAGCTCGATGCAGGCCGCCACCAGCGGCGCCATCTCGGACTCGCTGTCGGGGACCAGCACCAGGAACGGATACTCGACCCGCCAGTCGGTGGCGTCGGTGACGTGCGAGACCCTCGACATGCCGTCGAAACGGATGTTGTCGCGGTGCGTGCAGCGCGACAGGCGCCGCAGCGCGCGCCGGCGCAGGCGGTCGGTCTCGACGAACTCGTGCTCGAACGTGGTCACGGCCTCGCCGGCCATGGCGACCAGCCGCTGCACGCGGTCGGCGCGGGCGAGCGCGACCGGATCGGTGGCTTGGTCGAGATCGCGCACGCGGCGACGGTCGATCTCGTGCAGCCGATGGTGCAATGCCTCGACCAGGGCCCGCCGCCGCCGCGGGTTGTCGATGAGATCGTCCTGGAGATAGGGATTGCGGCGCACCACCCAGATGTCGCCGAGCACCTCGAAGAGCATGCGGGCGGAACGGCCCGTGCGGCGCTCGCCGCGCAGCTCGTCGAGCAGCTGCCAGGCTTCCTCGCCGAGCAGGCGGATGACGATCTCGCGATCGCTGAACGAGGTGTAGTTGTAGGGAATTTCGCGCAGCCGGGCCGGGGCATCGGCATCGGCGCGCAGGACGGCTAGCGGCAGTGGTGCGTTCATTGGGGGCTTCTCCCCTAAAAGCGTAGTCTAGCGCCGGGCCCGCCCGCGGCCGGCGAAGGCCGGCGGGGCCGGCGGGAAATCGGTGCCCCGCGTCAGAGTCCGATGAGCCCGCCGAGGCCGCGCCACCAGCCGTCGGGGACCCACAGCAGCAGCGAGGTCATGAGGGTGTAGCGCAGCACCCGGCCCAGCGCGATCCAGGCGATGCAGCGCCAGAACGGCAGCCGCAGCCAGCCGGCGAGCGCGCACATCGGGTCGCCTACCACGGGCAGGAATGAGACCAGCAGCGCGCGCGGCCCCAGCCGCTCGAACCAGCGCAGCAGCCGGTGGTTGCGCCCGCGGGTGATTGCCGCGCTGGCGCCGCGCCCCATCCACCAGTTGACGGCGCCGCCCAGGGTGTTGCCGGCGGTGGCCACGGCCACGACCGCCCAGAACTGGTCGGGATTGAGCTTGGCATAGGCGAACACCGCCGGCTCGGAGCCCATCGGCAGCAGGGTGGCCGATGCGAAGGCGATCAGGAACACCGAGCCCAGGCCGTTGCGCGGCAGGGCGAACCAGTCGATCAGGCTGTGGATGAACGATTCCATGGCTCGGACGCGCGCCGCCGCATCGTCGGTTGCCCCGGCAACGCGGCCGGGCGGCGCAGTCTAGCGCAGCCGGGCGAGGGGGCTTGCGCGCGTCGACTAAAATGTCCGAATGTTTTCCGCCTACCTGAAGCGCATCCTCACCGCCCGCGTCTACGACGTCGCCCGCGAGACGCCGCTGGAGGCCGCGCCGCAGCTCTCCGCGCGGCTCGGCAACAAGCTGCTGCTCAAGCGCGAGGACATGCAGGATGTCTTCTCGTTCAAGCTGCGCGGCGCCTACAACAAGATGGCGCACCTGTCGGCCGAGCAGCTCGGCCGGGGCGTCATTGCCGCCTCGGCCGGCAACCACGCCCAGGGCGTGGCGCTGGCCGCGAGCCGGCTGGGGTGCCGGGCGATCATCGTGATGCCGGTGACCACCCCGCAGGTCAAGGTCGACGCCGTGCGCGCCCGCGGCGCGCACGTGGTCCTGCACGGCGACAGCTACAGCGACGCCTATGCCCGCGCGCTCGAACTGCAGGCCGAGCAGGAACTCACCTTCGTGCATCCCTTCGACGATCCCGACGTGATCGCCGGCCAGGGCACCATCGGCATGGAGATCCTGCGCCAGCATCCGGGCACCATCGACGCCATCTTCGTGGCCATCGGCGGCGGCGGTCTGATCGCCGGGGTGGCAGCCTACGTGAAGCAACTGCGCCCCGAGATCCGCATCGTCGGCGTGCAGGCCACCGACTCCGACGCCATGGCGCGCTCGCTCAAGGCCGGCCGCCGCGTCGAGCTCGCCGACGTCGGCCTGTTCTCCGACGGCACCGCGGTCAAGAAGGTGGGCGAGGAAACCTTCCGCCTGTGCCGCGCGCTGGTCGACGAGATCGTGCTCGTCGACACCGACCAGCTCTGCGCGGCCATCAAGGACGTCTTCCAGGAAACCCGTTCCATCCTCGAGCCGGCCGGCGCCATGGCCATCGCCGGCGCCAAGGCCTGGGTCGAGCGCGAGAGCGCCACCGACCGCACGCTGGTGGCGATCGCCTGCGGCGCGAACATGAACTTC
>JBILUW010000063.1:0-16832 GCA_044370795.1 Burkholderiaceae bacterium
TTCAGCGACGAGGCCTACGAGTACTTCACCTACGACGGCGCGCGGCACTTCTCGCCCGGCTCGATCCCGGGGGCGCAGGCGCACACGCTGTCGTTCTACTCGTTCTCGAAGAACTACGGCATGGCGAGCTGGCGGGTCGGCTACGTCGTGTACCCGGCCGACCTCTTCGACGCGATGAACAAGGTCCAGGACACCAACCTGATCTGCGCGCCGGTGGCCTCGCAGCTGCTCGCGCTGCAGGCGCTGCAGGCCGGCGGGCGCGCGCCGGTGGCCCCCCGCGTGGCCGAGCTCGCCGCGGTGCGCGCCTCGGTCTTCGAGGCGCTGGCCGGGCTGGGCGACCTGGTGCGCTTTCCGCGTACGCAGGGCGCGTTCTACGTGCTGATGCGCCTGCCGGGCGTGCCCGATGCGCTCGCCTTCAACCGCGCGATGACCGAGAAGCACCGCGTGGCCACCATCCCGGGCTTCGCCTTCGGCCTGACCGATACCGCGCGCGACAACTACCAGCGCCTGTCGTACGGCGCGCTCGACGCGGCCACGGTGGCCGAGGGCGTGCAGCGCTACGTGGCGGCGGTCAGGGACTGGTACCGGGGCTGACCTCACCAGAACGGGCCCAGGAAGACGTAGACCGCATGCCCGCCCTGGTGCGTTGCGCCGAGGGCGAGGTAGACCGGACCGACGCGGGTATCGACCGAGACGAAGACGCTGCCCGCCTTGCGAACGTCGTCGATCCTGCGGCCTTCGCCCGGTCGCGAAACACCGCCGAGCTCCAGCGAAAACCCCGCCCGCACGGCCCCGCCCAGGCCGATGGGCATCTGCGCGATCGGCAGACCCATCACGACGCGTCCGAACAGGCTCGACTGCCCGTCCACCGAGTTCATGGGCGTGCCCGACAGCCTGAGGAAACCGCCCAGCGACAGCGGGGCGTAGCCTTCGCCCCCGTGCGATCCGTCGGCATAGACGTGGCCGCCCCAGGGACCCAGCCGGAAGCCGGTCAGGACGCGAAACTCGGTTTCCGCGGAACTCACCGCGACGCTGCGCGCGTCACGGGAACGCCAGACAGCCTGCAGCAGCGTGCCCTGGGTGGGAAAGGCGACCGAGTCCAGCGTGTCGATCCGCAGCTGTCCGTACAGCTGCTGCGCGGTCAGGCTGGTCGAGCCGGGCATCAGCTGATCGCTGAGAAAGGGCTTGAGGCTCATGCGGGTGTGCTCGAGCCCGAGCTGCAGGTCGCCCGCGCGACCGAGCGACAGGCCGGCGCCCAGGCGCGTCACGGCGGCGGCCACCCCCACCCGCGAGACTCGCTGACCGTCGATGTAGACGTCGCGCGTATCGGCATCGCGCCGCCACGAACCGATCGCGAAGACGGGACTGCCGGCCCCCAGCGGCTGCCACCACTCGCCCATCACGGTGGTGTTCGACCCCAGCCGCAGCAGCACCCGCGCCTGGGCTCCCCAGGCATTCAGGGCGTTGAAGGCGGCCAGCGCCGTGGCCGTGAAGCGCGTCGCGTCCTCCCGGCTGCCCTGCTCGGTCTGCATCTCCAGCCCCAGGCGCAGGGGGTTGGTGCGCCAGGGCGCCGGCACCGGCACGAGGATGGCCGCCCGACCGTCGGGCAGCAGCGACGACCGGACCTCGACGCGCTCGAACTCGCCGCTCGCATAGAGCCGATCGGCCGCAGCGCGGGCCTGCGCCTCGTCGACCGGCTGGCCGAGGCGGGCGCCGGCGGCGGCGGCCAGCAGCTCGGCCGAGTAGCGGCCCGTGGGACGGATCTGCAGGCGCGCGGCCGCCGGCTCGCCGCCCTGCGCCTCGCCCTGCCCGACACGGGCCTGGTCGAAGGCCTGCCAGCCCGCGGCATCCGCGGCGAGCACGGCCAGCCGGTCGGCCGCGGCACGCGCCGCGGCCTCGCCCGCCGCGATCGCCTGCGCCGCCCCGGTCGCCAGCGCGCTGGCGTCCAGGCCGCCCAGATCGGGCTGGATCAGCACGTCGCCGGGCTGCAGCTCGCGCAGCGAACGCTGGGCGTTCTGCTCGGTCAGCACGTTGATCATCTGCTGGGCCACGCCCAGCGCGCTGCCGAGCTCCCGGACATGACCGACGGGGGTGCCCACGTTGACCACGATGAGCACCTCGGCGCCCAGGGCACGCGCCAGGTCCACCGGCACATTGCGCACCAGTCCACCGTCCACCAGGGTGCGGCCGTCGTGCACCAGCGGCGCGAACAGCCCAGGCACCGACAGCGACGCCCGCAGGGCCACCGCCAGGGGGGTGTCGGTCAGCTCCACGAGATCGCCCGTGCGCAGGTCGGTCGCGACGGCGCGGAAGGCGACCCGCAGGCTGCCGGCGGGACGCTGCGCCATCCCCGGCGGCAGCAACTGCTCCAGCGCCCGCTCCAGGGCCTGACTGCCGACCGCCGCCGGCGGGCCGATCAGGGTGCCGGCCGGCCCCAGGCCCAGTTCGATGCGCGAGGGCACCTCGAGTTCGGCCTCCCGGCGCCGGAAGTCGCCATCCCGACGCGGCGGCCGGTCGGCCAGCACGGCGGCCCAGTCGGTGCGGGCGGCAAAGCGCTCGAGCTCCGCCGGGGTGCGCCCCGCCGCGTACGCGCCGCCAACCACCGAACCCATGCTGGTGCCCACGACGATGTCCACCGGCACGCGCAGCTGCTCGAGCACGCGCAGCACCCCGATGTGGGCGAAGCCGCGCGCGCCCCCGCCCGAGAGCACCAGGCCGACGCGCGGGCGCGGACGGGCTGGGGACGGGGCTGCGGACGGCGAGTGCGCCGGCGATGCGGGGACCTCCGATCGCGCGGGCTGCGCCGCCTGCGTCGAGGGCGACGGCTGAGCCGAAGACGGGGGAGCGAGCGGCTGCGCGGGCGTGGCGGCCGGCATCGCGCACGAGACCGCCAGGCCGATCGCGCGGCACCAAGCGGCCAGCCGCCGCCGGGCGCCACGACCGGGTTGAACGTCGGGCATGGGTGAAGCTTGCGTTGCAGAAGGCGGGACCGATGGTAGATCGCCGGGGGCGAAACGTGCGACGCCGCGTGGTCGTCGGGAGACATCGACGGCGCGCGACCGCCCCGCACGGCCGCAGCGGGCGCGCGACCGTCTTGCCCGGCCGCAGCAGGCAAGGGGCCGTTAGAAGCCGGAGCCGGGCTGCTCCAGGAACGCGAGCTCCACGGGCGTGGACTTGCGCCCGAGGATGGCGTTGCGGTGCGGGTACCGGCCGAAGCGGTCGACGATGGCCTTGTGGCGCAGCTCGAAGTCGAGGTTGCGGGCCGGCGCGTGCTGCCGGAACAGCGCCTCGGCCTGCGCGTGCACGGCCCGCGACTCGCTGTGCATGTACGGCATCAGCAGGAAGACCCGCTCGTCCTGACCGAGGTGCGACAGCGCACCGGCCGCCACCGCCTCCTGGGAGAGCGCGAGGGCCATCGGGTCGTGCGCGAAGGCCAGCGGCGTGCCGCGATGGATGTTGCGCGAGAACTGGTCGAGCACCAGGATCTCGGCCAGCCTGCCATGCGGGCTGACGCGCCAGTGGGCGAGTTCGCCGGCCGCGGCCTGCTGCAGCAAGGTGAGGAAGCGCTCGCGCAGCAGCGCGTCGAAAGCCGGCTCCGCGGCCCACCACTGCCGCGGCTCGACCTCGCCGAACCAGAAGGCGAGGACGGCCTCGGGGCTGGAAAGCTCCCGGGACGCGACGCCGTCGCTCACCGGCGCGTCAGTCGTTGCCGCGGACGATGGCCTCGACCTCGATCACGAACTCCTCCTTCACCAGCCGGTCGACGATCAGCAGCGTGTTGGGCGGATAGAGCGGGCCCTTGAAGAGCCGCGGGAACAGGGCCGCGCGGCGCTTCATGAAGAGCGGGATGTCCTGCGAGTGCACCAGGTAGGTGGTGAACTTGACGACATCGTTGTAGGTCAGGCCCATGCCCTTGAGCACATCGCCGAGGTTGCTGAAGACCTGCCGGAACTGCCGGTCGAAGTCGTGGGCGCCGACGACCTCGCCGTTGGCGCCCACCGAAAGCTGCCCGGCCACGAACAGCAGCGAGCCCGAGCTGACCTTGCCGATGTGCGAGTAGAGGCCCTGAGCGGGGCAGGCGCCCGGAGGGTTGATGTACTCGACCGCGGGGGCGGCGGAGGCGGCCGCGGCCGCGCGCTTGCGGGCGGGCCTGGCGCGGGCGGCTTCGACGGCCGCCGGGGCGGCCTTGGGGGCGGCCTTGGCGGCCGATCGGGGGGCGGCCTTGCGGGCCGGCTTCGCGGGCGTGGGTTTCGTGCTCATGAGGGCGAGTGTACCCGCGCGTGCAGGTCGCGCAGCGCATCGGCCCGGGCGCGGACGGCGGCTTCGCCGGCGGCGATCAGCCGGACGCGGTAGGCGCCCGACCAGCCGGCCCAGTAGCCGGTGTCCGGGTGCAGCAGCACGTCGGCCAGGCGCGCATCGGGCAGCGTGAGCTCGCGCTTGCGGCGGTCGGACTCGCGGTAGGCCGCGGCCTGGGGCGGCGCCCGATCCTCGTGGGCCGAGGCATCCACCGCGAGCACCCGGGTCGCGCCCAGGCTGCGCGCGATGCGCACCGGCAGGGGCATGTGCAGGTCGGGGTCCGCGTAGCGGGCGCCGCGGATGGCCACCGGGGCCAGGCGCCCGACGATCGCGGTCGAGGCCTGCACCGCGAGGCCGGCATCGCCGCGCGTGAAGGCGACCAGCTCGCCGTCATCGAGCCTCAGGGCCACGCAGGCCGCCGGCACGGGCAGATCCTGCAGCCGACGGCCGCCGAGGACCTCGCGCACCAGCCCGGCGATGCCGTCGCCGCTCAGCCACGTGGGTCCGCGCAGGGTCAGGCGCACCAGGTCCCAGGGCTGCACGGACCTCGCCAGCGACTCGAGACGACCGGCATCCAGACCCGCGGCGTACAGGGTGGCGGCCAGCGCGCCGACCGAGCTGCCCACCACCAGGTCGGGGCGCAGGCCCAGCGCCGCCAGTCCCTTGAGCACGCCGATGTGCACGAAGCCGCGGGGCCCGCCCGACCCGAAGACCCAGGCCGTGCGCACCGCGTCCGGTGGCGCGGCCGCGAGCGCAAGCGGGGCCGCTTCGGGCTCGGAAGCCATCGGGGCGGCGGCGGGGCCGGAGGACGCCGTCGCGGCGGTCCCCTCGCCGCCGGCGGCGCCCGGCCCGAGCGCGCCGGCGGCGGCCGTGGCGGCGGCCGCTAGCAGCCATCGGCGCCGACCCGGCCACTGACGGGGTCGATCCGGGGCGAGCCGCGCGCCGGGCCAGGCCATGTCAGCCCGCCCGCTCCTCCCCTGCCCTCACCACGTCGTGCGGTGCCACCGGCGGCACCACCGGCGTGATGCCCTCGAGCACCGCGCCGGGCAGGCGCTGCGCGAGTTCGTCGACCGTGAAGAGCGCGCCGTCGTTGGCAAGCGTGCGGAACTCCTCGCCGTACCAGTAGGTATGGATGCGGCCCTTCTCCACATGGAAGACGTGGCCGTTGATCGGGTGCGCGCCCGCGGTGCACAGATAGCCCACCAGCGGCGCGATGTGCTCGGGGCCGCGGCCGGCGAAGAAGCGGTCGTACTGCTCGCGGCTGATGAGGCCGGCGTCGAGCTTGCGCTTCTGGTTGGCGATGACCGCCTCGGTCATCATCATCCGGGTGTCGGCGGCCGGGCACAGCGCGTTGCAGGTGATGCCGAAGCGCGCCGCCTCCTTGGCGATCGAGCGCGTCAGCCCGATGATGCCGGCCTTGGCCGCGCTGTAGTTGCACTGGCCGAGCGACCCCTTGAAGGCGTCCGACGAGAAGTTGACGATGCGCCCGTAGCCCTCGCGCCGCATGGTCTTGATGGCGTGGTGACACATGGCCCAGTGGCCCTTCAGGTGCACATTGATGACCGCGTCGAAGTCGTCCTCGGTCATGTTCCAGATCATGCGCTCGCGCAGCATGCCGGCCACGTTGACCAGGATGTCGATGCCGCCGTAGGTGTCCACGCACTGCGCCACCATGCGGCCGGCCTTCTGGTAGTCGGCCACGCTGTCGTGGTTGGCCACGGCGGTGCCGCCGGCGGCGCGGATCTCGGCCACCACCTCGTCGGCGGGGCGCTCGTCGGTGGGCTCGCCGCTGCGGCCCACGCCGGTGTCGTTGACGACCACCCGCGCGCCTTCGCGCGCGAGCAGCAGCGCCACTTCGCGGCCGATGCCGCGGCCCGCGCCGGTGACGATCGCGGCCCTGCCCTCGAGGTGCATGGCGCCCTCCCCGGCCGGCGTCAGCCGCGACCCACGAAGGGCATCTTCGTGGCCATGACGGTCATGAAGAGCACGTTGGATTCGAGGGGCAGGCCGGCCATGTGCAGCACCGACTGCGCGACGTGATCGACGTCCATGCGCGGCTCCACGCGCACGCTGCCATCGGCCTGCGGCACGCCGTTGGCCATGCGATCGGTCATCTCGGTGACGGCGTTGCCGATGTCGATCTGGCCCACCGCGATGTCGTACTTGCGACCGTCGAGCGCGCCCGAGCGGGTCAGGCCGCTCACCGCGTGCTTGGTCGAGGTGTAGGGCGCCGAGTTGGGCCGCGGCGCATAGGCGGAGATGGAGCCGTTGTTGACGATGCGACCGCCGCGCGGGGTCTGGTCCTTCATCACGCGGAAGGCCTGCTGCATGCACAGGAAGGTGCCGGTGAGGTTGGCGTCGACCACGGTCTTCCACTGCGCGTAGGTGAGATCCTCGAGCGGCACGGCCGGCGCGCCGGTGCCGGCGTTGTTGAAGAGGAAATCGAGCCGTCCGAAGCGCGCGACCGTGGCGTCGAACAGCGCGCGCACCGAATCGGGGTTGCCGACGTCGGTGGGCACGGCCAGCGCGGCGTGGCCGCGATCGCCGGCTTGCGCGATGGTGGCGGCCAGCGCGTCGGCGCGGCGGCCGGCAAGGGCCACCTGCCAGCCGGCGGCGAGGAAGGCGAGCGCGGTGGCGCGGCCAACGCCGCTGCCGGCGCCGGTGATCAGGGCCACTCGGGATGGTGCGGTCATGGCAAGGCTCCTGGATGAGAGCCTGCGAGCTTAGCCGAAGCGGCGCCGGCGCAGGGTCCGCCGGCGGGGCCGGCGTGCCACGCGCGGACAGCCTCGGGCCGGCGGCCGAGGCCCCGGCGAAGCCGCCCGCTCAGGGCCGGCCGAGGTACAGGTAGAGCGCGCTGCGGCCGCCCTCGGCCAGGCCCAGCCCCAGATACACCGGGCCCAACCCGGTGTTGGCGCCCACGAAGACGCTGGCCCCGGTGAGCCAGCGGCTCTTGACGGCGGGCACATAGGGCCGCTCCATGCGGCCCACCTCGAGCGAGGTGCCGACGTACAGCCCGGTGCCGAAGGGCCGCGGCAGAGGCATGACCTGGTGGTAGTACATGAGCCGGCCGAACTGCACCGACGAGCCGAGCAGTTCGTTGATCTGGAAGCCCGACAGGTTGAGGAACCCGCCCAGCGTGTAGGTCTCGGCGGCGGGAAGGTTGCCGCCCAGGCCGGAGCCCACGCGCAGCAGGGCGCTGAAGGTGTGCGGGCCGCGACTGCCGGCCCACTGCGCCTGGGTTTCCAGCCGGTTGAAGTGCCGCTGGCCACCGAGGGCCGGCCGCGCGGCGTAGCCTGCGCTCTCGAGCGCCCAGCCGCTGCGCGGAAAATCGATCGCATCGAGGCGGTCGAGGGAGATGCGGGCGCTGATGCCGGAATGGCGGTAGTCGTCGTCGAGCGTGATCGGCAGCCCGACCTCCGGGGCGGTCACGACACGGCCGTGGACCAGGCCCACGCGCACGTCGGCAATCGAGCCCTGGGCACCGACGTTGAACTCCACGCGCTCATGGCGCACCGCGTAGTCGGCGATGCGGGCGCCGCCGAGGAACAGGCTCAGCGGGCGCCGCTCGTAGGACAGGCGCGGCAGCACGTACAGCCGGCCGTCCGGGGCGAGCGGCTGGAACAGCTGGGTGCCCAGCCGCGAGGTGCGCCCGATCTGCGCCACCGAGGTCCACTCCGCGCCCAGCGAGTTGACCCAGGTGCGGGCGTAGGCCAGCGGCAGGTTGAAGTAGGTGTTGGAGCGCGAATCGACGGCCGCGCCCAGGCCCAGGCGCAGGTAGCCTGGCCCGGTGGTGCGCTCCTGCGGCTGCACCGAGAGCACGGCCGCGCCTTGCTCGTCGACCAGCCGGTAACTGACCTGCGCGAAGTCGCCGCGGGCCATCAGGCCATCGAGATCGCGGTGCAGGCGCCCCCGGTCGAGGGGCGCGCCGCCGCGCGGATGACGCAGCTGGGCCTCGACCACCACCGGGTTCACGTGGCGCATCGCGCCCACGCGGACTTCGTCGACCCGCTGCGCGGGCGCCCGCCAGGCCCGGCGCGCGGCCAGGTGGGCCTGCCACGCATCCTCGTCGAGCGCGAGCGTGCGCAGCTGCGGCTCGCGCAGCGTGGCGGCGCGCTCGCCAGCCGGAATGCCTTCGATGCCGCGGCGGAAGTCGACCGAGCCCACGGCGCCCAGGTCGGGCGCGATCAGCACGTCGCCCGGCCCCAGCTCGGCATGCGAGCGGCGCACGTTGTCCTCGATGAGGATGTTGACCATCTGCGCGGCCACGCCGAGCAGCGACTGCAGATCCTCCTCGCGCAGCAGCGGACTGCCGACGTCGACCGCGATCACGATGTCGGCGCAAAGGCGCCGCACCACGTCGACCGGCAGGTTGCGGGTGAGCCCGCCGTCGACCAGCAGGCGGCCGTCCTCGCGCACCGGTGCGAAGCCCGAAGGCACCGACATGCTCGCGCGCACCGCGCGCACCAGGCTGCCCCGCTCGAGCACCACGATCTCGCCGCGCACGAGATCGGTGGCCACCGCGCGATAGGGCATCGCCAGCGCATCGAAAGTGGGCAGTTCGCGGCTGATGCCCAGCAGATCGTGCAGCAGCAGCTCCACCTTGTGGCCGGCGCTCAGCCCCGGGCCGGTGCGCAGGCCCGTGCGATCGACGCCGAAGGTCAGGCCCAATTGCGACAGCCGCTCCTCCTGCTTGCGGCGGTGCAGCTGATCCGGGCGCGCCACGCTGTCGTCGAAGATGTCGTTCCAGTCGACCTGCTGCAGCCGCGCCTCGATGTCGTCGGGCGACAGGCCGGCCGCATAGGCGGCGCCCACGGCCGCGCCGGCGCTGGTGCCCGCGACGCAGTCGACCGGCACCCGCAGCCGCTCGAGCACGCGCAGGATGCCCACGTGGGCAAAGCCGCGGGCCCCGCCGCCCGACAGGGCCAGCCCGATGCGCGGCCGCGCGGGGCCGGGCGGGGCCGATGCCGCGGCCGCGACTGGGGCGAGTGCGGCCGCAGCGATGGCGCCGGCAGCCGCGCTGACGACCGGCGCCGCCGGCGACGCCGTCATCGCGGCGGACGACGCGCCGGCGGCGCAAAGCGCCGGCGATGCGACGAGACCCGATGCGACGAGGCAGGCGTGCAGCAGATGGCGCGCGACGCGGGGATGGCGAGGGTCGGACATGGCGGCGGCGTTGGCGGGAGCGCGGCGAGGATACCGCGCCGCGGCCGGCAGTATGATGGCCGCCACCTTTCGTGGGAGCCCGTCCCGATGAGCGCCAAACCCCGCAAGAAGCCCGACGAACTGCGCAGCCACCGCTGGTACGGCGTGAACGACCTGCGCTCCTTCGGCCACCGCTCGCGCACCGCGCAGATGGGCTATCACCGCTCCGACTACGCCGGCAAGCCGGTGATCGCCATCATCAACACCTGGAGCGAGATCAACCCCTGCCACACCCACTTCCGGCAGCGCGCCGAGGAGGTCAAGCGCGGCATCTGGCAGGCCGGCGGCTTTCCGGTCGAGATGCCGGCCATCTCGCTGTCGGAGCCCTTCCAGAAACCCACCACCATGCTCTATCGCAACCTGCTCGCGATGGAGACCGAGGAGCTGCTGCGCTCCTACCCGGCCGACGGCTGCGTGCTGATGGGCGGCTGCGACAAGACCACCCCGGCGCTGATCATGGGCGCGCTGTCGATGAACCTGCCGGCGATCTTCGTGCCGGCCGGGCCGATGCTGCGCGGCGACTACAAGGGCGGCTTCCTGGGCAGCGGCAGCGACACCTGGAAGTACTGGGCCGAACTGCGCGCGGGCAACATCAGCGAGCAGGACTGGCGCGAGGTGGAAGAAGGCATCGCGCGCTCGCCGGGCCACTGCATGACGATGGGCACGGCCTCCACCATGACCAGCGCCACCGAGGCGATGGGCCTCACGCTGCCCGGCGCGGCCTCGATCCCGGCGCCCGACGCGCGCCATGCGCAGATGGCCACGCTGTCGGGCAAGCGCATCGTCGACATGGTCTGGGAAGACCTGTGCATCCGCGACATCGTCGATGCGCGCGCGATCCACAATGCCGTGACCACCGTGCTCGCGCTGGGCGGCTCGACCAACGCCATCGTGCACCTGATCGCCCTGGCGCGGCGCGCCGGCGTGGCGCTCGATCTCGAGCGATTCGACGCACTCGCGCGCGGCACGCCGGTGCTGGCCGACGTGCGGCCCTCGGGCCGCTTCCTGATGGAAGACTTCTACTACGCGGGCGGGCTGCGCGGCCTGCTGTCGCGCATCCCCGACCTGCTCGAGACCGACGCGCCGACCATCAACGGTCGCACCCTGGCCGAGAACCTCGAGGGCGCGGCCGTGCACAACCCCGAGGTGATCCGCCCGCGCGACAAGCCGCTGGTGGCCAGCGACGGGCTGGCGGTGCTGCGCGGCAATCTCGCGCCCGACGGCGCGGTGATCAAGCCGCCGGCCATGGAAGCGCATCTGCAGCGCCACACCGGCCCGGCGGTGGTCTTCGACGACTACAACGACATGGCCGCGCGCATCGACGATCCGGCCCTGCCCGTCACGGCCGACTCGGTGATCGTGCTGCGCAGCGCCGGTCCGCAGGGCGCACCGGGCATGCCCGAGTGGGGCCAGCTGCCGATCCCGCGCAAGCTGCTGCAGCAGGGCGTGCGCGACATGGTGCGCATCTCGGATGCCCGCATGAGCGGCACCAGCTACGGCGCCTGCGTGCTGCACGTGGCGCCCGAGTCGCACGTCGGCGGGCCGCTCGCGCTGGTGCGCGATGGCGATCTCATCGAGCTCGACGTGCCGGGCCGGCGCCTCGAACTCCGGATCGACGAGGTCGAACTCGCGCGCCGCCGCGCCGCCTGGACGCCGCCCGCGCCGCGCTTCACGCGCGGCTTCGGCGCGCTCTACCTGAAGCACGTCAGCCAGGCCAACGAGGGCTGCGACTTCGACTTCCTCGGCGAGCAGGCCGCGGTACCCACCGGCGACCCCGAGATCCACTGACGCCATGGCCGCATTTGCCACACCGCTCCGCCACGTTCCGCGCACCCGGAGCAACGCATGAACGCCCTCGCCGCCGAGCGGCCGCCCGCGGCCGGCCCCTTCGACGCCGACGTCGCCATCGTGGGCGCCGGCCCGGTCGGCCTCACGCTGGCCAACATCCTCGGCGCGCACGGCGTCTCGGTGCGGCTGATCGAACGCCTCGAGGGCCTGATCGACTATCCGCGCGCGATCGGCATCGACGACGAGTCGCTGCGCACGCTGCAGGGGGTGGGGCTGGCCGAGCGGGTGCAGGCGCACATCACGCCCGATCACTGGATGCGCTTCACCACCGCCGACGGCCGCTGCTTCGCCTCGATCGAGCCGCGCACCGACGAGTTCGGCTGGTCGCGGCGCAACGCCTTCATCCAGCCGCAGGTCGATCGCATCCTGCACGAGGGGCTCGCGCGCTTTCCGGGCGTGCAGGTGCTGTTCGGGCAGGCGCTGGCCGGCTTCACGCAGGACGGCGACGGGGTCACGCTCGAACTCGAGGCCAGCGAGCCGCAGCATGGCGCGGCCCCCGACGGCTCCGCGCCCCCCGACGCCGGCCCGGCGCGCCGCGCGCTGCGGGTGCGCTGGCTGGTCGGCGCCGACGGCGGCAACAGCTTCGTGCGGCGCAGCCTGGGCGTGGGCTTCGAAGGCCGCACCAAGCCCAACCGCTGGGTGGTCATCGATCTGCGCAACGACCCGCTGGGCACGCCGCACATCTATCTGCACTGCGACCCGCAGCGGCCCTGGGTGTCGGCGGCGCTGCCGCACGGCATCCGCCGCTTCGAGTTCATGGTGATGCCCGACGAGACCGAGGAGACGCTCGCCCGGCCCGAGAACCTGGCGAAGCTGCTCGCCGGCATCGTGCCCGAGCCGGCCGCGGTCGACCCGATCCGGCTGCGCATCTACACCCACAACGCACGCCTGGCCGACCGATTCCGCATGGGGCGCGTGCTGCTCGCCGGCGACGCGGCGCACATCATGCCGGTGTGGCAGGGCCAGGGCTACAACAGCGGGCTGCGCGATGCGAGCAACCTCGGCTGGAAGCTCGCGCTGGTCGCGCGCGGGCTGGCCACCGAAGGCCTGCTCGACACCTACGGCGAGGAGCGCCGGCCGCATGCCCGGGCCATGATCCATCTCTCGGAGGTGGCCGGCGACATCTTCTCGCCCGAGAGCGCCACCGCGGCGCGCGCCCGCGACAGCCTCACCCGCGTGCTCGACCTCGTGCCCGCCTGGAAGCAGTACGTCGTCGAGATGCGCTTCAAGCCGATGCCGCGCTACGAGCAGGGCGCCATCGTCGCGCCCGCGCCACCGCAGCCGGCCCGGCAGGCCACGCCGCTGGCCGGCCTGCTCGAGCGCGCGGGCGACCATCCGCTGGGCCGTCTGCTGGGGCTGATGGCCGACAAGCGCGAATCGCTGGTCGGGCGGCTGGTGCACGGGCTGGATGTGCCGCCCGACACGCCGGTGGGCCGCATGTTCATCCAGCCGCGCGTGCTGTGCGAAGACGGCGCCACCCGGCGTCTCGACGACGTGCTGGGTCCGGGCTTCGCCGTCATCGCCTGGGGCACCGACCCCACCTACGGACTGAGCGACGACGCGCACGCCGTCCTGGCGCGGCTGGGCACGGTGTTCGTGCGCGCGATCCCCGCCGTGCAGATGGCGCACGCGGCCGACGCCCGCAGCGGCGTCATCCGCGTGGGCGACCCCGCCAGCCGCCTGAAGGACTGGTTCGCGCGCTGGCCGAAGTCGGTGGTGTTCGTGCGCCCCGACCGTTTCGTCGGCGCGCTGTGCTCGCCGCAGGAAATCTCCGCCACCGCCCTCGCCTTCGCGCGCGCGCTGCGCGTTTCCCAGGAGCCCACGTCATGAATGCACGCGATGCCGACCGCGCCGTTTCGTCCGCCGCGGACGCTGCGCCCCGGGCGAACGCCACCGCGCCGCGCGCCTTCCTCGGCCTGTCGCATTCGCCCCTCATCGGGCTGAACCCGGTCGCGCCCGAGGTCGGTGCGGCCCTGCAGGGTGCGATTGCCGACGCCCGCGCGCGAGTGCTCGCCTTCGACCCCGAGCTGGTGGTGATTGCCGGCCCCGACCACTACCACGGCTTCTTCAACGAGCTGATGCCGCCCTTCTGCCTGGGCACGCAGGCCACCGCGGTGGGCGACTGGGACACGCCGGCCGGCGCGCTGCGGGTCGATGCCGACGCCGCCCTCGGGCTCGCCGCCTTCCTGATGGACGAAGGCTTCGACATCGCGCTGTCGCGGCGCATGCGCGTGGACCATGGCTTCGCGCAGGCGCTGCAGGCGCTCTGGGGCGGGCTCGACACACCGCCGGTGGTGCCGCTCTTCATGAACGCGGTGGCGCCGCCGGGCATTCCGCGGATCGGCCGCTGCCTGGCGCTCGGTCAGGCGATCGGCCGCTTCCTCGATGCGCTGCCGCAGCGCACCCTGCTGATCGGCAGCGGCGGGCTGTCGCACGAGCCGCCGGTGCCCACGCTCGACCATCCCGACCCGGCGGTGCGCGAGCGCATCACCGTGCGCAGCGACCCCGACCCGGCCACCTTCGGCGTGCGCAAGCAGCGGGTGATGGCCCACGGCATGGCGCTGGCCGCGGGCGACGCCCGCTACAAGCCGCTCAATCCGGCGTGGGATGCGCGCTGGCTCGACGCGCTGGAAAGCGGCCGCCTCACCGACCTGCTGGCGCTGGACGAAGAGGCCATCACCCGCGAGGCGGGCCTGTCGGCGCATGAATCCAAGACCTGGCTGATCGCGCGCGCCGCCTGCGGCGCGGCCACCTGCGAGTTTCGCCACTATCAGGCCATACCCGAGTACGTGGCGGGCTTCGGCGTGATGTTCGGGCGCAGCACGGCGTGAGCCGGCGCCCGGCGCCCGCTCGTCAGCGCAGCGCCCGGCCCGCGCCAAACGCGATCGCCTGCCCCGGCACCAGCATCCGGAAGCGCTCCTCGGCGATGCCGGCCTCGCGCAGCGCCGCGCGCAGGTCTTCGATGGGCGCCTCGTAGGGTTCGTCGGTGAGCTGGAAGGTGCCCCAGTGGATGCCGATGGAAAGCGGCCCGCCCAGGGCCTGGTGCAGGCGCACAGCCTCGTGCGGATTGACGTGCTGCGCGGCCATGAACCAGCGCGGCTCGTAGGCACCCACCGGCAGGGCAGCAAGATCGAACGGCCCCAGACGGCGACCGATCTCGGCGATGTCGTCGGTCCAGCCGGTGTCGCCGGCGAAGTAGAAGCGCAGCGCTGGATGCCTCAGCACCCAGCCGCCCCACAGCGTGCGGTTGCGATCCCACAGGCCGCGGCCGCTCCAGTGGTGCGCCGGCACGAAGTGGAAGACCGCCTCGCCCACGGCATGGCGCTCCCACCAGTCGAAGGCCTTCACGTTGTCGATGCCCTGCTCGCGCATCCAGGCATCGACCCCGAGCGGCACCAGGAACAGGGGCGAGCCGCCGGGCTGGCCGGCGAGTTCGCGCACCGTGGGCAGATCGAGGTGGTCGTAGTGGTTGTGCGAGATCAGCACGACGTCGATGCGGCCGAGGCGGCGCGCCTCCTCGGGCACCGGGTGCAGGCGCTTCGGGCCGCCCAGCCAGGGCACCGGCGAGGCGCGCTCCGAGAAGTGCGGGTCGGTGAGCACGCGCAGGCCGCCGACCTCGAGATAGAGCGTGGCATGACCCAGCCAGAGCACGCGGGGAGGCGGTTCGGGCGCGGCGGCGTGGGCCACCGGCAGCAGCCGCCAGGGGGCATCGGCCGCGCGCCAGGCGTCGGGCAGGGCGCGCCACGCCGCGGCGATGCGCTCGGGGGCGACCAGCGCATCGAGGTCGAGATCGCGGCGCGACCACCACCAGCGCAACAGCTCCGACAGCGGCTTGTTGACCCGCGTGCCATCGCTGTTGGCGTAGCCGTCGGGCAGGTGATGGGAGGCGCGCGGCCGGTCGTCGGGCACCGGCATCGGGGCGCAGGCCCCCAGCGCCAGGGCGAGCGCCAGCAGCAGCGCGGCCGGACCGGGCGCCGCGACGCGCGGCCTTGCGCAGCGAGACGTCATGTCTTGTCGAAAATGTTGCGTACGCAACGATCTTGCCGCGGCCCGATTGCGGCCCGCGCTCAGTCCATCTGGGTGACGAACTTGGTGTTCAGGTAGCCGTCGAAGGTTTCGGTGCCGCCCTCGCTGCCGATGCCGCTGTCCTTGATGCCGCCAAACGGCGTCTCGGCCAGCGCCTGCCCGAAGTGGTTGATGTTGACCATCCCCGACTCCAGACCGTTCTGCACCGCGAGCGCGTTCTTCGTGGAGGTGGTGAAGGCGTACGACGACAGGCCGTAGGGCAGCGCGTTGGCGCGGCGCAGCACCTCGTCGACGTCCTTGAAGGGCGCGAAGGGCGCGATCGGGCCGAAGGGCTCGGAGGTCATGACCAGGCTGTCATCGGGCACGCCGGTGATGACCGTGGGCGCGAAGAAGTTGCCGATCTCGCCCAGCCGCTCGCCACCAACCTCGATGCGCCCGCCGCGGGCGCGCGCGTCCTCGATGAACTGCACCATCGCCGGCAGCCGGCGGTCGTGGGCGAGCGGGCCCATTTTGGTGTCGGCCTCCAGGCCCGAGCCCACCTTGAGCTCGCGGGTCTTGGCGATGAAGCGCTCGACGAAGCGGTCGTAGGCCTTCTCCTGCACGTAGAAGCGGGTGGGCGACACGCAGACCTGGCCGGCGTTGCGGAACTTGAAGCCCACCAGCAGGTCGCAGGCGCGGTCGATGTCGGCGTCGTCGAAGACGATGACCGGCGAGTGGCCGCCGAGCTCCATCGTCACGCGCTTCATGTGCGAGCCGGCAAGCGCGGCGAGCTGCTTGCCCACCGGCACCGAGCCGGTGAACGAGACCTTGCGCACGATCGGCGACTTGATCAGGTACTCGGACACCTCGCCCGGCACGCCCCAGACCAGGTTGAGCACGCCCGGGGGCAGGCCGGCGTCGTGGAACATGCGGGCGATGGCCACCACGGCGCTGGGCGCATCCTCGGGGCCCTTGATGACAATGGTGCAGCCGGCGCCCACGGCCGCGGCGATCTTGCGGATGGCCTGGTTGTAGGGAAAGTTCCAGGGCGTGAAGGCGGCGCACACGCCGATGGGTTCGCGCAGCACCATCTGGCGCACGTTGGGCAGGCGCGGCGGGATCACGCGGCCGTAGATGCGCCGGCACTCCTCGGCGTGCCACTCGCAGTGCTCGGAGCACGACACCACCTCGCCGATCGCCTCGGCCAGCGGCTTGCCCATGTCGAGCACGATGTTGCGGCCGATCTCCTTGGACCGCTCGCGGGTGAGCTCGGCAACCTTGCGCAGGATGCGGCTGCGCTCCAGCGGCGAGCTCTTCTTCCAGCTCTCGAAGGCGCGCTGCGCGGCGGCCAGCGCGCGGTCGAGGTCTTCACGGGTGGCGTGCGGCAGCCTGGCGATCACCTGGCCGGTGGCCGGATCGACGACGTCCTGCTCGCGGCGGCCGCCGCCCTTGACGAATTCGCCGTCGATGTAGAGGCACAG
>JBILUW010000286.1:0-4877 GCA_044370795.1 Burkholderiaceae bacterium
TGCTTGGCCTTTCAGCGGGAGGAGGGGCCGAGCAGCGCCGCGAAGGCTCCTGCGTTGGCCGCTCCGAAGGACTCGAGATCGATGCGCTGGCCGGTTGCCGGATCGGCCAGGGTGAGGCGGCCGTCGGTGCGTGCAATCAGCTGAAACGGCTGCTCACTGCCGAGTCCGCGCGACTTGCGCTCGCGGGCAAGAGCGCGCAGCGCGCCGCGCAGAAAGCCCTGCTCGCCGTGGATGTCGGCAACCAGCGCCCCCGTGGTGGCGTCGACCACCGCGATGCCGCCGTCCGGCCGGTCGGTAAAGCGGAGCGGCCGCTCCTGCACAGCCGGCGCGGCCCGCTGATCGGGACCGTTGCCGGTGATCCGCACGAGTGCGACGCTGAGCAGTGAGACCAGGATCAACCCGCCGGCGCCGTACAGGAACCATCGCGGAAAACTGTCGGGCGCCGGCTGCGCGCCGAGCGGGCGGGAGCTCGCGCTCATGTCGGGCTCGGCTGCAGCACCGGCGCCGCACCGGAGGCGACGGCGGGCTCGGCGGGGCGCAGCTCGACGCCGGTGGCCTTCGACCAGGCTGCCGAGAGGGCGGCTGCGACCGAAGCCGCATCCGGGACGGCGCGCAGCATCGGCTCGGGACGGGTCAGACGCCACGGGCGCGCATGCGGCCACAGTTGCAACCACGCGATACGGTCGGTGCCGGCCAGACCGAGAACGATGTCACCGCAACCATCGGCTCCGCTGCGCAGACCGGCCGATGCGATACGGGCAAGCGGAAGATTGAAGGCAAGCGTGAGCACGATGCCGATGCGCATCACCACACGCCGGTCGGTCAGCGTGTAGACGGTCGTGCGTGCCGTCAGCCAGGCGAGCAAAGCAACCGCCGCCAGCGCCGCGCCAGCAAGCAGCGCGGGCCACAGCAGCGCCGAGAGCGCCGACGCCAGATCGCCACCATCAGCGACGACGAAACCGCCCCGCAGAGCGAGCAGCACGCCGAAATACAGCAGCAGCTTGCGCAGGTGAAAGGCGCTCAGGGCCAGAGCCTTCGCGTCGGGCGAACCCTGCCAGAGGATCCGCTCGCCGGACGGCAGGCGCTCCGGAAGTCCGTACTGGGGCTCGAGTTCATGCTCGTGCCGATGGCCTGGGATGTTCATGCCGGCACCGTTCAGAGAAGAGGCTCGCTGCGCTTGGGCTCGGCATACAGCGTGCCCCCGCCATAGAAGGCGCTGATCCGGTCTTCCTCGAGGAACGTGACTTCGTCGGGCTTGCGGGTGGCTGGCACCTGGGCGAAGTGGCGCGCCATGATCGAGTTGACCTCGATGCGGTCACGCCGGATTCGGGCGAAGGGTATCGGCAGCAGCACCCGGCGGGCGCCGAGCTCGGCGCTCGTCTCGACCTCGAGGTAGCGGAACAGCATCTCGGACTGATCGAGCCAGATGTCACGGACGGTGCCGGCCTGCTTGCCGTCCGCGCCGAGCACGGGCTTGCCGCGCGGGTCGGGATCGTTGTCGGAGACCCCGTACGCCGGGATGACGCGCAGCGGGACGATCTTGACGGTCCCGTGGGCCGTGAGGTCGGGCTTGTCGGCGCGGTTGGACCAGGCGCCGGCCCCGACGCCCGCGAGCATCGGGTCGCCCTTGGGCTCGATCGGCGACCCGGGTGATGCGCCCGTCGAGGCTGCCGAGAAAGCCGGCTCGCCGCGCTGCAGGTCGGGAACCGTCACCTCGTGACCGTCGGCCAGCTTGAAGGTCTTGGGCGACGGGATCGGCCAGCCGCGAATGGTCGCGGTACCGAGGCTGTCGGATTCCATCGGATAGCCTTCCCGGTGGTTCTCGCGAACCAGGTAATAGATCAGACCGGCAAAGAAGATCCAGAAGAGGTAGAGCAGCACCTGCGCCAGATCGATGTAGCCGGTGAATGCACCGAATTCCATGATGACTCCTCCTATCGTCTCGATTGAAGCGGCTAACCTGGCAGATCGGACAGCCCGAACCTGCCGGTCGTGCGAGGGGCTGCCGATCGTCTGCCCGCAAGGGGTCCGATCGCAACCAGGGTGATGAACAGCAGCAGCATTTCCAGGTGATAGACGACGCTGTAGCCGGCAATCGGCCCGACCAGCGCCTCCCCCAGCCCCCCGCGGGAGGCAAGACCCGAAACCAGATCGCGCAATGCGCCACCGGCGGCCACCGACAGGCCAGCGGCGGTTGCCTGCACGGCGCCCCAGGCGCCGAGCGCGAGGCCGACGAACTCGCCTTGTTCCATGCGCATGGCGGCCGACAGCGTCCCGACCGAGAAGATGCCGCCGGCCAGTCCGATGCCGAAGGCGCCAAGGCGGAACAGCCAGGGCGCCTCGAGCGGCGCCGCGAAGAGCACCGCCGAAAACGCCGGCAGGCCTGCTACCGCGCCGTAGGCGGCCAGGCGCAGCGGATCGGCGCTTGCCGCAAGCTGGCGCGCCGACAGCGCGAAGCCGGCAAGTGAACCAGTCGCGAGCAAGGCGGTGAGCGCGCTGGTCTGCCCGACCGTCAGCCCCAGGATCTCGCCACCGTAGGGCTCGAGCACGATGTCCTGCATGTTGAAGGCAGCGGTACCAAGCCCGACCGACCACAGGAAGCGGCGCGCGCGTCCGTTGCGGATGAACCGCCGCCAGGCGGGCATGAACGCCGGCTGGGGCTGGTTGCGCACGGCGGCAGCGCGCGCCGGATCTCGCGCCTCCTGCTTCCAGAGAGCGACACCATTGAGGCCCAGGACCACCAGCGCCGCGGCCTGGACCACCTGCACGAGGCGCTGCGGACTGAATTCGGCAAGGAGCAGGCTGAAGGCGAAACTGCTGCCCACCATGCCGACGAGCAGCATCACGTACATCAGAGCGACGACGCGAGGCCGGGTCGCGTCATCGGCAAGGTCGGTAGCCAGCGCAAGCCCGGTGGTCTGAGCGGTCTGCAGTCCGAGACCCACGACCAGGAACGCGAAGGCTGCCGCTGCCGAGCCGAACCATGCGGGCACCGGGACCGCGCCCTTGCCCGACAGGACCAGTAGCGCGAAGGGCATGATGGCCAGCCCGAAGAACTGCAGCATGGTGCCCGTCCAGATGAACGGGACGCGGCGCCAACCGAAGGCCGAGCGATGCGTGTCGGACCGAAACCCGGTGAACGCCCGCAGCGGTGCCACGAGCAGGGGCAAGGCCACCATCAGCGCGACCAGCCATGCGGCCACGCCGAGCTCGACGATCATCACGCGGTTGAGCGTGCCGACGATCAGTGCCGTCACCATCCCCACCGAGACCTGGAACAGCGAGAGCCGGATCAGGCGCCCGAGAGGCAGACTGTCGGTTGCGGCGTCGGCAAAAGGCAGATACTGCGGGCCCAGGCGCGCCCAGGCCTGGATCATCCGCACACCCGCCGGCTGACGGCCGCTGGCACTCATGCCCGCTCGAGCTCCATGGCCTGCGAGGTGTAAAAGCCGCTGGCGACGCGCGCGCTGCGGGCGATGCGCCAGCCTTCGAGATCGGCCAGCCCCGAAACATGCGCGCGCAGCCTGGCCTCGGCAACCGGCCTGATCGAGGGCGCGCGGTCAGCCCGCGGAAACAGCCTGCCCACCGAGTGCATCAGCGCCAGCGCCGGGCTGCTCGGAGCGAAGGTGAAGACCATCGTGCCGCCCGTGCGCGGCGCCAGCGCCCCGAGGCAGCGGACCGCATCGGGGGCCTCGTAATGAATCAGCGAATCCATGGCGACCACGTGATCGAAGCCACCGAGAGCCGGATCGAGCATGTCGCCGCTGCGCAGTTCGATGCGATCGAGCAGCAGCGCCGCATCAGGCAGCGCCGCGATCCGCCGCCGGGCGACGTCGACCAGCGCCGGCGACAGGTCGATTGCCAGCACCCGCGCCCCACGCCGGGCCGCCTCGACCGCAAGGGCGCCCGTGCCGCAACCGGCATCGAGGATGCGCGCTCCGGCGAGATCCTCGGGCAGCCACGACAGCAGCGTGCCGCGCATGCGGTCGCGCCCGGCCCGCACGGTCGCGCGTATGCGGCCGACCGGCGCGGTGGAGGTCAGGGTTTCCCAGGCGCGCGCGGCGGTCCGATCGAAGTAGTGTTCGATCTGACCTCGGCGCTGTTGGTAGGTGGCTGTCCGCATGATGGGGGCCGTGCTTTCGATGACTGTCGGTGCGCGCTCAGTCGAAGCCGAGCAGGTCGAAGATCTCGCGGTCCTTCAGCGCCTGCGGCGCAAGCGCCGGGGTGCCCGCCCAGAGGGCCGCGGCCAGCCGCAGGTATTCCTTCTGGACCGCCTCGAGCTCGGGCGATGGCTCCATCTCGAACAGCGTCGACTTCTTCAGCCGGCTGCGGCGGATGACGTCGAGGTCGGGGAAGTGCGCCATCCGGTTCAGGCCGACCCGCTCCGCGAAGCGGTCGATCTGGTCGGTGTCGCGGCTGCGGTTGGCGATCACGCCGCCGAGACGCACGTTGTAGTTCTTGGCCTTGGCGCCGATCGCCTGGACGATGCGGTTCATCGCGAAGATCGAGTCGAAGTCGTTGGCCGTGACGATCAGAGCGCGGTCGGCGTGCTGCAGCGGCGCGGCGAATCCGCCGCACACCACGTCGCCGAGCACGTCGAAGATCACGACGTCGGTGTCCTCGAGCAGGTGGTGCTCCTTGAGAAGCTTGACGGTCTGGCCGACCACATAGCCGCCGCAGCCGGTGCCGGCGGGCGGCCCGCCGGCCTCGACGCACATGACGCCGTTGTAGCCCTCGTAGACGAAGTCCTCGACGCGCAGCTCCTCGGGGTGGAAATCGACCGACTCGAGAGCGTCGATGACGGTGGGCATGAGCTTCTTGGTCAGCGTGAAGGTGCTGTCGTGCTTGGGATCGCAGCCGATCTGCAGGACCCGCTT
>JBILUW010000288.1:0-4808 GCA_044370795.1 Burkholderiaceae bacterium
GACCACCGAGGCCGACAGCAGCACCAGCGCGAGTTCGAGGGAGGAGATCAAGAGGCGGCTTCCGGTGGTGTCAGGAGAGCGGCGCGAAGACAGGCGGCGGCACAGGGCCCGCGGGCAGGCCTTGCTCCCCCGACGCTATACTCGACCAGATGACCGGCACCATTCTATCGGCCGGCGCGAAGCGCGCCGAAGCATCCGGCGCTGCCGCCGGGCGGGCCGGCGCGCTGCTCGCCCGGGCGCGCGAGGTCCTTCAGATCGAGGCCGACGCCATCGCCGCTCTCACCGACCGCCTGGGCGATGGCTTCGCGCGGGCGTGCGAGCTGCTGCTGGCGTGCCGCGGACGGGTGGTCGTCAGCGGCATCGGCAAGTCCGGGCACGTCGGCCGCAAGATCGCCGCCACGCTGTCGTCCACCGGCACGCCTTCGTTCTTCATGCACCCGGCCGAAGCCAGCCATGGCGACCTCGGCATGGTGATCGCCGACGATGTGGTGCTGGCACTCTCGAACTCGGGCAGCACCGAGGAGCTGCTCGCGATCGTGCCGCTGGTCAAGCGCCGCGGAGCCCGGCTCATCGCCATGACCGGCGACCCGGCTTCGCGGCTGGCGCAGCTCGCCGACGTGCACCTCGATGCGGCCGTGGCTCGCGAGGCCTGCCCGCTGAACCTGGCTCCCACCGCGAGCACCACGGCAGCCATGGCCCTGGGCGATGCGCTGGCGGTGGCCCTGCTCGAGGCCCGCGGCTTCGGCCCCGACGACTTCGCCTCCTCGCACCCGGGCGGCGCGCTCGGCCGGCGCCTGCTCACGCGGGTGGCCGACGTGATGCGCCAGGGCGATGCCCTGCCCACGGTGGCGCCGGGCGCCTCGCTGGGCGAGGCCATCCTCGAGATCACGCGCAAGCGCCTGGGCATGGTCGCGGTGGTCGACGGCGCAGGCCGCGCGCTGGGCATCTTCACCGACGGCGATCTGCGTCGCCTGCTCGAGCAGGACGGGGACATCCGACGGCTGCGCATCGACGACGTCATGACGCGCGACCCGGCGGCCATCGGGCCACAGGCCCTCGCCGCCGAGGCGGTGCAGCGGATGGAGGCCCGCCGGATCACGCAGCTGCTGGTGCTCGACGGCGAGGACCGGCTGGTCGGCGCCCTGCAGATCCACGATCTGCTCGCCGCGCGCATCGTCTGAAGCGGCGCGACCCGCACCGCCTCGCCGCCCGCCATGATCACCGGCCATCATCCTGCCAGCGCGCCCCCGGCCGCCGAGCGCGCGCAGCACCTGCGACTGCTGGCGCTGGACGTCGACGGCACGCTCACCGACGGCTCGATCTTCATCGGACCCGGGGGCGAGGCCATGAAGGCATTCTCGGTGCGCGACGGCTTCGGCATCACGCTGCTGCGGCAGGCAGGGCTCGAGATCGCACTGATCACCGGACGCCGCTCCGACATCGTCGAGCGGCGCGCCGCCGAACTGCGGATCGCGCACGTGCGGCAGGCGGCGGGCGACAAGGCAGCAACGCTGCGCGCGCTGTGCGCCGAGCTGGCCATCCCCCTGGAGGCGGTCGCCTTCATGGGCGACGACTGGCCCGATCTGCCGGCGATGACCATCGCCGGGCTGGCGCTGGCGCCCGCCGACGCCGACGAGGCGGTGCGCGCACAGGCGCACTGGGTGGCGGCCAGCCCCGGCGGCCGCGGCGCGGTGCGCGAGTTCGCCCACTGGTGGCTGGGCTGTCGCGGCCTGCTCGAGCCGATGCGCCGCATCTGGCTCAGCCAGGCCGACTCGCCGGCACCGCCGGCCTGAAACCGGGCGCCCGAACGTGCGATTCCAACGGCGTGATCGCATCGCAGCGCTGCTATCGGTTCTGGCGCTGGCCGCCCTCGCCGCCTTCACCGCGTTTCTGGCCGAGAGGGCCGGGCTCGACGAGGCCGCGGGCCCGCGGCTGCGCCAGCCCGACGAACCCGACTACTTCGTCGAGCGCTTCTCGCTGACGCGGCTCGATGAACGCGGCGACCCGACCTTCCGGATGTCGGCGCAACGGCTCGAACACTTCCCGGCCGACGACAGCAGCGTGATCACCCGCCCCGTGCTCGTGAGCCTCGACCCGGGCCGCCCGCGAGTGACGCTGTCGGCAGAGCGCGGCCGGGCGCAGGGCCGCAGCGACGAAACCCTGCTCGAGGGCAACGTGGTCCTCACCCGCGCCGCAACCGCGGGCTCGGCATCGCTGCGCCTGAGCACCGACGCCGTGGTGCTCTACAACGGCCGCGAGATCGCGCGAACCGATCGGCCCGTGCGCATCGAGCAGGGCGCGTCCGTGTTGACGGGCGTCGGCATGGAATTCAATAATCCGGCCCGCACCCTCCAGTTGTTCGGCAGCGTGCGGGGTCTCTGGGTCGGTCCCGGCAACTCCCGCGCGCTACCCTCACCCTCCTCCCCATGAGCGCTCCTCAGCAGCCGGCCGTCCGGCGTCAGCGGCTGCTCGCCGGCGCAACGCCCCGGCGCTGGCCACGCGCCCCGCTGCGGCACCATGCAGCCTGCCTGCTGGCGCTCACGCTCGTGGCGCTCGGACCGGGCGCGGCGCGGGCCGAGCGGGCCGATCGCGACAAGCCCACCCAGATCGAGGCCGACGCGATGCATTACGACGACGTGCGCCAGACCAACGTCTTCGCCGGCAAGGTCACGCTCACCCGGGGCACGCTCGTGATCCGCGCCGAGCGCATCGTCATGCGCCAGGATGCCGAGGGCTACCAGTACGCCGTCGCCACCGGCGATCCGGCCACCTTCCGCCAGAAGCGCGACGGCGGCGAGCTCTTCGTGCAGGGCCGCGCGCAGCAGCTCGAGTACGACGGCAAGACCGAAACCGTCCGGTTTCTCGAACGCGCGCAGCTCAAGCGCCTCGAGGGCGAGCGGGTCACCGACGAGGTTCACGGCAGCGTGATCGTCTACGACGGCCGGCGCGAGGTCTTCACCGTCGATGGCGGAGGCGCCCGAGGGGCCACCGCCGAGAACCCCAGCGGCCGGGTTCGGGTCGTCATCCAGCCGCGCACCGAGCAGCGCGCGCCCGCCGCGGCGCCCGCGCCGGTGCCGTTGCGTCCCGCCACCGGCACGGCAGTCCGGCCCTGATGAACGAGCCCGCGTCGCCCGCGCCGGCCGCCGGCTCGGGCAGCCGCCTGGCGGCCAGCCACCTCATGAAGGTCTACGCCGGTCGGGCGGTCGTGCGCGACGTATCGCTCGAGGTGCGCAGCGGCGAGGTCGTCGGCCTGCTCGGGCCCAACGGCGCCGGCAAGACCACCTGTTTCTACATGCTGGTGGGGCTGGTGCCCTGCGATGCCGGCCTGATCGAACTCGACGGCCGCCCCATCGGGCGGCTGCCCATCCACCGCCGCGCGCGCATCGGTCTGTCCTATCTGCCCCAGGAGGCGTCGGTCTTTCGCAAGATGACCGTCGAGGAAAACATCCGCGCGGTGCTCGAGCTGCAGCCAGGCCCCGATGGTCGCCCCATCGGCCGCGACGAGATCGACCGGCGGCTCTCGGTGCTGCTCGACGACCTCCAGATCGCGGGCATACGCGACAACGCCGCGATGTCGCTGTCCGGCGGCGAGCGGCGCCGGGTCGAGATCGCGCGCGCGCTCGCGAACTCGCCGCGCTTCATCCTGCTCGACGAGCCCTTCGCCGGGGTCGACCCGATCGCGGTCATCGAGATCCAGCGCATCGTGCGTTTCCTCAAGGAACGCGGCATCGGCGTGCTGATCACCGATCACAACGTCCGCGAAACCCTTGGCATTTGCGACCGCGCGTATATCATCAACGCGGGTACTGTTCTTGCTTCCGGCCGCCCGGTCGACCTCATCGCCGACGAAAGCGTCCGCCGCGTCTATCTGGGCGAGCACTTCCGGATGTAAATCCGGATTCACTCGCGCCGGGCGTTGCGGTCGTTACCGGGCCGCATCGCCATTCATCCTTGAAGACATCCCTCCAGCTCAAGCTCAGTCAGCATCTCGCGCTGACGCCGCAGCTGCAGCAGTCGATCAGGCTGCTGCAGCTTTCCACGCTCGAACTCAACCAGGAGCTCGACCAGATCCTCGCCGACAACCCGCTGCTCGAACGCCTCGACGATCCGTTCTTGGCGGCGGTGCGGCTCGACGGTGCCGGCAGCGCCCAGTCGTCCGCGCAGCGCGACGCCGGCCTCGAAACCCCCCGCCCGGCGGGTGACCAGGACGGCGAGACCCGCGACCGGGGCGGCGATGACGGCTGGGACGACGGCGGCGAGGCATCCTGGTCGGGGGAATGGTCGGGCGAGGGATCGGGCCGCGGCGGCGAGGACGAAGGCGACGATCGTGCCGTGCCGCAGCTGGCCAGCTCGGGCCGGACGCTGCGCGACCACCTGGCCGCGCAGCTCGCCGGCACGCGGGCCACACGGCTCGACCGGGCGCTGGTCGAATTCCTGATCGACAACCTCGACGATGACGGATTCCTCGACGGCACGCTCGAGGAACTGGCTGAACTGCTGCCCGAATCCGTCGACATCGAGCCCGAACAGCTGGCCACCGCGCTGAAGCTGCTGCAGAGCTTCGATCCGGTCGGCGTGGGCGCGCGCGATCTCGGCGAGTGCCTGCGCCTGCAGCTCGCAGCGCGGGCGCTCGATCTGCCCGGCGGCGGCGGCACCACGATGGCGCTGGCGCGCGCAATCGTCGACGCGCACCTGCCGCTGCTCGCGGCCAAGGACTTCGCCCGACTCAAGCGCCTGCTGCACTGCGACGACGACGCCCTGCGCGAGGCGCAGGCGCTCATACGCAGCCTCGATCCGCGCCCCGGGGC
>JBILUW010000003.1:0-50482 GCA_044370795.1 Burkholderiaceae bacterium
TGCAGCGGCGGCGATGTCGCCTCGGTTTCGTGCCACAGGCGCAGCAGCAGGTTGCCGGCCACGGCGCGGCGGTAGCCCGCGCTCGCCCGCATGTCGGAGAGCGGCGTGAACTCGTCGCGCAGCTGCCGCGCCGCGGCCTCGAGGGTGGCGAGCGACCAGGGCGCGCCCTCGAGCGCGGCCTCGGTGCGCGGCGCGCGGCTGGGCACGGCCGCCATGCCGCCCACGCCGATGCGCGCGTGCACGATGCGCCCGGCCTCGCGGCGCATGGCCAGGGCAACGCACACGGCCGAGATGTCGTCCTCGAAGCGCTTGGAGACCTTCCAGGCGCGCACCTGCAGCCCGGGCGGCGCGGGCGGGATGCGGATGGCCAGCAGCAGCTCGTCGGGCTGCAGCAGGGTGCGGCGGTAGCCGGTGTAGAAGCCGTCGATCGGCACCTCGCGGCGGCCGCGCGCGCTCGCGAGCACCAGGCGGGCCTGCAGCGCGATCAGCAGCGGCATCGAGTCGCCGATCGGCGAGCCGTTGACGACATTGCCGCCCAGCGTGCCGGCGTTGCGCACCGGCCGGCCGGCGAAGCGCTCGAGAAAGCCCGCGACGGCCGGGTGATCGGCGGCGAGCGCCGCGAAGGCCTCGGTGAGGCGGGCGCCAGCGCCCACGGTGAGGCCTTCGGCGTCGCGGGTGATGGCCGCCAGCTCGGCCACGCCGCCGAGGTCGAGGGTTTCGGCCGGCCGGCGGTGCTGCTTGTTGATCCACAGTCCCACGTCGGTGGCGCCGGCAACCACCAGGGCATCGGGCCGCGCGGCCCGGCACGCCAGGGCCTGGGCGAGCGTGGCCGGGCGCCAGATCGTGCCGCCGGGGCCTTCGAACCGGGCGCCCGAGTCGTCGCGCAGGGCGGCCAGCCCGGTGGCCAGCGCCGCGAAGTCGAAGGGCCGCGGCGGCATGGCGGGCAGAGCCCGAGCGGCATCGATGATGGGCCGGTAGCCGGTGCAGCGGCACAGGTTGCCCGAGACGGCGGCCTGCGCCTGCTCGCGGCTGAGCGCGCCAGGCGGGCCGCCATCGGCGTGGTAGAGGGCGAACAGCGACATCACGAAGCCTGGCGTGCAGAAGCCGCACTGCGAGGCATGGTGATCGACCATGGCCTGCTGCACCGGGTGCAGGGCGCCGTCGGGCGCGGCCAGGTCCTCGACCGTGAACACCGCACAGCCATCGACCGACGACAACGGCCGGATGCAGCTGTTGACCGCCCGCAGCACCGGGCGTTCGCCGTCGAGTTCGCCGACCACGACCGTGCAGGCGCCGCAGTCGCCCTCGGCGCAGCCCTCGCGGGTGCCGTGGCCACCGCCGGCGCGCAGCCAGTCGAGCAGCATCGCGTCGGGGTCGACGCGATCGATGCGCGTCTCGCGCAGGCCGCGCAGCAGACGCAAGGGACGGACGGGCAGGGTCATCGGCGGGGCTCGGCAGGACGGCGCCGCGCTCGGCGTGGCGGCTGCAGGGCCGACGATAGGCCGAGGCAGGCGGGCATCGTTATGATTTCTCTTGGCTCTGGGCTAAGGATAACCGTATGGCAAAGCCGTCGTCGCTGAGCAGGATCGATCTCCACCTCGTCGAGATCCTGCATACCTTGCTCGTCACCCACAGCGTCTCCCAGACCGCGATCCGTCACGGCATGCACGCGCCGGCCGTCAGCGCGGCGCTGGCGCGGCTGCGCGAGCTCACCGGCGATCCGCTGCTGGTGCGCGCCGGCCGCGCGATGGTGCCCACCGAGGCCGGGCGCGCGCTGCTCGCGCCGGCCGCCGAGGTGCTGGCCGCCGCGCGGCGGCTGTTCGGCGGCGACGCGCACGGGGCGTTCTCGCCCACCACCACCGACCGGGTGTTTCGCATCGCGGCCAGCGACTTCCTCGACCCCTCGTTCCTGCCGCAGCTCGTCACCCAGATCAAGGCGCAGGCGCCGCTCGCCAGCCTCGAGATCGCGCCCCTGACCGCCGATGCCGACTACCGCCAGCGGCTCGCCGCCGGCGAGCTCGATCTGGTCGTGGGCAACTGGCTGCGCCCGCCCTCCGACCTGCACATCGGGCGGCTGTTCCAGGACGAGATCGTCTGCCTGGTGGCGCAGGACCATCCTGCGCCGCGCCGCGGCTGGACGCTCGACAAGTACCTCGCCTGCGAGCACATCGCGCCCACGCCGGCCTACCCGGGAGCGCTGGGGGTCATCGACGAGCTGCTTGCGCAGTCGGGGCTGCGTCGGCGTATAGGGGTGCGGTGCCCGCACTTCGCGCTCACCCCGGCCATGGTCGCCGGATCGCTGCTGGTCCTCACCACCGGCCGGCTGTTCTGCGCCCGCTTTACCGGGGCGCTGCCGGTGCGCATCGTGCCCTGCCCGGTGGCGATGCCCGGGCTCAGGTATTACCAGTTGTGGCACGATCGCACCCAGCGCTCGGCGGCCTGCCGCTGGCTGCGCGAGCAGGTGCGCCGCGTTGCCGCTGGCCTGCGCTGAGCCCCCCATCCTGCCCATGACCGCCCCCCGACTCGAGCTACGCGAGATCTCCAAGCGCTACCCCGGGGTCCTCGCCAACGACCGCGTGTCGCTGACGGTGGCACCGGGCGAGATCCACGCGGTGCTCGGCGAGAACGGCGCCGGCAAGTCCACCCTCATGAAGGTCGTCTACGGCGCGGTGCGCCCCGACGGCGGCGAGGTGCTCATCGACGGCCAGTCGGTGCGGGTGCGCACACCCCACGAGGCGCGTGCGCTGGGCGTGGCCATGGTGTTCCAGCATTTCTCGCTGTTCGAGACCCTGACCGTCGCCCAGAACGTGGCGCTGGGTCTGCCTGCCGGCGAGTCGATGCCGCAGATCAGTCGCCGCATCCGCGACAAGGCGGCCGAGTACGGCCAGGAGATCGATCCCGATCGGCCCGTCCACGCGCTGTCGGTGGGCGAGCGCCAGCGCGTCGAGATCGTGCGGGCCCTGCTGGCCGAGCCGCGGCTGCTGATTCTCGACGAGCCCACCTCGGTGCTGATGCCGCAGGCGGTCGAGAGGCTCTTCGTCACGCTGCGCAAGCTCGCCGCCACCGGCTGCAGCATCCTCTACATCAGCCACAAGCTCGACGAGATCCGCTCGCTGTGCCATCGCTGCACCGTGCTGCGCGGCGGCCGGGTCACCGGCGTGGTCGACCCCGCCGGCGAGACCAACGCCAGTCTGTCGCGGCTCATGATCGGCGCCGAGCTGCCGGCGCTGCCGTCGCGGGTTGCCCGCAGCGGCGGCGTCGCCCTCGAGGTGCGCGATCTCTCGCTGCCGGCAGCCGACCGCCATGGCGTGGCGCTGCACGGCATCAGCCTCGAGGTTCGCGAGGGCGAGATCCTCGGCATCTCCGGCGTGTCGGGCAGTGGCCAGCAGCCGCTGCTCGCCGCGCTCGCCGGCGAGGATCGGCGCGCCGACCCTGAAGGAGTCCGGCTCTTCGGCGAGCCGGTCGGCGCCCTCGATCCCGCCGGGCGGCGCTCGCGTGGCCTGCACTTCGTGCCCGAGGAGCGGCTCGGCCGCGGCGCGGTGCCTTCGCTGTCGCTGGCGCAGAACATGCTGCTCACCCGGTCCGGACCCGAGACGGTCGGTCGGGGCGGCTGGCTGCGGCTCGGCCGGATTGCCGGCATGGCCCGCGCGGTCGTCGATCGTTTCGACGTGCGCACCGCCGGGGTGCATGCCCCGGCGCGCAGCCTGTCGGGCGGCAACCTGCAGAAGTTCATCGTCGGCCGCGAAATCGACGCCGGGCCGAAGGTGCTGATCGTCGCCCAGCCGACGTGGGGCGTCGATGTCGGCGCGGCGGCGCGCATCCGGGCCGAACTGCTCGCGCTGCGCGATGCCGGCTGCGCGCTGCTGGTCGTTTCCGAGGAGCTCGACGAGCTCTTCGAACTCAGCGACCGCCTGCAGGTGATCGCCGGCGGCAGGCTTTCGCCTTCCGTGCCCATCGCGCAGGCCACGGTCGAGCAGATTGGCGCCTGGATGTCGGGCCTGTGGCCCGATGCCGCCACCGCGGGAGGCGGCCTTGTTCAGGCTTGAGGTGCGCGCGACCCCGTCGCGCGCGATGACCTTCGCGTCGCCCCTGATCGCCCTGCTCATCACCGCGCTGGTGGCCGGCGTGATCCTCGTGGGCATGGGCAAGGATCCGGTGGCCGGGCTGCGGGTGATCTTCATCGATCCGATCGGCTCGCGGCGGCAGATCAGCGAGGTGCTGCTCAAGGCCACGCCGCTGATCATCATCGCGCTGGGGCTGGCGGTCTGCTACCGGACCAATGTCTGGAACATCGGCGCCGAGGGACAGTTCCTGCTCGGCTGCCTGGCGGGCGGCGGTGTGGCCCTGTGGCTGACCACGCAGGGCGTGGTGCTTCCCAGGGCGATCGGCGTCCCCCTGGTGCTCATCGCCGGCATGCTGGGCGGCATGCTGTGGGCCGGGCTCGTGGCGCTGCTGCGCGACCGTTTCAATGCCAACGAGATCCTCGTCAGCCTGATGCTGGTCTACGTGGCGCAGCAGATCATCAACACGCTGGTCTTCGGGCCCTGGAAAGACCCCCAGGGCTTCAACATGCCGCAGTCGGCGAGCTTTCATGCCAGCCTGCACCTGCCGGCTCTGCTCGAGCGCACCCGGCTGCACATCGGGTTCCTGGTCGCGCTGCTGCTGGCGGTGGTGCTGCTGCTGTTCCAGTTCCGCACCTTCCGCGGGTTCCAGCTCCAGGTCGGCGGTCTGGCCCCGGCGGCGGCCAGCTACGGCGGCTTCTCGTCGCGTTCGGCGCTCTGGATGTCGCTGCTGCTCTCGGGCGCGCTGGCGGGTCTGGCCGGTGCCATGGAGGTGGCCGGCCCCATCCGCCATGTCAGCCCCTACCTGTCCACCGGGCTGGGGTTCACGGCCATCATCGTCTGTTTCGTGGGTCGGCTGCATCCGCTGGGCATCATCGCCGCCGGCGTGCTGCTCTCGCTGATGCTGATCGGCGGCGAACTCGCCCAGTCGCGGCTGGGCCTGCCCAACGCGATGGCCAGCGTCCTGCAGGGCCTGCTGCTGCTCGTCCTGCTGGGTTGCGACACCTTCATCGACCAGCGACTGCGCTGGGACAGCCGCCCGAGGTCGGCCGCATGAACGAGATCGCGCTGCTCATCAACACCGCCCTGGCCAGCGGCACCACGCTGGCGCTGGCCGCGCTCGGCCTGCTCGTCAACGAGCGTGCCGGGGTGCTCAATCTGGGCGCCGAGGGCATGATGCTGGTCGCGGCGCTGGCCGGTTTCGCGGTGTCGTTCCACACCGGCAGCGACACCCTGGGTTTCGCCGCCGCGGCGCTGGCGGGGGCGAGCCTGGCGGCGCTGTTCGGCGTGTTCGTCATCTTCCTCAACACCAACCAGTACGCGACCGGCCTGGCCCTGAGCCTGTTCGGTTACGGGCTGTCGGCATTTCTCGGTGTCTCGATGGTCGGCCGCACCCTGTCGGCGCGCGAGAGCCACGAGGTGCCGTGGCTGGCCGATCTGCCCCTCGTGGGCCCGGCGCTGTTCAGCCACCACCCCATGGTCTATCTCGCCATCGTGCTTGCCGCCGGCACCGCCTGGTTCCTGTACCGCACCCGGGGCGGGCTGCTGCTGCAGGCGATCGGCGAGAATCCCGAGCCCGCTCATGCCCTTGGCTATCCGGTGCGCCTGATCCGTCTGGCGGCCGTGTGCGTCGGCGGCGCGCTGTGCGGGCTTGCCGGGGCTTACGTGTCGCTGGTCACCGCGCCGCTGTGGGTCGAGGGCCTGACGGCCGGGCGCGGCTGGATCGCGCTTGCGCTGACGGTCTTCGCGACGTGGCGCCCCGCGCGCGTGATGCTCGGGGCCTATCTGTTCGGCGGCGTGACCGTGCTGCAACTCAACCTGCAGGCGCAGGGCGTCGAGATCTCGAGTCACCTGCTCACCATGCTTCCCTACCTCGCCACGGTGGTGGTCCTGGCCCTGATCAGCCGCGATGTGTCGTTCATCAGGCTGAACATGCCGGCCTCGCTCGGCAAGCCTTTTCGCCCGGGCGCATAGCGCGAGTGGTTTAATTCTTCCGTTCCGGTCTCACCCTCACCCTGGAGATTTCGCTCATGGACGATCGCAATTCCCGCGCCCTCAGGCGCCGCATGCTCACCGTTGCCGGCCTCGCCGCCGTTGCCGCCCTCGCGGGCTGCGGCAAGAAGGAGGAGCCGCCGGCACCCGCCAAGGCCGAGGCGCCGGCCGCACCGCCGCCCCCGCCCGCTCTCAAGGTGGCCTGGGTCTACATCGGCCCGGTGGGCGACGCCGGCTGGACCTTCGCCCACGACCAGGGCCGCAAGGCGGTCGAGGCGGAGTTCGGCGACAAGGTCAAGACCACCTTCGTCGAGAAGGTGCCTTACGCCGACGGCGAGCGCGTGATCCGCGATCTGGCCAGCCAGGGCAACAAGCTGATCTTCGCCACCAGCTTCGGCTACATGGACGCCATGCTGAAAGTGGCCGGCGAGTTCCCGGACGTGAAGTTCGAGCACGCCACCGGCTACAAGACCGCCCCCAACATGCGCGTCTACGACGCCCGCTTCTACCACGATGCCTATGTCAGCGGCATCCTCGCCGGCAGCATGACCAAGTCCAACACGCTGGGCTTCGTCGGCAGCTTCCCGATCCCCGAGGTGCTGCGCAACATCAACGCCTTCACGCTGGGCGCCCAGAGCGTCAATCCCAAGATCCGCACCCGCGTGGTCTGGGTGAACACCTGGTTCGATCCCGAGAAGGAAGGCGCGGCGGCGCAGGAGCTCATCAACAAGGGCGCCGACGTCCTGCTGCAGAACACCGACTCCACCGCGGTGCTCCAGACGGCCGAAAAGGCGGGCAAGTTCGCCTTCGGCTGGGACAGCGACATGAGCAGCTACGCCCCCAAGGCGCACCTGGCCAGCAACATCGTCGACTGGGGCCCGTACTACAAGAAGTCGGTCAAGGAAGTCATCGACGGCTCCTGGAAGGGCGAGCAGCGCACCATCTGGGGCAAGCCCGAGGGCCAGAACGACGTCATCAAGATGAACGAGATCATTCCCGAGGCCGCTCGCAAGAAGGCCCAGGAAGCGCTCGACGGCATCAAGGCGGGTTCGCTCGATCCCTTCACCGGCCCGGTGGTCGACAACGCCGGCAAGGAGCGCCTGCCCAAGGGCGAGAAGGCCTCGCAGGAGTGGAAGGACAAGATCGACTTCTACGTCAAGGGCGTCGATGGCAAGGTGCCCGCGGGCAAGTAACCGCGCGCTCTTGCCGGATCTCCCGATCGCTGCCCACCGGTGACCGAAGACACCCTCTGGTTGCCGGTGGCAGGGGCGGCCGACCTGCCTGCGGGCGGTCTGCTGCCGGTGCGGGCGCTGGGCCGCGACATCGTGGTCTGGCGCACCGCGGCCGGCGTGCTGGCCGCCGCCCACGACCGCTGCCCGCATCGCGGCACGCCGCTCTCCCTGGGGCGGGTGTGCAACGAAGAGCTGGTCTGCCCATACCACGGCTGGGCCTTCGCGCCCCAGGGGCGCTGCATCCGCATCCCGTCGATGGCGCGGGCCCCGCTCGGTGAGCGTCAGGCCCTGGCGCTGGTCGAGGTGCGCGAGCACCTCGGTCTGCTGTGGGTGCGCTTCGGCGCAGCCCATCATGCGGCCGCGCTGGCGCAGCCCCCGGCCATCGAGCTGCCGCAGGGGCCCGGCATACGCCAGGTGCTCTGCGGCCCCTACCGCGTGGCCACCAGCTTCGGTCGCGTCATCGAGAACTTCCTCGACATCGCCCACTTCGGCTTCGTGCACCCCGGCACGCTGGGCGATGCCGAGCACACCCTGATCGCCGACTACACCGTGAGCGCGCCTTCGCCGGCCGCGGGCCCCGAGACGATCGATGTCCGGGTCTGGCAGCCGCGCAGCAACCTGAATGCCGACCAGGGCGCGCATGTGCGCTACCGCTACCAGGTGCTCTCGCCCTGGGTGGCGCTGCTCGAGAAATGCCCCGAGGGCTGGCAGGACTTCGCCGAGATGGTCGTGATGCTCGCCCAGCCGGTGGAGCCCGCCCTCACCAGGGTCTGGTTCATCCTGGCGATGTCGGCCGGCGATCGCACCGACGCCGACATGCGCGCCTTCCAGGAGGCCATCTTCACCGAGGACCAGGCCCTCCTCGAGGGGCAGCGGCCGGCGCTGCTGCCCCTGGACCCGGAGCGCGAGGTGTCGTGCGCCGCCGACCGCCTGTCGCTGGCCTACCGCGACTACCTGCGGCAGCTGCCGCTCACCTTCGGCACCCTCAGCCAAACACCGCCGTCGTCTGGTGGCTGACCGCCACCGGCAGGCCGCGCGCGTCCCACAGGCGCGCGGTCTGGCTGGTGTAGCCCGCCTCGGCGTGGCGCGTCACGGTCTCGATCAGCAGCCAGTCCTGCTCGCGCCACTCGCGCGGGTCGGTCAGGCACTCGAGCAGCCAGGTGAGCGAGGCGCCGGGCGCGGGCTTCGTGAGCACCGACAGCACCGGCGAGGCCGGCAGGTCGCACATCGCCACCAGGTTGGCCTCGCGCGCGGCGGGGCTATCGAGAACCACAGGCGCCATCGTCGCGCCGGAAGCCTCGCCGTCGGTCAGTGGTTGCGCGCGCAACCGTGCCCACAGCTGCGAGGGCCGCGGTGGCTTGCCGCTGAACGGCAGCGCGCCGGTCGCCCAGCGCATCTGGTAGTGGCGCAGGAACCCGGGCATGCGTTCGGGCAGAAACGGTGCGTCGTGCAGGGCGCCCAGTTCGCGCACCCCCTCGGGCATCGGCATGTCCTGGCGCGCCTCGGTGGTGCGCGAGGCGCCATAGAGCCCCACCGCGAGGGCGGCGGTGCGCCCGCCGGCGGCCAGCCGGCACTGCGCGTGGGTGATGCCGCGGCCGCGCCGCAGCACGCCCGCCTCGGCGATGACCTCGCCGGGCTCGATCGGACCGATGAAGGTGAACTGCAGCGCGCGCAGCGGCGGCCCCTCGGCACCCACGGCCGCGCGCATCGCCAGCGCCGCGATCGCGCCCTGGATGCCGCCGAAAGCCACCCGCCCCTGCAGCCAGTCGGCGCTCATCGTGGTGCGCAGAACCACGGCGCCCAGGGGGTCGTCGGGCAGCGGGGTGATCGGGGCGGCGGCGAAGGCGGAAAACGGCGTCATGGCGTGGGGCGTGCAGGATGATGGTGGGCGGTGCTTCGGCCTGGCAGGCGGATGCGCAGCAGCGAGGCGCGACGAGCCGCGAGAATGCCACGCGCGGGTCAGCCGCGGCCGCGGCGCGTCTCGCTCCAGCCCAGGTAGAGCCCGGCACCCACGATGAGTGCCGCCCCCAGCCAGGTGCTCATGCCGGGCACGGCGTCGAAGACCAGCCAGCCGAACATGCCCGCGCACAGCAGCTGGAAGTACTGGAAGGGCGAGACGATGTTGGCCGGCGCATCGATCATGGCCCGCGCCACGCAGTAGTGCCCCAGGCCGCCGAACACGCCCAGCGTGAGCAGCATCAGCACGTCGGTCAGCCGCTCGGGCGTGGTCCAGAAGAAAGGCACCGCGAGGCTCATCAGCCCGCTGCCCAGCATCGCGCTCCAGATCGCCGAGGTTTCGGCGCGATCGCTGCCCGACACTCGACGCGTGAGCACCTGGTAGACCGCATAGCACAGCGAGCTGCCCAGGATCAGCATCGACGACCACTGGAAGAGGTCGCTGCCTGGTCTGACCACCACCAGCACGCCGACGAAGCCCACCAGCACCACCGCCATGCGGTTGGCCTTGATCGGCTCGCCGAGCAGCGGCACCGCCAGCAGCGTGACGAACAGCGGCGACAGGAAGCTGATCGCGGTGGCTTCGGCCAGCGGCACCGTCACCAGCGCGATGAAGTAGAGGGTGGTGGAGGTGAGCTGCAGCAGCGATCGCGCGGCCTGCGTGCCGGGTGAGCGCGAGCGCAGCACCGCGAAGCCGTGCCGGGGCATGAACAGCAGCAGGATGAAGATGAAGTGGCCGAGCGTGCGCGCCCACACGATCTGCACCGACTCGAGCCGCGCGCTGAGCAGTTTGACCAGCGTGTTCATGCAGGCGAACAGGAACACCGCAACCATGATGAACAGGATGCCGCGGGCGATGCGACTGGCCGGCAGCGGATGGGCGGTCATGGGGCGGGGCTTCCTGCAGGGCGCCTGCGGCGTGCGGCACGCGCGGCCCCGGGGCAGGGCGGCAGGCGGCTTCGTGCACAATTCTGCGGCCCGCGCGGCGCACCCGGCGCGCGGCCAATTCCGAATCCGGGCGCCATGTCGAGGACAACCATGCCGAAAAACCTCAGCCGCCGCGGCTTTGCCGCGGCCCTGCCCGCGCTCGCCCTGTTGCCTGTCGGCGCGCGAGCCGCCACCGAGCCCCTCAGGGTGGGCTTCGTCTACACCACCCCGCTGCTGCCGCTGGGCTGGACCGCCCAGCACGACGAGGGCCGCCGCCAGCTCGAGCAGGCACTCGGCGCGCGCGTGCGCACCCGCTTCGTCGACAAGGTGGCCGAAGGCCCCGACGCCGAGCGCGTGCTGCGCGATCTCGCCGCCGACGGCCATCGGCTGATCTTCGCTACCAGCTTCGGCTTCATGGAGCCGGTGCTGCGGGTGGCCGCCGAGTTCCCGGGCACGGTGTTCGAGCACATCTCGGGCTACAAGGCGGCGCCCAACGTGGGCTTCGCCAACGCCCGTTTCTACGAGGGGCGCTACCTCGCCGGCATGGTCGCCGGCGGCACGATGCGCGGCAACGTCGCCGGCTACGTGGCGGCCTTCCCCATCCCCGAGGTGATCCAGGGCATCAACGCGTTTGCGCTGGGCATGCGCGCGATGCGGCCGCAGGCGCAGCTGAAGGTGGTCTGGACGCAGTCGTGGTACGACCCGACGCGCGAGCGCGAGGCCGCGGTCGCGCTGCTGGGCCAGGGCGCCGAGGTGCTCACCAACCACACCGACTCGCCGGCGGTCGCGCTGGCCGCGCAGGCGCAGGGTCGCTGGTGCGTGGGCTACCACAGCGACATGAGCAGCCACGCGCCCACTGCACAGCTCACCGCCGTCACCCACCACTGGGGCGGCCACTACACCGAGTCGGCGCGCTCGGTGCTGGAGGGGCGCTGGCGCAACTCGGCACTGTGGGGCGGCCTGCGCGAGGGCATGATCCGGCTCGCGCCTTTCGGTGCGGCGGTACCCGCCGCCGTGCGCCAGCAGGTCGCCACCCGCCAGGCCGACATCGCAGCCGGGCGGATGCATCCTTTCGGTGGCCGTCTGATCGACAATGAGGGGCGCGAGCGGCAGGCGTCGGGCAACCCGTCCGACGAGGCGCTCGCGCGCATGACCTGGTACGTCCAGGGCGTGCAGGGCAAACCACCGGGGGCCTGATGCAGGGATACCGCGCCGCGCTGCTGCGCTTCGACGACGCCGACCGCGCCCAGCGCATCGACGACGGGCTGATGCTCGTCGATGCCGGGCGCATCGTCGCGCTCGGCGATCACGCCGAACTCGCGCCGCGGCACCCCGCCGTGCCGGTGCTCGACTGGCGCGGGCGCACGATCGCGCCCGGCTTCGTCGATGTGCATGTGCACTTTCCGCAGCTCGACGTGATCGCCTCGCCCGCCGAGGGTCTGCTGCCCTGGCTCGAGCGCTACACCTTCCCGCAGGAGGCGCGCTTCGCCGACCCCGAGCATGCGGCGCGGGTGGCGCCGGCCTTCCTCGACGAGCTGCTGCGCCATGGCACCACCACCGCCATGACCTACTGCACGTCGCATCCGGGCAGCGTCGATGCGTACTTTGCGGCCTGCGAGGCGCGGGGGCTGCGCATGGTCGCGGGCAAGTGCCTGATGGACCGCCACAGCCCCGACCCGGTGCGCGACGACACCGCCCAGGGGCTGGCCGACTCGCAGGCCCTGATCGAGCGCTGGCACGGCCGCGGGCGGCTGGGTTATGCGCTCACGCCGCGCTTCGCGCCGAGCTGCACCGACGCGCAGATGCACGGGGCGGCCGAGCTCGCGCGCGCCTATCCGGGCACCTGGATCCAGACCCACGTGGCCGAGAACCTCGACGAGATCGCCTGGGTGCGCGAGCTCTACCCGACGGCGCGCAGCTACCTCGACGTCTACGACCGCTTCGGGCTGCTGCGCGAGCGCAGCATGTACGCGCACTGCATCCACCTCGACGCCACCGACCGGCAGCGTCTGGCCGAGAGCGGCGCGGCGGCCGCGGTCTGCCCCACCTCCAACCTGTTCCTGGGCAGCGGGCTGTTCGACTTCGCGGCGGCCGCGGGCGCGGGTTTCGCCTGGGGGCTGGCGAGCGATGTCGGTGGTGGCACCTCGTTCTCGCCCTTTCGCACGATGCTCGCGGCCTACGAGATCGCGCGCCTGCGCGGCGTCACGCTGTCGCCGTCCGAGCTCTGGATGCGCCACACGCTGGGCGCGGCGCGCGCCATGGGGCTGGCCGACCGCATCGGCAACCTCGCGCCGGGTCACGAGGCCGACTTCATCGTGCTCGACGACCAGGCCACGCCGCTGCTCGCGCGCCGCACCGCGGCGGCGCAGCGGCTCGACGAGTGGCTGTTCGCGATGATCGTGCTGGCCGACGATCGGGCGGTGGCGGCGGTCTATGCCGGGGGGGCCGAGGTCACGCCGCGGCGGGCGCGCTGAGCGTGCGCGGCCCCGTGCTACGTCTGCGCTGCCCCTGCTCTTGCTCCTGTGCCCCTGCCCCGAGCCTCAGGCGAACAGCGCTCCGAACCCCCCGACCGGCTCGAAGCGGTCGTCGCGAAACACCAGGCGCGTCGGGCCGGGCATCGCCCGCGCCGCCACCGGATGCGCCGGGTCGCCGGGGTAGGCAACCACCCGCAGTCCGTCGACCTTGATCGGTTCGGGCTGGATGGTGGGCGGCGGGCGCGAGGCCGCCTCGCGCAGCGCGCTGGCCACGTCGCGATGCCGCGCCAGCTGCGCCAGGCTCATGATCTGCGGCGGCGCGAGCGCGATCTCGCGGGCCCAGTAGCGCTCGAGCGCCGCGCGCGGTGCGAGCCATTCGCTCTCGGTGGTCTCGCGATCGTCGTGGCGGGCGACGGTGTCGCCGGCCACCCGCACCGCGAAGAAGCGGGTGTCGAAGCGCTTGCTCTGCACCGATGGAATCACCGGCGTGATCCAGCGCGTGAAGGGCACGAGCCGGCCGACCGCCAGGCTCGCATCGAGCCGCGCGAGCAGCTCGCCGAAGGCCAGGCCCTCGCGCGCCAGTGCGGCCGCGCGCGCCGGATCGACCGCCGCGGCGCCGCCGGCGAGCAGCAGGCCAGCCTCCTCGAAGGTCTCGCGCAGCGCGGCGACGAACATCGATGCGGCGGTTTCGGGGTCGAGTGCCGGCTCGCCCAGGGCCGCGTGCAGGTCGGCCGCCGGCCGGTCGGCGCGCGCGAGCAGCGCCGGCTGCGCGTCGTCGGCATCGACCTTGCCGCCGGGAAAGACGTAGGCGCCGCCGAGCACGTCGGACAGCCCGTGCCGACGCACCATGAAGACCTCGGGCCCGTCGGCCCCGTCGCGCAGCAGCATGACGGTGGCCGCGTGGCGCGGTGGCGTGGTGACGACGTCGTGATTGAGTTTCATGCGGTCATGGTGCCACGCCGGGCGTTCAGCCGCGGCGCGCGCCCAGCGACAGCGAGACGATGGCCGCCACGACCAGTGCGGCGCCGCCGAGCTGCAGCGGCACCATCGCCTGATCGAGCACCAGCCAGGCCATACCCATCGCGGCGATCGGCTCGAAGTTGAGCACGGCGGCGTTGTTGACCGCGCCCAGCTTGGGCAGCACGACGAACAGCGCGGTGATGCCGCCCGAATAGAGCAGCGCGAGCAGCGCCAGCCCCGTCCAGCCGGTGGCGTCGGCGGGCATCCGGAAGCCGCCCACCGAGGGGCCGAGCGCCAGCGTCAGGACCACGATCACGACCATCATCAGCAGCGTGCGGATCCGGCCATCGACTGCGCCCAGCCAGCGCGTGGTGAGCAGCAGTACGCTGCCGAACGCGAGCGACGCGCAGGCCGACAGCAGCACGCCGACGACGTAATCGTGGCCAGCGCCGCCCTCGAAGGCGCCCGGCCGGGCGCCCAGGGCCAGCGCCAGGCCGGTGAAGGCCACCGGCATCGCGACCATCGCGCGCCGGCTCGGCCGCTCGCCGCCGGTGGCCCACGACAGCACCGCCAGCGTGATCGGAAAGGTGTTGAACACCAGCAGCGCGAGTGCCACCGGCATGCGCGCGACCGCGCTGGCGATGCACAGGCTCTGCACGGTGAGCAGCGCGCCCACGAGCGCCGCGCGGGCGAGCGTGAGGCCGGGCAGCGCCAGCGACAGCCCCGCCGCGCGCACCAGCGCCAGCGCGAACAGCGCGTTCAGGCCGGCGCGGGCGAGCACCGCGGTGGGCACGCTCGCGCCGTGGTCGAACGCCACCCGCGAGGCGACGTGATTGCTGCCCATTGCGGTGGCAATCACCAGCAGCACGACGATGCCGAGGATGGGCGAGGCTTGCGCGCGGTCAACGCCGCCGGACTGGGGGGTGGTCACGATCGGGCTTTCGAGAGCCGGGCACGGGAGGGCGCATGGCGCGACACATCCTGATCATCCAGGGACATCCGGACGCCAGCGAGCGGCATCTGGGGCACGCGCTGGCCGGCGCCTATGCCGAGGCGGCCGAGGACGCGGGCCACGCGGTGACGCAGATCGAGGTGGCGAGCCTCGTCTTTCCGCTGCTGCGCAGCGCCCGCGACTGGGAGCGCGACGAGCCGCCACCGGCGCTGGTCGAGGCGCAGCGACTGATGCGCTGGGCCGACCACCTGGTGTTCTTCTTTCCGCTCTGGCTGGGCGACATGCCGGCGCTGCTCAAGGGCTTTCTGGAGCAGGTTGCGCGTCCGGGCTTTGCGTTCCAGCCCACCGCCAGCGGCGGCCTCGGCGAAAAGCTGCTCGCCGGCCGCTCGGCGCGGGTGGTGGTGACGATGGGCATGCCGGCGCTGGTCTATCGCTTCTACTTCCGGGCCCACAGCGTGCGCTCGCTGGAGCGCAACGTGCTTGGCCACCTCGGTTTCTCGCCGATCGACGAGACGCTGATCGGCCGGGTGGCTGCCCTCGACGATCCCGCCCTGGTGCGCTGGCTCGCGACCATGCGCCGGCTCGGCCGGCTCGCGGTCTGAAGGCTGTGCCGCGCGCGCCGGGCTCGGCCGTGGCGCATCGCGCCACCCCGGCGGGCGCGTCGGCCCGATCAATCCTGCTTCCAGGGCAGGCCGGCGCGGCGCCAGCCGTCGATGTGGCCGCGCTGTCCGTTGGCGTCGATCTTGCCTTCGAAGCCCTCGAGGATGTTGCAGGCGTGGCGAAAGCCGTGGCGGGTGGCTGCGGTGGCTGCGCGCACCGAGCGCACGCCGCTGCGGCACAACAGCAGCACCACGTCGTCGGGCCCGGCCTGCGCGCGCAGCTCGTCGACGAAGCGGGCCACCTGCTCGTCGTCGGGGCCGCGCCACACCACCAGGGTTGAGCCGGGCACGTGACCGACGTAGCGGTGCTCCTCGGGCGTGCGTACGTCGATGAAACGCACCCCCGGGCGGCTCATCAGCTGCCAGGCCTCGGCGGGCGTGACGTCGCCCGCGTAGGGGCGCTGCTGCCCCGGGGGCGCTACCAGACGCGCCGCGGCGCGCGCGAGGGTCTCGGCGATGTCGGCGCCGGGTTCGCCGCCGGCGGCGGATGCGGAAGGGGACGTGGCGGGCGGCTGCATGGCGGGTCCTGCGGCGGGCGTCGGCAAAGCGCCGATTGTGCATCAGCCCCCGGCCACGCGCCGCGCGCCGGCGCGCGCATCGGAAGCGCCGCCGGCCCGCCGCCTGCGCTCAGTTGAACACGTCCTCGCGCAGCCGGCCGGCGGCGGCCGCCTCGGCCAGCCAGGCGTCGGCACGCGCCTCGTCGCCTAGCTGCTCGACGGCGATCCGACGCAGGGTATCGCGCACCGCCGGCGCCATCGCCTTGCCGTCGCCGCACAGGTAGAACCACGCGCCGTCGGCCAGCCACCGCCAGAGCGCCTCGCGCTGCGCCCAGATCGCGTCCTGGACGAAGCGCCAGGGGTGGCCCTCGAGCGACGACCACGCGGCCGTGCGCGTGAGCACGCCCTGCGCCGACCAGGCGGCGAGCTCCTCGCCGTGCAGATCGTCGTGGCCGGGATGCCGCCCGCCGCTGAACAGCCAGGCCGCGCCGACGCTGCTGCCGCCGGCGCGCAGCCAGGCGCGCTCCTCGATGAAGCCGCGAAAGGGCGCGATGCCGGTGCCCGGGCCCACCATCACGATGGGCACGGTCGGGTCGGGCGGCGGGGCGAAGGCGGGCGCCGGGGTGCGCACCCGCGCGATCACCGTGTCGCCGGCGGCCAGGCCGCACAGGTGGGTGGAGGTTACGCCGCGATAGCGCCCGTGACCGCCGTGGTGTGGCGCGTCGAGCGCGCCCACCGTGATCGTGAGTTCGCGCGGATGGGCGAGGCCCGACGACGAGATCGAATACCAGCGCGGCCGCATCGGCGTGCAGCAGCGCAGGAAGTCGGCCAGCGTGCACTCGATCGCCGGATGGGCGAACAGCAGGTCGGCGACGTTGACTCTGGGGCTTGTGATCTCGGCGGCCAGGCGCGCGCGCGCCGCCTCGTCGTGCGGGCCCTCGCCCAGCCACGCTGCCAGGCGATCGCGCGTGTGCGGGCAGCGGGTGGCCGCGTGCAGCCGTTCGATGTCGCGCCGGCTCGCCGGCTCCTGCCACTCGACGAATTCGCCGAGCAGCTGGCTAACCGTCATGGCCTCGCCGCGCGGCAGCGCCCGGGCGGTGGCGTCGTCGCCCTGCAGCGTCACGATCGTTTCGGGGGGCAGTCCGAGGCGGTGCGCGATCCGCGCCACGGCAGCCGGCTCGTTGCGCGCCCAGACGGCCAGGTGATCGCCGGTGGCATAGGTCGCGGCTGCGGGGACGGCCACGCGCAGCAAACGGGTGCTCGCACGGGGCGTCTCGCGGGCGTGGTCCCACAGGCCCGTGGCCGGACGGGTGAGTTCGACGCTCTCGAGCACCGCCATGGCCATGGCGCCGGCCGGCATCGCGCGTTCGCGCACCCGAATCGCGTCGGCCAGCACCACCGCCAACGGCCCGGCGCGGTTCGCGCCGCCGGCCGCCGCCGCCGCGCCCTCGCTGGCGCCATCGCCCGTGGCGCGCGCGGCCGCGTAGGGCGCCAGCGCTCGGCGCAGGCCCGCCAGCCAGGCGTCGACCTCGCCGTCGAAGCTGCCGTTGCCGTCGGCCTGCCCGCGGCCGAGGAACTCGCGCGCGCCGCTGGCTGCCAGCGCGTCGGCCACCCGTTTCGGGAAGGCCTGATAGGCCGGCCACTGCGAATTGCCGCAGCCTAGCACCGCATAGCGCAGCCGCGGCGAGCGCCACTGCGCGCTGGCGCCGCTCTCGAGCGCTGCCTCGAGGCGGCGGGCGTTGTCGGGCGCGCGGCCGTTGTAGGTGGCGGTGACCACGACCAGCCAGCCGTCGGCGGGCCAGCCGGCGGGGGCGTCGTCGAGGCCGGTCACGCGCGGCGCGAACCCGGCCTCGCGGGCCGCCTCGGCAACCTGCTCGGCCACCTCGGCGCACACGCCCACGCTGCTGCCGTAGCGGATCTCGAAGGGCAGGGCGGCGGCCGCAGCCGCCTCGGCCGGCGAGGGCGCATCGACGATCGGGACAGCCGCCGCGACAACGGCGGTCGGGGCCCCGTCGGCGGCGGGCGCGGCGGGCCCGCCCGGTGACGAAGGCGCAACCGGCGCCGGCTGGCGCCGGGGGCTGGCCCGCAGGCGAAAGCCGTCGGGCTTGAGCGTGAGCGTCTCGCGCACCGCCAGCCGGTAGTCGGCGGGGTCGCTGATGGCGAAGCGCTGCAGGATCACGGCCAGCGCGAGCTTGGCTTCGGTGATCGCGAACTGCTGCCCGATGCAGGCGCGCTCGCCGTTGCCGAAGGGCTTGTAGGCGTGCGGATGGATGAGCTCGCGCGCGCCGGGCGCGAATCGGTCGATGTCGAAGGCGTCGGGCCTGTCCCACCAGCGCGGATGCCGATGCAGCCCCGGCAGGAACACGATCACGCGCTGGCCCGCGGCCAGGCGCCAGCGCCCGCCCAGCAGCGTCTCCTCGACGGCGCCCACCGCGTACGAGGGCGCGGTGGGCCACAGCCGCAGGGTCTCGCGCAGCACGCGCTCGAGGGTCTCGAGCCGGGCGATGTGCTCGAAGGCGGGCGTGGTGCCCGCGGGCATCACGCGGTCGACCTCGGCGTAGCAGCGCGCCAGGGTCTCGGGATGGCGCATCAGCTGGTAGAGCGCGAAGGTAAGCAGTCCGCTGGTGGTCTCGTGGCCGGCGATCAGGAAGGTGATCACCTGGGCGCGGATGTTGGCGTCGTCCAGCGGCTCGTCGGTCACCGGATCGCGCGCCTGCAGCATCAGGTCGAGCAGGTCGCGCTGGGCGCGCGGCGCGTCGCTGGCGCGGCGCGCGCGGATGACCTCGTCGACCAGCGCGTGCATGGCCGCGATGTCGAGTTCCATGCGCTCCAGGCCCGAGCGCATCAGGCGGTTCTGAAGCCTGGAGCGCGTGATGCGCGTCATGACCTCCTCGAGCACCGAGCCCATGGCGCCCAGGAAGGGGTGCAGCTCATCGCGTGCGAACGAGTCGAAGCGGTAGCCGAAGCCGGCCAGCGAGATGGTGTCGAGCGTGAGCCGCGTCATGTCGTCGGCAACCTCGACATCGGCGTCGGATCCGAGCCGTGCCCACTTCGCGGCCAGCTGCTCGGCGACCTCGAGCATGTAGGGGAAGTAGCCTTTCATCGCGCGCTGGCCGAAGGCCGGCATCAGGATGCGGTGCGCCTTGCCCCAGTTGGGCTCCTCGCCGTCGGCCGTGAACAGGCCGTCGGCGGCGAGCTTGCGCAGGGTGGACAGCGGCGGCCCGATGGTCTTGCGGAAGCGTCGCTGATCGGAGAGCTCGGCGACGAGCTCCGGGTCGTAGACGAAGGGCAGTCGCAGGCCGGCGAAGTCGAGCGCCAGGATGCCGTCGAAGTCGCGGCTGATCGCAAGCAGGTGCTGGGTGAGGCGCCCCTTGGGGATCTGCAGCAGATTGCCCAGCCAGGGCAGGCCGCGCGGCGTGGGGATGTCGAGCAGGGACAGGGGCGCATTCATGGGCAGGCCATAATCTGACATCAGGTGATGTCACTTTAGGTGGGTGGCCGATCGATGTCAAGATCGCGTGATGGCCGATGCCGCCACCTCCCCACCGCCGCCGCGCCGCAGTTACGGCGGCGCCACCGATGCGCAGCGCCGCGCCGCGCGCCGCGAGCGGCTGCTCGACGCGGGGCTGGCCATCATCGGTTCCCAGGGCTACGCGGCCGCCACGCTGCGCGCCGTCTGCGCCGCCGCCGGCCTCACCGAGCGCTACTTCTACGAGTCGTTCGCCAACCGCGAGGCGCTGCTGGCCGCGGTGCACGCGCGGCTGGTCGACGAGTTGCGCGCCGGGCTGCTCGTGGCCTTCGCGGCAGGTGGCGACAGCGCGCAGGCCCGTGCGCGCGCCGCGCTCTCGGCGTTCTTCGGGATGTTGCGCGCAGACCCCCGCAAGTCGCGGGTGCTGCTGTTCGAGATGCTCGGGGTGAGTCCGGCGCTCGATGGCCAGCACCAGCGCGCGGGGCAGGACGTGGTGCGTCTGGTCATCGAGGCCTTCCGGCCACTCGCCGACACCCGCCTGCCCGAGGGCGCGAGCGAATCGATGGTCTTCACCGGACTGGTGGGCGCCGTCTTCCACGTGGCCATCCGCTGGCACCTCGGGCGCTACGAGATGCCGGTGACGCGGGTGGTCGAGAGCTGCCTGGTGCTGTTCCGGGCGCTGGGCGCTGCCGATCAGCCGGACCCGGGCGGCGCAGGCGCTGGCCGCTCGACGCGCAACGCGTCGTAGCGGTAGATCCCGTCCAGCACCGCCCCGCCGGCTTTCGCGACGGCCCGGTCGCGCAGCCAGGCCTTGATGCCCGACAGGTGGAAGATGGTGGCATTGCGCCGCGAGCCGGCCTGGATGCCGCTCGCGCGCGGCCGGCGCACGGTCTCGTAGTCGAGCAGCGCCTTGCCGAGCGCTCCCTCGGCAAGGCCGCCCGCGGCAAAGCGTGCGAGCACCGCCGCGTCCTCGATCGCCATCGCGGCCCCCTGGGCCATGAAGGGCAGCGTGGGATGGCAGGCATCGCCCAGCAGCGTGGCCACCCCTTGGCTCCAGCGCGGCAGCGGTTCGCGGTCGAACAGCGCCCACTTGAAGCAGGCGTGCGGATCCATCGCATCGATCAGCGTCTGGATGTCACGGTGCCAGCCGCCGAAGTCGCGACGCAGTTCGGCCAGATCGCCGCGCTCGGTCCAGGACTCGAGCTGCCAGCCCTCCTTCTCGACCACGCACACGCAGTTGACCAGTTCGCCGCGCCGCACGTAGTAGTGCACGAAGTGCCGCTGCGGTCCCCACCAGGCGGTGGCCATCGGGCGCACCAGACCGGCAGGAAGACGGTCAGCCGGGATCAGGCCGCGCCAGGCCACGTTGCCGGTGAAGCGTGGCGCCAGTGCGCCGAACAGCCGCTCGCGCACCACCGAGTGGATCCCGTCGGCACCCACCAGCAGTTCGGCCTCGTGCGTCTGTTCGCCGGTGCGGACGGCGGCTCGCGCGTCGTCCACCGCAACCGACTCGACGCGGGTGCCGGTGAGCAGCCGGATCGCGGGGTGGGTGCTTGCCGCCTGCGCCAGCACGCCCACGAGGTCGGCGCGGTGGACGTGGTAGTAGGGATGACCGTAGCGATCGCGCACCGCCGCGCCCAGCGGCGTGGTGGCGATCACGTGGCCGCGACGCCAGCTGCGCATCTCGGTGCCCTCGGGCAGGAATGCAATGCCGCGCAGCGGCGCCTCCAGGCCCAGGTGGTGCAGCACCCGCGTGGCGTTGGGGCTGAGCTGGATGCCGGCGCCGACATCGCCGAAGCTTGCCGACTGCTCGAGCACCGTGACCTGGAAGCCTTCCGCGGCGAGGGCCAGCGCCGCGGTCAGGCCGCCGATGCCGCCGCCGACGACAACCACCCGCGCGGCCGCCGCAGCGGGGCTTGCCGGGGCAGACGCCGGCGCGAGCCCGGCTCGGCCAGCCTGCTCGCTCATGCGCCGGCCATGCTCGCCTGCGGCAGCAGCGCAAGCGATCGCACCTCGCCGAACTCGCGCGCGAGCTTGGTCCAGGTGGTGCCGCCGTCGAGGCTGCGAAACAACTGGCCGAGGTTGGTCACGGTGAAGACGATGGTCGGGGCTGCCGGGTGCGACGCCACGCACCAGGGGGTGCTGTTCAGCGTGCCGGGCAGGCCCACGTCGTGCCAGGTGTTGCCGTGGTCGAGCGAGCGCAGCAGCCGGCCGGTGGAGCCCGGCGGGCCGTTGCCGTTGGTGAGGAACAGCGTGTCGTCGCCGTCGGCGCGCGCGACGATGGTGCGCGTGTACTGCCAGGGCGAATCGAGAGCCTGGAAGCGCCAGGTCTCGCCGCCGTCGTCGCTGCGGTGCAGCCCCTTGTTGGTGGTGGCGAACACGGTGGTGGCGCCGTTGCGCACCACCGCCAGCCCGTGGATGTCGCCCGAGAGCAACCCCTGGTCGAGGCGCTGCCAGGTGGCGCCGCCGTCGCGGCTGCGGTGCACCGCGTCGATCTCCACGCCGGCCCACAGCGTTTCGGCGTCGGTGGGATCGAACAGCACCTGCGTGACTCGCGGCCGGCCGACGAAGATGCAGCGTTCGGCGAGCGCGACCTCGAGCCGCCGCCAGCTCGCGCCGTCGTCGTCGGTGCGCCAAAGCGCCGCCGGATGCGTGCCGGCGACGATCACGGCCGGATCGCGGGGATGCCGGGCAAGGGCCCAGGTGCAGTCGGCATCGAAGGGCGAGGGCAGGTGGGTCCAGCGCCGCTCGGCCTCCTGCCAGCGGTACACGCCACTGTCGGTGCCGGCGAGCACCTCGCCCGGGCGGGCCGTGTGGGTGGCCAGTGCCCACACCCGCGACTCGAGGTACAGCCCCGATTCGCTGTAGGGCCGATCCCAGGTCTCGCCGAGATCGCGGCTGAACCACACCGAGGTGCCGGCGGTGCCCACGCACAGGGTGAAGGCCGGGGCGTCCGCGGGCGCCCCGGCGCCGGCGTCGGGCCGGGCTGCGGCCGTGGGGGCGCCGCTGGCTGCGGCGCTGGCTGCGGCGGGCGCAGAGCTCATCGTGGCTCTCTCAGATGCTCAGGTCGAGCAGGTTGTAGTCCTTCAGCGAGGCCTTCGCGGCTGCGTCCCAGCGCAGCGTTTCGCCGGCCTGCGCGTGCGGGCGGTAGACGTAGGGCGTCTCGAGCGGGAAGCGCTGCCGGCGGGCGTCGATCGCGTAGCCGATGACCCTGGATCGCTCGCGGAGGCGTTCCTCGTCGTAGGTGGCCTTGGCCGCGTGCAGGGTGCCGGTGGTGGTCACGCCGAGCACCGACCGCCGACGGTGGAAGCCGAAGTTGACCGTCACCCGCCAGTCGGGGCTGGTGTTGGCGAACGAGCCGTGCACCGCCTGACGGTTGGTGATGGCCACGTCGCCCGGCTTGCAGACGATGGGCACCGCGTCGGGCAGCCGGTCGGAACCGGCGCGCGCGGCCATCGCGCGGATGTCGGCCTTGCCGTGGCGGTGCGACCCGGGCACCACCCACACGCCGTTGGCCGGTGTGCAGCCGTAGAGCTGCGCCATGAAGTTGAATCCGTGGGTGCCGGCGTCGAGCTCGGGGCTCGTCCAGTGGGTGACGCCGTCCTGGTGCCAGGCCACCGAGGCGCCCAGCCCCGGCGCCTTCACGAACAGCGCCTCGTTGAAGGGGACGAAGTCATCGCCGTTGACCGCGGCGGCCACCGCGAGCAGATCGGGGTGGCCGTAGACCCGCAGCGCCGCTTCCGAGAACTGCAGCGAGCCCAGGATCAGGTAGACGATCTCCTCGGGCGCGTCGCTGGCCGCCTGCGGCTCGAACATCTTCACCTCGTGCCGGCCGTTGGCCGCGCGGGTGCCGCCCAGCGGATCGGCCAGCGGGCGCGACCAGTTCAGGATGGGCGCGCGGTTGTCGGCGGCCAGCGCGGGCCGGCCGTGGCGGTCCAGCGTTGCGCCACGGCGCACCGGCAGACGCTCCATGATGTCCTTGAAGTCGGCCTCGATGTCGGCGAGCTCCGCGGGGCCGAGCACGCCCTCGAAGACGTAGAAGCCGCAGCGCCAGTAGGCCTCGAGGATGTCGGGATGGATGGCGCCGTCGGCGGTGCGGCGTATCGGCCCGCGGTTGCCCAGCGCGTAGGCGCGCTGCTCGCCCTGCGCAAGATAGGCGCGCATCGCCTGCTCCTGCTCGCCGTAGTCGACCATGACTGCGCTCATCGGGAAGTCTCCTGGGTTGCGGCGGGATGCCGCCCGGACGACCCGGACGATCCGGAGGGCTCGCGGTTCGCCCCGACAAGACCCTGTCCTGCTTGCGGGCATCCCTGCGCGCAGCGTAGGGCCTGCGTGCGCCTTGTCAACCGGGCCGGGTCCGCGATGGCCGCGGCTGGCCGATCCGACCGCGAATCGGTCTACCATCCCGGCCATGAATACCGTCGCCACCCCCACCGCATCCTCCGGCGCCGAGGGCGCCGGCGCCGCGCCGCCGAAGCTGCGCGAACTCGATGACCTGCCGGGCCCGCGCGGCTGGCCGCTGCTTGGCAACCTGCCGCAGCTCGATGTGCCACGCTTTCACCTGCAGGTCGAGCAGTGGTGCCGCGAGCACGGGCCGTATTTCCGCCTGCGCATGGGGCGGCGTTCCGTGCTGGTGGTGGCCGATCACGAGGTGATCGCCGGCGTGCTGCGCGACCGTCCCGACGGGTTCCGGCGCACCCGCCTGCTCGAGGCGATAGGTGCCGAGATGGGCCTGCTGCCCGGGGTGTTCGGCGCCAACGGCGATGCCTGGAGGCGCCAGCGCCGCATGGTGATGGCGGGGTTCGACCCGGCGCACGTCAAGGGCTATTTTCCCTCGCTGTGCCGCGTCGCCCGCAACCTCGATGCGCGCTGGCAGAGCGCGGCCGCAGCCGGTTCGCCGATCGACCTGCAAGCCGACCTGATGCGCTACACCGTCGACACCATCGCCGGGCTGGCCTTCGGCTCGGAAGTCGACACCCTGCGCTCCGACGACGACGTCATCCAGCGTCACCTCGACAAGATCTTCCCCGCGCTCTACCGGCGCATCATGTCGCCGCTGCCCGTGTGGCGGTGGTGGACCACCGAGGCCGACCGCGAACTCGCCCGCAGCGTGGCCGCGGTGCGGGTGGCCGTCGACGACTTCATCGCGAAGGCCCGCGCGCGCCTGGCCGAGCGCCCCGGCCTGCGCGAGCATCCCGAGAACCTGCTCGAGGCGATGATCGTCGCTGCCGAAGCCGAGGGCGGCGGCATCAGCGACCTCGAGGTGGCCGGCAACGTCCTCACCATGCTGCTCGCCGGCGAGGACACCACCGCCAACACCATCGCCTGGATGACGCATCTGCTGTGGCTCAACCCGGCGGCGCTGGCGCGCGCCACCGACGAGGTGCGCCGGCTGGTGCCCGATCCGCTCGCCCCCACGCTCGATCAGGTCGCGGGCCTCGAGTACATCGAGGCCTGCGCCCACGAGACCATGCGCCTGAAGCCGGTGGCGCCGCAGATGCCCCTGGAGGCGCTGCGCGACACCGTCGTGGGCGATGTTCGGGTGCCCGCCGGCACCGTGGTCATCAGCATGCTCCGGCGCGACAGTGTCGACGAGCGCTTCGTGCCGCGCGCCGCCGAGTTCGTCCCCGAGCGCTGGCTCACCGAGGGCGGACCGGGCCAGCAGGCCAACGCCGCCAAGCGCATCTCGATGCCCTTCGGCGCCGGCCCCCGGATCTGCCCGGGGCGCTACCTGGCGCTGCTCGAGATGAAGATGGCGCTCGCCGTGCTGCTGGGTCGCTTCGACATCGCGGCCGTCGACACCCCCGACGGCAAGCCAGCCGCCGAGCGGCTGTCGTTCACGATGACACCCGTGGGTCTGTCGATGCGGGTGCGCCCGCGCGCGTCGCCGACCGTCTGAGGCGGCTGCCGCCGGCCGGCCCGGCCCGCGCGGGACCGCTCGGGCGGGCAGAGCCTCAGGCGGTCGCCGCGCTGCTCTCGATCAGCATCACGCCGGCCTCGCGCATCCGCGCGAGCGCCTGCGCGAGCGAGCCGTCGATGTCGATCGCGCGGCAGGCCTCGAGCAGGACCACGGCCTCGAAGCCCAGCCGTCGCGCATCGAGCGCCGACCAGGCCACGCAGAAGTCGGTGGCCAGCCCGACGAAGACCGCGCGCCGCAGGCCGCGTTCGCGCAGATAACCGGCCAGTCCGGTGGGCGTGGTCTGGTCGTTCTCGAAGAACGCCGAATACGAGTCGATGGCCGCGCGAAAGCCCTTGCGCAGCACCAGCTGCGCGCGGGCGAGCCGCAGATCCGCGTGCAGCGCCGCGCCGGGCGTGTCCTGGATGCAGTGGTCGGGCCACAGCACCTGCTCGCCGTAGGGCAGCGCGATGCGCTCGTAGGGGGTGCGCCCCGGATGGGCCGACGCGAACGAGCGGTGGCCCGGCGGATGCCAGTCCTGGGTGAGCACGATGTGCTCGTAGCCCTGCGCGATGCGGTTGATCGGCGGCACCACGGCATCGCCGTCGGGCACGGCGAGCGCGCCTGCCGGGCAGAAGTCGTTCTGGACGTCGATGACCACCAGCACGTCGTGGTTGCGGTCGATGATGGGCGTCATGAGGCGGGCAGGGGCGTGGTGGCGCAGGCTGGTGGTGGGGCGAGGACGGCGCTGGCGGTGCCGGCGTTCGGAGGTCGTGTGTGGCGGCGCGCGGCGCTTCCGGCTCAGGCCGTCTTCTGCTCGGCCAGGCCGAGCTCGCGCGCCATCGCCTCGCGCATCACGAACTTCTGCGGCTTGCCCGTGACCGTCATCGGCAGCTCGGTCACGAAGCGCACGTAGCGCGGAATCTTGTAGTGCGCGATCTGGCCGCGACAGAAGTCGCGGATCTCGTCCTCGGTGGCCTGCTGCCCGGCCTTGAGCACGATCCAGCAGGCGACCTCCTCGCCGAACCTCGGGTCGGGCACTCCAAACACCTGCACGTCCTGCACCTTGGGATGGCGGAACAGGAATTCCTCGATCTCGCGCGGATAGACGTTCTCGCCGCCGCGGATCAGCATGTCCTTCACCCGGCCGACGATGTTGCAGTAGCCCTCGGCGTCGATGGTGGCGAGGTCGCCGGTGTGCATCCAGCCGTCGCGCACGGTGTCGCGCGTGCGGGCCTCGTCGTTCCAGTAGCCCTGCATCACCGAGTAGCCGCGCGTGCACAGCTCGCCCTTGACGCCCACCGGACACAGCTTGCCGTCGGCATCGACCACCTTGACCTCGAGGTGGGGCTGGATGCGCCCGACGGTGCTCACGCGTTTCTCGAGCGGATCGTCGGTGGCGCTCTGGAACGAGACCGGGCTGGTCTCGGTCATGCCGTAGGCGATCGTGACCTCGGTCATGTGCATCTGGCTCACCACCCGCTTCATGGTTTCGATCGGGCAGGGGGCGCCGGCCATGATGCCGGTGCGCAGCGACCGGAAGTCGAAGCTCGCGAACTCGGGGTGGTCGAGCTGGGCGATGAACATGGTGGGCACGCCGTGCAGCGCCGTGCAGCGCTCCTCGGACACCGCGCGCATGGTGGTCACGGCGTCGAAGCCCTCGCCCGGAAAGACCATTGCCGAGGCTTCGGTGACGCAGGCGAGCACGCCCAGCACCATGCCGAAGCAGTGGTACAGCGGCACCGGGATGCACAGCTTGTCGGCCGGACCCAGGCGCATGGCCTGCGCGATGAAGCGTGCGTTGTTGACCACGTTGTGATGGGTGAGCGTGGCGCCCTTGGGGCTGCCGGTGGTGCCGCTGGTGAACTGGATGTTGATCGGGTCGTGCGGCGAGAGCGCGGCCGTGATCGCGTCGAGGCGGGCGTGCTGCGCCGGCCCGGCCATCGCCAGCAGCGCCCGGTAGTTGTACATGCCCGGCGTGGGCTCGTCGCCCATGCGCACCACGCTGCGCAGGTGCGGCAGCCGCGCACTGCGCAATGCGCCCGGCGCGCAGTGCGTGAGCTCCGGCGCCAGCGTCTGCAGCATCTCGAGGTAGGCGCTGGTCTTGAACCGATCGGCGGTGATCAGCGCCTTGGTCTCGACCTTGTTGAGCGCGTACTCAAGCTCGGCCAGGCGGTAGGCGGGATTGATGTTGACCAGCACCGCGCCGATGCGCGCGGTGGCGAACTGCGTGACCACCCACTCGTAGCGGTTGGGCGACCAGATGCCGACGCGGTCGCCGCGGCCAACGTCGATGGCGAGCAGCGCGGCGGCGAGCTCGTCGACGCGGCTGGCGAACTCGCGCCAGCTCCAGCGCACGTCCTGCTCGCGAAAGACCACGGCCTCGCGATCGCCGCCTGCCGCCACCGCGCGGGCGAGAAAGGCCGGGATGGTGAGCTCGAGCAGGGGCGCGGTGGCGTCGCCGCGCACCAGACTGAGGCCATCCCGCGGCACGCGGGAGTCGGCGGCGGACGGCGATGCGGTCGGGATGCTGGCGGACATGGCAGGCTCCGGGGTGTGGGGGCGTTGGACGGGCGCTCGCGCGGGCCTCGCGGACGGAACTCGCCGGCCGGCGCGAAAGTGAACGCAGCGCGATTATCGCGGATCGGCCGCCAGCAGGCGCCGAAGCAGACGGTAGACGCCGGGATCGAGCGCTCCTTGCGGCGTCCGACCGGCCAGCTGCAGGGCCGACTGCGGATCGTCGGCCGAGCCCAGATGACGCCAGTGCGACAGCACGTGCCACTGCGCAGCGCCCGCCGGATCGTCTTCGTGGAGCGTGATCGGACCGGCTGCCGGCCAGGGCGGCACCCGCCTGTCGGCCAGCGCTTCGGCCAGGCCCTGCCACTGGCTGGCCGCCGACACCCGGCCCACGCAGGCGCCGGCGCAGCGCCCCAGCTGGTGCCGGAAGCAGGGCTCGCCGGGCCCGCGCCGCTCCAGGCCCAGCGTCGCCAGGCACAGGCAGGCCCGGCTCGCGGCCTCGGTGAGTGCCGCGCGGGCGGCCGCGCGTGAGCCGAACGGTCCGTACAGGCCGCTTTCCTCGCCGGGCGCGAGCCGATCGCCGCGCAGCAGCTCGAAGCGCCCGGCATCGCCCGGCAGCCTCGCGAACCAGGGCCAGACCCGGCGCTGGGCGATGTTGTGGCTGGGCTGGCGCTCGCGGATCCATTGCGCCTCGAGCAGGCGCGCGCCGAGTTCGCCGCCGGTGCGTTGCCACTCGAGCCGATGGGTTTCGGCCGCAAGCCGGGTGGCGCGCTCGCCGGTGGGGTCGGCGCTGAAGTGGCTGGCCAGACGCCGGCGCAGGTGGCTGCTGCGACCCACGTAGAGCGGCTGGCCGCTCGCGCCGAGCATGGCGTAGACGCCAGGGCCCTCGGGCGCGTCGTCGAGCGCCTGCGCCGGCAGATGCGAGGGCAGGCCGGGATGGCGCAGCAGCCGTGAGGCGGCCAGGCGCAGCGTGCGCTCGCCGTGGCGCGCGGCCAGGGCCTGCACCAGTGCCCACAGCGCACGGGCATCGCCCAGCGCGCGATGGCGCTCGGGCGCGGTCAGGCCGTGGCGCGCGAGCAGGCCGTCGAGGGTGTGGTCGGCGGCCTGCGGCTCGAGCAGCCGCGACAGCCGCACGGTGCACAGCGTGCGCGCCGAGAGCGCGTGTCCGGCGCGCGCGAGTTCGGCGCGCACGAAGCCGTAGTCGAACCGGGCCTGATGCGCCACGAACAGTGCGCCGTCGAGCCGGGCGCGCACCTCGGCGGCCAGGGCCGCGAAGGGGGGCGCGCCGGCGCACTGCGCGGCGGTGATGCCGGTGAGGCGGCTGATGACCGCCGGGATGGGCACACCCGGGTCGACCAGCGATCGCCACTCGCTCGCCAGCCAGGCGTCGCCGTCGCGCTGTACGCGGATCACCGCGATCTCGATCACGCGGTGGTGCCGGGGCGACAGGCCGGTGGTCTCGACATCGACCAGGGCGTAGCAGGGGGCAAGAGGCATGGCAGGCCAGCACTGTGCCCATCGCCAGGCTCGTTTGACGAGCCCGGCGCGGGCTCGGCATAGTCGCGCGCGGACCGGGCATTTCGCCCCGGCCGGTTTCGCCCGGAGAACGGCATGCGCGCTGCGCCCCGTGTGTTCGCGATCGCCAGCTACATGCGCGACCTCAGCGTGGTGGTCGATCGCTGCCCTGCCGCCGGCGAGACCCTGGTCGGGCGCGACGCGCTCGAGGCGCCCGGCGGCAAGGGCAGCAATCAGGCGATCCAGGCGGCCCGCTGCGGCGCGCGGGTGGCCCTGCTCGCCGGGGTGGGCGAAGACGCCGCGGGCGCATCCGCCCGCGCGCTCTGGGCTGCGCAGGGCATCGACGCCAGCGCCGTCCGGGTGCTGGCCGACGCGCCCACCGGTCAGGCCATGATCCTGGTCGAGGCGGGCGGCGAGAACCGGATCGTCATCGCGCCCGGGGCCAACCAGGGGCTGCGGGCCGGCGATGCCGGGCGGGTCCGCGCACTGATCGCCGAGGCCGATCTGGTGCTGGCCACGCTCGAGACCCCGCTCGAACTCACCGAGGCGGTGTTCGCCATCGCCCGCGAGCATGGCACCGTCACGCTGCTCAACACCGCGCCGGCGCGCGCCGGGCTGCCGGCCTCGCTGTGGGCCCTGACCGACATCGTGGTGGCCAACGAGGGCGAGGCGGCGCTGCTCGCCGGCGACGAGGCCGCGCTGCTGCGTCAGGTGCGCCTCGCGGCGGTGGTCACTCTCGGTGCGCGCGGCGCGCGGCTGCTGCAACCGGGGCGCTCGCCACTGAGCTGCCCGCCGCCCGCCGTCGCGGTGGTCGATTCCACCGGCGCGGGCGACGCTTTCGTGGGCGCCTTCGCCTGCTGCTGGGCGGCCGGCGACCCTCCGGCGCTGGCGCTGCGCCACGGGGTCACCGCCGGCGCGCTGGCCTGCACCCGGCGCGGCGCGGTGCCGTCGCTGGCGGCGGCCGCCGACATCGCGGCCCGCCTGCCAGGCGCCGAGGCGCTGTCATGTCGGCATCCCTCGCGCGTCCCCCGGCCCGCATCCTGCTCGACTGCGATCCCGGCCACGACGATGCGATGGCCATCGTCTACGCCGCGCGGCGCCTCGACCTGGTCGGCATCACCACCGTCTTCGGCAACACGCCCCTGGCCCACACCACCCGCAATGCGCTGGCGGTGTGCGAACTGATCGGGCTCACGGTGCCGGTGGCTGCCGGCATGGCGGGGCCGTTGCTGGGCACGCCGGCCTCGGCCGCGCACATCCACGGCCGCACCGGGCTGGACGGCGCGGTGCTGCCCGAGCCGCGCCGCGCGCCGCACGGCCAGCACGCGGTGGCTTTCCTGATCGAGCAGGCACGCGCCGCGCCGGGCGAACTCACGCTGGTGGCGGTCGGCCCGCTCACCAACGTGGCGGTGGCCCTGCGCACCGAGCCGCGGCTGGCCGGCTGGCTGCGCGAGATCGTGCTGATGGGCGGCTCCACCGATGTCGGCAACATCACGCCGCAGGCCGAGTTCAACATCCACTGCGACCCGGAAGCCGCGGCGGCGGTGTTCGCCAGCGGCGCGCCGGTGCGCATGGTCGGTCTGAACGTCACCCGCCAGGCGGGCATCGGGCCGGCGCACGTCGAGCGCCTGGCAGCCTCGGGGGGGCCGGTGGGCCGCGCCTTCGCGGGCCTGCTCGGTTTCTACCTGGAGCGCACCCGCGCGGTGTACGGCCGCGACACCGCCGCCATGCACGATCCCTGCGCGCTGCTCGCGCTCACCGAGCCCGACCTGCTGCACTGGCACGACACGCCGGTGCACGTGGAGCTGGCCAGCCCGGCGCTGCGCGGCATGACCGCCTGCGACCTGCGCGGACTGTCCGCGCAGGGCCGCGGCCTGCCCGGGCTGTCCGGGCCGGCGGTCCGCGTGGCGGTGGGCATCGACGGGGCGATGGCGGTCGATCGGGTGGTCGCGGAACTGCTCGCCTGCGACCGTTGAGCCGGCCGGGTTTGCGCCAGGGCCCGAATGCGCGACAATGAGCGGTTCGTCTGGATGCGGCGCCTGTCGCGTCCGGTCGGCCCGCAAGCGGGCGAGCGCGCCCGCCTGCGCCCGATTCATCCTACGCGGGCCCGCGGCCTTCTCCCGGGCCCCACGCACACTTGAACACCACGCCAAGCACCGTCAGCTCCTTCACCGATTTCGGCCTGGCCGAGCCCATCCTGCGCGCGGTCACCGAACTCGGTTACCGCGAGCCCACGCCCATCCAGGCCCAGGCCATCCCGCTGGTCATCCAGGGCCGCGACGTCATGGGCGCCGCCCAGACGGGCACCGGCAAGACCGCCGGCTTCGCGCTGCCCATCCTGCAGCGCCTGCTGCCGCTGGCCAACGGCAGCGCCTCGCCGGCGCGCCACCCGGTGCGGGCGCTCATCCTCGCGCCCACCCGCGAGCTCGCCGACCAGATCTACGCCAACGTGCGCGACTACGCCCGCCACACCCACCTGCGCTCGGCGGTGGTGTTCGGCGGGGTCGACATCGCGCCCCAGATCGCCGCCCTGCGGCAGGGCGCCGAGATACTCATCGCCACGCCGGGTCGGCTGCTCGATCACGTCGGCCAGCGCACCGTCTCGCTCGGGCAGGCCGAGGTCTTCGTGATGGACGAAGCCGACCGCATGCTCGACATGGGCTTTCTGCCCGACATCCAGCGCATCATCAATCTGCTGCCCAAGGCGCGCCAGAACCTCATGTTCTCGGCCACCTTCTCGGGCGAGATCCGCAAGCTGGCCGAAAGCTTCCTCAACGACCCGGTGTCGGTCGAGGTCGCGCGCCGCAACGCCGCCGCCGAAAACGTCGAACAGGTGGTCTACCGGTTGCCCGACGTCGACAGCAAGCGCGCGGCCGTCGCGCATCTGGTGCGCGAGCGCCAGCTGTCGCAGGTGATCGTCTTCACCAACACCAAGATCGGCGCGGGCAGGCTTGCCCGCCAGCTCGAGCGCGATGGCCTCAATGCCGCGGCCATCCACGGCGACAAGACCCAGCAGGAGCGCCTGGCCACCCTCGAGAGCTTCAAGAAGGGCGAGGTGGCCGTGCTCGTGGCCACCGACGTCGCGGCGCGCGGCCTCGACATCGCCGAGCTGCCCGCGGTCATCAACTTCGACCTGCCCCACACCCCCGAAGACTACGTGCACCGCATCGGCCGCACCGGCCGCGCGGGGGCAAGCGGCGTTGCGCTGTCGCTCATGACCGGCAGCGACGAGCGCCAGCTCGACGCGATCCGCAAGCTGATCAAGCGCGACATGCCCGAGCTGCCGCTCGAGATCGACGCCGCCCTGCTGGCCCGCACCCGGGCCGACGTCACGCCCGGCGAGCGCGTGCGCAACCCGCGCGACTTCCGTGCGCCCCTCGAGATGCGCGGCGTGCGCAAGCCGCGCTTCGGCGAGTCGGCCGGGCGCTCCGCCGAGGCGCGGCCGCGCCCCGAGCCGGCCGCCGCCGACGAGCAGCCGCCGCCGCCGCGCGCCCGCGAGCCGCGGCCGCGCACCGCGCTGCCCGGACACTCCGACGATCCCTTCTTCTACAAGCCCTACGAGCCGTCGCCCGAACCCGCCGATGCGGCTGCCCAGCCGGGCGCTGCCGCGCCCGCGCCGGCGGGCGGGCTGTCGGTCGCGGTGCGCCGGCGCGCCGGCCGGCCGGTGGCCGCGCTGCTGGGTGGCGTCAGGAAGTCCTGAGCCGGGCTCGCGCCCATAGCGTTGTGGCCAGCGGCCAGTAGGCCTCGATGGAGGTGGCGCCCGTGGGCGGCAGGCCCAGGTGGCGCAGCGCCTGCTCGAGCACCCGCAGGCCGTCGGTTGCATCGATCGCCGGCGCGCCGGTCTGCTTCGACAGCTTCTCGCCGCGCGCATCCGTAACCACCGGCAGATGCAGCCAGCGCGGATGCGGCAGGCCCAGCAGCGTCTGCAGAAAGATCTGGCGCGGCGTCGATTCCAGGAGGTCGTCGCCGCGAACCACGTCGGTCACGGCCTGCGCATGGTCATCGACCACCACCGCGAGCTGGTAGGCCCACAGCCCGTCGGCGCGACGCAGGACGAAGTCGCCGACGGTGCTCGCGAGATCGTCGTGGCGCATGCCGTCCTCGCCTCGATCGGCCCAGGCCACGATCCGGTCATCGACCCGCACCCGCCACGAGCGCGCCGTCCGGCCCGCGGGCATGCCCTGGCGGCAGGTGCCTGGGTAGACGAGCTCGCCATGGCGCTCGCGCGCCTGGCCGCGCCGCGTGAGGGTGTCGGCGATCTCGCGCCGGGTGCATGCGCACGGATAGATCAGCCCGGCGGCCAGCAGCCTGTCGAAGGCCGCCTGGTAGAGCGCGTGGCGGCGGCTCTGGAACACGATCTCGCCGTCGCTGCGCAGCCCCAGGGCCTGCAGCGTGTCGATGATGTGGCGCGCCGCGCCGGGCTGCTCGCGCGGCGGGTCGAGGTCTTCGATGCGCAGCAGCCAGCGCCCGCCGTGGGCCAGGGCGTCGAGGCGGCTGCCGAGCGCGGTTGCCAGCGAGCCGGCGTGCAGCGGACCGGTCGGCGAGGGTGCGAAGCGGCCGACGTAGGGCGCGCCCGGCTGGCGCATCGGCCGATCAGGCGCGGGCACGGGCACGGGTGGGTGTTCCGGCGGCAGGCTCGGGTCCGGCGAGCAGGCGCTGGCGCACCCGCGCCACCTCCAGGCGCTGCAGCCACCAGGCCAGCGCCTTGCCGCGGGCCTCGCGCCGCCAGGCGTAGCGCGTGGTTTCCACCGGCGCGGGGCGGGCCGCTCGCCGCGCCACCAGCCGGCCCGCGGCCAGGTGCTCGCGCACGAAGGGCTCGGGCAGCCAGCCGGCGCCCAGCCCGGCGAGCTGCATGGCGATCTTGTGCTCCAGGCTCGAGACCGTGAGCGTTTCCTGGCCCGCAAGCAGCCCGGCGCTGCGCGATGGCAGGTTGCGTGAGGTGTCGGCCAGCGCGACCGCGCGGTGGCCGGCCAGCGTGGCGGCGTCGAGCGGCTCGGGCGCGTCGGCCAGCGGATGACCGGGGGCCACGCACCAGACGAAACGCACCGGGCCCAGCGGCCGGGTGCTCAGGCGCGCGCTGGCCGCGGCCTGCGGCGGCGCATCGCCGCGCACGCCGATCGCGAGATCGGCGCGGCCACCCAGCAGCGCGTCCCAGCCGCCATCGAGGATCTCGGTGGCAAAGCGCAGCCGGGTGGGTGCGCCCAGGCGATAGAAGTCGGCGATCAGCGGGCGGATGCGGTCGAAGGCGATCACGGCGTCGAGCGAGATCCGCAGCTCGACCTCCCAGCCGCTGGCCAGCTCGCGCACCCGGCAGGCGAGGTCGTCGGCGGCGCGCAGCAGCTCACGGCCCTGCTCGAGCAGCGCAAGGCCCGGCGCGGTGAGCCGCGCGCCGCGCCCGCGCCGGTCGAACAGCAGCACGTCGAGGTCTTCCTCGAGGCGGCGCACCGTGTAGGTGAGCGCCGAGGGCACCTTGCCGAGCTCGGCGGCGGCGGCCGCGAAGCTGCCGCGGCGCGCGATCGCATCGAGCACGGTGAGGGCATCGAGCGTCAGAGCCATGTTCAAAAAATTTGATGAATCCGTTCGGATCCTACCACCGCCGCTCGGCCCGCCCGTCGCTAGACTGCGAAGCCTCGAGGTCAGGCACGAGCGACGGCGCGGCCGGCGCCCCGGCCCCGACGCAGCCCATGAGGTGAACCCGATGATCGTCCTGCGACCCGGCGCCGAGCGCGGCCATGCCAACCACGGCTGGCTCGACAGCTTCCACAGCTTCTCGTTCGGCGGCTGGCACGACCCCTCCCGCATGGGCTTCGGGCCGTTGCGCGTGATCAACGAGGATCGGGTCGAGCCTGGCGGCGGATTTGCGCCCCACGGCCACCGCGACATGGAGATCATCACCTGGGTGCTCGAGGGCGCGCTCGAGCACCGCGACAGCATGGGCAACGGCTCGGTGATCCGGCCCGGCGACGCGCAGCGCATGAGCGCGGGGCGCGGCGTCGTGCACTCCGAGTACAACCACGACCCCGCTGCCCGGGTGCACTTCCTGCAGATCTGGATCGAGCCCTCGGTGCGCGGCGCCGAGCCCGGCTACGCGCAGCGCCACATCGCGCCCGCGGCGCGCCGCGGGCGGTTCGCGCTGGTGGCCTCGCCGGACGGCGCCGACGATGCGCTGCCCATCTTGCAGGACGCGCGCCTGCACGCGGGGCTGTTCGACGGCGCCGAGCAGTGCTCGCTCGTGTTCGGCGCGGGCCGGCGCGCCTACGTGCACGTGGCCCGGGGCGAACTCGAGGTCGCCGGCCGGCGCCTGCGTGCCGGCGACGCGCTCGAGTGCTCCGACGAGCCGCGCCTCGAGTTCAGCCGCGGCCTGCAGGCCGAGGTTCTGGTGTTCGATCTGCCCTGAGACCGGCTGACCGCCGTCTCGCGCTTTCCTTCCTTTCCTGCGGAGATACTCATGACCCTGATCATCGTTGCCTTCCACTCGGGCTACGGCCACACCCGCCGTCTCGCCGAGGCGGTGCGCGAGGGCGCGGCCGGCCTCGGCGGCGTCGATGCGCGCCTGCTCGATGTGGCCACCGTCGACGATGCCGGCTGGGCCGCGCTCGCGGGCGCCGACGCCATCGTCTTCGGCGCGCCCACCTACATGGGCGGTCCGTCGGCGCCGTTCAAGGCCTTCGCCGACGCCAGCGCCAAGGCGTGGTTCACGCAGGCCTGGAAAGACAAGGTGGCGGGCGGCTTCACCTGCTCGCTGGGCATGTCGGGCGACAAGTTCTCCACGCTCAGCTACTTCGTCACGCTGGCGATGCAGCACGGCATGGTGTGGGTCGGCACCGGCACGCACGGCGCGGCCACGCCTGGCGATCCGCTGGCGGTCAACCGGCTGGGCGGTTTTCTGGGGGTGATGGCGCAGGCCGACAACGTGCCGCCCGAGATGAGCCCGCCGCAGGGGGATATCGACTCGGCGCTGGGCTACGGCCGGCGAGTTGCCGAGAAGGCGCGCGCGCTGCGCGCCTGAGACCGATCAGCCGCAGGGTGTGTGAACCGGCGGCTCAGCGACCGGATGTCTGAACCGGCGGCTCAGCCACCGGGTGCCACCAGCAGGCGCGCGGCCAGTTCCTCGAAGCCGGCGCCGCACGCGGCTTCGGTGATCCAGGTGGGCGCCACTGGCAGGCGGGGCAGGGCCGGCGCGATGTTGGCCACGCCCACGCTCAGCGGGAAGGTCTCGAACATCGAGGCATCGTTGGGCGCATCGCCGACGAACAGCCACTGCGCGCGCGCCGCGGCCTCGTCGGCCCCCCAGAGCTCGCGCAGGCAGCGCAACGCCATCGGCGCCTTGTCGAAGTCGCCGTGCCAGGCGTTGATGTGAACGCTGCTCGCACGGGCGCTGAAGCCGGCCGCGCGGAACTGCGCCAAGGCTGCGGCCACCACCTCGGGCGGGGCCTCGGCGACCTCCTCGCACCAGTCGATCGCGACATCGACGCGGCGGTAGGCGTTGTCGCTCGCCTCGGCCAGTTCCGGGTGGCGGGCGAGCAGTTCGCCCGCCAGCGCCAGCACGGCGGCCCGTCCGCGTGCCACGTCGTCGCGCGCCGAATGCAGAACCTCGCGCAACCGGCCGTCAGCGCCGCGCGCCAGATACAGGCCGCCGCTCTCGGCGACCACCGCATCGACCGGCCAGGTCTTGAGGATCATGTGCGCCCACCCGGCCGAGCGGCCGGTGACCGGCACCACGCGCAGCCCGGCGTCGTGCAGGCGCTCGAGGGCGCGCAGCGCCGAGGCCTGCAGCCTGCCGTCGGTGGTCAGGGTGTCGTCGATGTCGGTGAGCAGACCGGCAAGCGGCAGCGCCGGCATGTCGGCGAGCGGCGCGGGCCGGGGCGGGTTCACGCCGCGCCGGGCCGTGGCGAGCGGTCGAGCCAGGCGTTCAGCGCCAGCGCGCCCAGCACCGCGATGCCGCCTTCGATCGTGGCGCGGCCCATCGCCTCGCCGGCGCCTATCCAGGCCCAGATCGGACCGAGCACCACCTCGAGCAGACAGATCAGGGCGATCTCGTGCGGCGCGAGATGGCGCACCGCACCAATCATCAGCATGCACGGAATGCCCAGCTGCACGAAGCCCAGCAGGGCCAGGATGGCGAGGTCGTTGGGGGTTGCGGCCAGCGGCCAGGCAATGGGCAGCGTGACCGCGCAGCAGATCAGGGCGCCGGTGAGGACCGCCGGCGCGAGGTCGATGGTGGCGTGCATGCGCTTGAGCACCACGAGGTTGATCGCCGCGGCCACGGGTACGCCCAGCGCCACCACCATGCCGGCGACGCCCTGCGCCGAGACGCCGTCGCTCACCATCCAGGCGATGCCGCCGAGCGCCAGCACGATCGAGATCCAGGTGATGGCCGGCACGCGCTCGCCCAGCACCAGCCATGCGAGCAGCGCGGTCATCAGGGGCGACAGGCTGCTCACGAGCGCCGCGTTGGCCACGCTCGTGAGGGTGAGCGCGATCATGAAGCAGGTGAACATCACCGCCCACATCAGGCCCGAAACCAGCCCGGCCGTGCCCATGCCGCGTATCACCTGCCATGGCCGATGCTGGCCACGCAGGCGCATCGCCATCAGGACGCACACCGCGCAGAACAGGCTGCGCCAGAAGGTGATCTCGAAACGTTCGGCGCTCTCGAGCAGGCGCGTGAAGACGCCGGCGATGCTCCAGCACACCGAGCAGACGATGAGCAGCAGCACCGCTTGACGGTGATTGGCGGGAAAGGTCATGCAGATACTTCCGGATCGGGGCCGCCAACACGACGACGGCCGGCACGGCGGTAAGATCGACGGCCGGCACGGCGGTAAGATTGTACCGATGCCCGCCCCCCAGTTCGTCCACCTCCGGGTCCACTCCGAGTTCTCCGTCACCGACTCGATCGTCCGGATCGAGCCGCTCGTCGAGGCGGCGCTTGCCGACGGCCAGCCGGCGGTGGCGCTCACCGACCTCGCCAACGTCTTCGGCTGGATCAAGTTCTACAAGGCTGCCCGCGCCCGCGGGATCAAGCCCATCCTCGGGGTCGACTGCTGGCTGGCCAACGAAACCGAGCGCGACCGGCCGCACCGCATGCTGCTGCTGGCTGCCGACGCCCGCGGCTACCTGCGGCTGTGCGACCTCCTCTCGCGTGCCTGGCTGAGCGGCGAGCACCGCGGGCGTGCCGAGATGCACTCGCGCTGGTTCGATGAGTCCAACGACGGCCTGATCATGCTGTCCGGCGCTCAGCACGGCGACATCGGCCAGGCGCTGCTCGCCGGCAACCGCGAGGCCGGCGCGCGTCTGGCCGCCCAATGGGCTCGGCGCTTTCCCGGCGCCTTCTACCTCGAGGTGCAGCGCATCGGCACCCCCGACGCCGACACCCAGACCCGGCTTGCCGCCGAACTGGCCGCCGAGCTGCAGCTGCCGCTGGTGGCCACGCATCCGGTGCAGTTCCTGCGCCGCGAGGAGTTCCGGGCGCATGAGGCGCGGGTTTGCATCGCCGAGGGCGAGATCCTCGCCAATCCCCGCAGGGTGCGCCGGTTCACCGACGAGCAGTACCTGCGCAGTCAGGCCGAGATGGCCGAGCGCTTCGCCGACCTGCCGCAGGCGCTGGCCAACGCGGTGGCCATCGCCCGCCGCTGCAGCCTGCCCATGACGCTGGGCAAGCCCCGCCTGCCGCAGTTCCCCACCCCCGAGGGCGTCACGCTCGACGATTTCCTGCGCGAGCAGGCGGCGCGCGGCCTGGCCGACCGGATGCGGGTGCTCTTTCCCGATGAAACCGAGCGCCAGGCCCGGCTCGCGCAGTACGAGCAGCGGCTGGCCTACGAGTGCGACACCATCGTCCAGATGGGCTTCCCCGGCTACTTCCTCATCGTGGCCGACTTCATCAACTGGGCCAAGGCCAACGACGTCCCGGTCGGGCCCGGCCGCGGTTCGGGGGCCGGCTCGCTGGTCGCCTTCGCGCTGGGCATCACCGACCTCGATCCCATCCCGTACGCGCTGCTGTTCGAGCGCTTCCTCAACCCCGAGCGGGTGTCGATGCCCGACTTCGACATCGACTTCTGCCAGGACAACCGCTACAAGGTCATCGAGTACGTCCGCGCCAAGTACGGCGAGCAGGCCGTCAGCCAGATCGCCACCTTCGGCACCATGGCCTCGAAGGCCGTGATCCGCGATGCCGGCCGCGTGCTCGACATGGGCTACAACTTCTGCGACCAGCTCTCCAAGCTGGTGCCGGTCGTGCAGAACAAGCCGGTGTCGCTCGCCAAGGCCCGCGACACCGAGCCGCTGCTCGCCGAGCGCGAGCAGAAGGAGGACGAGGTTCGCGAGCTGCTTGCGCTGGCCGAGCCGCTCGAGGATCTCACCCGCAACGTCGGCATGCACGCCGGCGGCGTGCTGATCGCGCCCGGGCGCCTCACCGACTTCTGCCCGCTGTACAAGGCGCCCGGCACCGACTCCGTCGTCAGCCAGTACGACAAGGACGACGTCGAGGCCGTGGGCCTGGTCAAGTTCGACTTCCTCGGGCTGCGCAACCTCACCATCATCGCGCTCGCGGTCGAGTACGTGAATGCGCGCCGCGAAGGCGAGCCGCTCGATCTCGCCCGGCTCGCCTTCGACGATCCGCTCGCCTATCAGGTCCTGAAAGACGCGAACACCACCGCGATCTTCCAGGTCGAGGGCGACGGAATGAAGAAGCTGCTGCGCAAGCTGCAGCCGGACCGCTTCGAGGACATCATCGCGGTGCTCGCGCTCTACCGGCCGGGGCCGCTGGGCTCGGGCATGGTCGACGACTTCATCCTGCGCAAGAAGGGCCAGCAGCGCATCGACTACTTCCACCCCGACCTGCAGCAGTGCCTGGAGCCCACGTACGGCGTGATCGTCTACCAGGAGCAGGTGATGCAGATCGCGCAGATCATCGGCGGCTACACGCTGGGCGGCGCCGATCTGCTGCGCCGCGCCATGGGCAAGAAGAAGCCCGAGGAGATGGCTCAGCACCGCGGGCTGTTCGTCGAGGGCGCGCAGAAGAAGGGTTACGGCACCGATCTCGCCAACAAGCTCTTCGACCTGATGGCGATGTTCGCCGAGTACGGCTTCAACAAGTCGCACACGGCGGCCTACGCGGTGCTTACCTACCAGACCGCGTGGCTCAAGGCCCACCACCCGGCCGAGTTCCTCGCCGCCACGCTCTCGTCCGACATGGACGACACCGACAAGGTGCAGCTGTTCGTCGCCGATGCCCGCGACAACGGTGTGCCGGTGCTGCCGCCCGACATCAACCGCTCGGGCCTGCGTTTCGAGCCGGTCGAGCCCCCGCCGGGCGTCAAGGCGCGCCGCGGCCTGGCCATCCGCTATGGCCTGGGCGCGGTCAAGGGCGCCGGCCAGACCGCGGTGCTCGAGATCCTGCGGGCGCGCGAAGAGCGCCCGTACGCCGACCTCTACGACTTCTGCGCCCGCGTCGACCGGCGCATCGTCAACCGACGCTCCATCGAGGCGCTCGTGCGCGCCGGCGCCTTCGATGCCCTGCACCCCGATCGCGCACTGCTGCTCGCCAATGTCGGGCAGGCGATCGACGCGGCCGAAGCCCGCGAGGCGGCCATCAATCAGGTGAGTCTGTTCGGCAGCGACGACGAGCCCGGTGGCGCGCCGCTGCGCTGGGCGAGCGCGCCCGCCTGGGGCGAGCGCCAGCGTCTGCAGGAGGAGAAGGCGGCGCTCGGCTTCTTCCTCACCGGCCACCTGTTCACCGGCCTCGAGGCCGAGGTGCGGCGTTTCGCCCGTCAGCGTCTGGCCGACCTGCAGCCCGGGCCCCAGCCCCAATGGATCGCCGGCATCGTCGCCTCGCAGCGCACCCAGATGACCCGTCGCGGCAAGATGAGCGCGGTCGTCCTCGACGACGCCACGGGCAAGGTCGAGGTCGCGGTCTACAACGAGCTCTTCGACAAGTGCCGCGGCCTCATCCGCGACGACGAGCTGCTCGTCATCCTCGCCAAGGTCTCGCGCGACGACTACAGCGGCGGCATGCGGGTGGTGGCCGAGCGGGTGCTCGACCTCACCGCGGCGCGGCAGGAGTTCGGCCGGCGCCTGCGCATCCGCCTCAACGGCGTGGCCGACGCCGCGCTGCTGCGCGTGGCCATCGAGCCCTGGGCCGGAACCTCCGAGGCGCCGCTGCCGGTGCTGGTCGAGTACGGCAACGCGGTGGGGCGCTGCGAGGTCGAGCTCGGCGAGCGCTGGCGCGTGTGTCCGCGCGACGACCTGCTCGCCGAGGTGCGCGAGCGGCTGCATCCGATCGACGTCGGCGTCGAGTACTGAGCGGCCGTGACCGCGGCTTGTCAGCTGTGAACGGGCCGTCCGATGGCGCCGTGCCGCAGACCGGTTGCGCGGCCACCCCACCGCTCGATGCGGCTCGGGCGCGGCCGCTTGCCATCGCGATCGTGCGCGCGCGCTACAACCCGCACGGCGGCGCCGAGCGCTACACGCAGCGCGCGCTGTCGGCGCTCGATGCCGCCGGGGTCGACCTCACCCTGATCGCGCGCAGCTGGCCGGGGGGCGCAGACGAGGGCCTGCCGGCGCGCTGGCGGCTGCTCGCCGTCGACCCGTTTCACGTCGGCAGCCTGTGGCGCGACCAGTCGTTCGCGCGGGCGGTGCGCCGCGTGCTGCGCGGCGCCCGCTTCGATGTGGTTCAGAGCCACGAGCGCATCGCCGGCGTGTCGCTGTATCGCGCCGGCGATGGCGTGCACGCGAGCTACCTGCAGGCGCGCTACCGCGTGCTGCCCGCATGGCGGCGCGTGCTGGTGCGACTGTCGCCGCGGCACCGCTGGGTGCTGCGCGAGGAGCGCGCGATGTTTCGCCATCCCGGCCTGCGCGCCGTGATCTGCAACTCGCGCATGGTGCTCGATGACATCGCCGAGCGCTTCGCGGTCCCTCGCGAGCGGCTGCATCTGTTGCGCAATGGTGTCGATCTCGCACGCTTTCGCCCGCCATCGACCGAGGAACGCTTGGCGGCGCGCGCCGCCTTCGGCATCGACCCCGACGCCCCGCTGCTCGCCTTCGTCGGCTCGGGTTTCGAGCGCAAGGGGCTGGCCGCCGCGATCGCGGCGCTGGCGCGCGCGCCCGCCGGGGTCGGTCTGCTGGTCGCCGGCACCGACCGTGGCGAGCGCCGCTGGCGGGAACTGGCCAGCCAGCTCGGTGTGGCCGGTCGGGTGCGGTTTCTGGGCGGGCTCGACGACGTGCGCCCGGTGCTGTGGGCCGCCGACGGCTTTCTCGCCCCGGCCCTCTACGACCCCTATCCGAACGCGGCCCTCGAGGCCCTGGCCTGCGGCGTGCCGCTGATCGCGAGCACCGGGTGCGGCGTTTGCGAGCTCGTCGAGCACGGCCGCAACGGGTTCGTGCACGACGCGCTCGACATCGAGGGCCTCGCCGATGCCATCGGCCGGCTGGTGGCGCAGCGGGCCACGCACGCCATGCGTCACGCGGCCCGCGAGTCGGCGCTGCCGTGGTCGCTGGAGGCCGCGGGCCAGGCCCTGGTCGCGCTGTATCGCCGCCTTCTGGCAGAATCGCCCGCGCCGTGACGAACAGCCTCGCGATCTACCGCCGCCTGCTGGGCTACACCCGGCCCTATCTGCGCGGTTTCGGCCTGGCGGTGCTGGGGCTGGTGGTGGCCGCCGCCACCGAGCCGCTGTTCCCGGCGCTCATGAAGCCGCTGCTCGATCGCGGCTTCGTCGACAAGACCGGCATCGAGCTCTGGTACGTGCCGGTCGCCATCATCGGCATCTTCGTGGTCCGCGGCGCGGCCACCTTCACCAGCAACTACGCGCTCGCCTGGGTCGCCAACAAGGTGCTCGCCGACATGCGGCGCGAGATGTTCGCCCACATGCTGCGCCTGCCGGCGGCCGGTTTCGAGCGCGAGGCCTCGGGGCTGCTGATCTCCAAGATCGTCTTCGAGGTCAACAACGTGACGGTCGCCGCCACCCGGGTCCTCACCACGATCGTGCGTGACAGCCTGGTGATCGTCGGCCTGCTCGCCTGGCTCTTCTACCTCAACTGGAAGCTCACGATGGTCGCGATCGCGCTGATCCCCGTGATCGCGGGGGTCGTGACGGTGGCCAGCCGCCGGTTGCGCCTGCTCAACCGGCGCAGCCTCGAGCACACCGGTGAGCTCACGCGGGTGGTCGAGGAGGCGGTGCACGGTTACAAGGTGATCAAGGTCTTCGACGGCTACGGTCGGCAGAGCGCCATCTTCGGTCGCACGGTCGAGCGGCTGCGCGGCTTCGCGATGCGCCACGCAGTGGCCAGCGGCGCGACGGTGCCCATCACCCAGCTGTGCGCCGCGGTTGCGGTCGCCGTCGTCGTCTCCATCGCGCTGCATCAGTCGCTCTCGAACCAGACCACTGTCGGTGGCTTCGTGTCCTTCATCACGGCCATGCTGATGCTGCTCGCGCCGCTCAAGCACCTGGCCGACATCAACGGCCCGCTGCAGCGCGGACTGGCCGCTGCCGAGAGCGTGTTCGAGCTCCTCGACCAGGTTTGCGAGCCCGACGCCGGCACGCGCGCACTGGGTCGCTGCCAGGGCGAGCTGCGCCTCGAGCAGGTGCGCCTGCGCTATCCGGGCGCCGAGCGCGACGCGCTCGCCGGCGTCGATCTGCTCGTGCGGCCCGGCGAGCTCGTGGCGCTGGTCGGCGGGTCGGGTGGCGGCAAGACCACGCTGGTCAACCTGCTGCCGCGATTCGTCGCGCCCACCAGTGGGCGCATCCTGATCGATGGCGTGCCCATCGACGAGCTCACGCTCGCCAGCCTGCGCGAGCAGATCGCGCTGGTGAGCCAGGACATCGTGCTGTTCAATGACAGCGTGCGCGCCAACGTCGCCTTTGGCGTGGCGCGCGCGGTCACCGACGACGAGGTCTGGGCGGCGCTCGAGCGCGCGGCGCTGGCCGGGCACGTGCGCGGGCTGCCCGGCGGGCTCGATGCGACCATCGGCGAGCGCGGCGGGCGGCTGTCCGGTGGGCAGCGCCAGCGCCTGGCGATCGCGCGCGCGCTGCTCAAGAACGCGCCCATCCTGCTCCTCGACGAGGCCACCTCGGCCCTCGACACGCACACCGAGCGCGAGGTCCAGCAGGCGCTCGAGCGCACGATGGCCGGCCGCACCACGCTGGTGATCGCGCACCGCCTGTCCACCGTCGAACGCGCCGATCGCATCGTGGTGCTCGAGGGTGGCCGCATCGTCGAGCAGGGCACCCACCGCGAGTTGCTCGCGCGCGACGGTGTCTACGCCGGGCTGCACCGCGTGCAGTTCGCCTCTGCCGATGCCTGAGACCCGCCGGCGCGTCCATCTCCGATGACCCTGACCATCCTGCACACCGAGGCTTCCTGCGGCTGGGGCGGCCAGGAGATCCGTATCCTCGACGAGGCGGCCGGCCTGGCCGCACGGGGGCATGAGCTCTGGCTCGCCTGCCCGCCGCAGGCCCCCATCGCCGCGGCGGGCCGGGCCCGCGGCCTGCGTGTGGTCACCCTGCCGATCGACCGCAAGCGCCTCACGGGCTTGCGCGCGCTGCGAGGACTGCTCGCCGGCCAGCGGTTCGACGTCGTCAACAGCCACAGTTCCACCGACTCCTGGCTCGCTGCGCTCGCGCTCGCCAGCCTGCGCGATGCGCCGCCGCTGGTGCGCACCCGGCATATCTCGGCGCCGGTGGCGCGCAACGCCGCCAACCGTTGGCTCTACGGGCGCGCGAGCCGCTTCGTCGTCACCACCGGCGAGAGTCTGCGCCGGGAACTCATCGACGGCCTGCGCTGCGATCCCGAGCGGGTGCTCTCCATACCCACGGGCATCGACGACGCGCGCTTCCGGCCGGCGGCCGATGCCCTCGAGCGCCGCGCCCTGCGCGAGGCGCTTGGGCTGCCTGCCGACCGCCCCATCGTGGGCATCGTCGCCACGTTACGCAGCTGGAAAGGGCACCGCTTCCTGGTCGATGCGGTGGCCGCCATGGTCTCCCCGGTGCAGTTGCTGATCGTCGGCGACGGTCCGCAGGCGCCGATGCTGCGCGAGCAGGTCGCCGCGCTCGGCCGACCCGACCTCGTCCGGTTCGCCGGGCAGCAGGACGACGTTGCGCCGTGGCTGCGGGCGCTCGACATCTTCTGCCTGCCGTCGTACGCCAACGAGGGCGTGCCGCAGGCGCTCGTGCAGGCGATGTTCACCGGGCTGCCTTGCGTGACCACCTCGGCGGGCGCGATCGGCGAGGTCGCGATTGCCGGGCGGACGGCGATCGTCGTGCCGCAGCAGGATCCCAAGGCGATCGGCACCGCGCTCGTCGGCCTGCTGCGCGACCGGGCCTGGCGCGAGGCCCTGGGCGCGCGGGCGCTGGCCCACGTGCGCGAAGGCTATGGTCGCGAGCGGATGCTCGACCGCATGCAGGCGGTGTTCGAGGCGGCCCGGTGAACGCGCGCGCCGGACCGGCGGTCGGTCGGGTCGAACTCGGCCTGCTTGCGGCGCTGCTCTTCGTGGTGCCGCTGCTCGAGGTGCCCAAGCACCTGCTGTGGGCGGCCTGGGTGGTCCTGACCCTCGTCCAGCTCTGGCGCGCGCGCGTGCCCGGCTCGGGGGAGCTGGCCGGCTGGCGCCCCACGGGCTGGGATGCGGTCCTGGCGGCCTTCCTGGTCGCGGCGGCCGTCGCCGGTACCGGAGTGCCGGGCCAGGACTGGCGCGCCAGGGAGCTGGGCGACGTCCTGCGGCTGGCGTCGGTGCCCTGGCTGATGATGCGGCGCGGCTACACGCCTGCGCAGGCGCAGCTGGCGCTGGGCGCCGCGCTCGCTGGCGTGGTCGTGGCCACGGTGCACGGCTTTGCCAGCCTGCTCGCGGCGCGCACGCCGCTGCTCGAGCTGCACTCGGTCGGCCATGTCAACCATTCGGCGATCTATCTCGCCATCGCCGGTGGCGCGGCCCTCGGGCTGCTGGTCGCTGCCGTATCGCGCCGTCAGACGCTGCTCTGGGCGGCGGTCTCGCTGCTCGTCGGCGTGGCGCTGCTGATCGGGGCCAGCCGTGCCGCGGTGGGCGCCTTCGCGGTGTTCCTGCTCCTGCTGGGCTGGCTTGCGCCGCTGCCGCTGCCGCCCGGGCAGGCGGCGCGCCTGCGCCTGCGCTTTCGCGTCGGTCTGGTCGCGCTCGTCGGGCTGGCGGTGGCCGGCTACCTGGCGGCGATGGCGCTGGGCGCGCGCCAGCTGCAACCCGACGGGCAGAGCGTGGTGAGCAAGTTCGGTTTCCAGGCGTCGGTCGGCGCGCCGGTCTCGTACCGCGACGGCTTGCACCGCACCGCGTTCGCGGCGGCGCGCGCCTACCCGGTTTCGGGCATCGGGCTCGACCGTTTCCGCACGCTCGACGAGCGACGCCTGTGCACCGAGCTCGCGCCGCCGCCGGCCGGTGCCGAGTGCGACCCGACGGGCTACGTCTTTCGCGAGCATGCGCACAGCCTCTACGCCAACACGCTGGCCGAGCAGGGGCTGGCCGGGCTGGTGGCGCTGCTGCTGCTGCTGGGCGCCTGGGGCTGGCGCCTGGCTCGCACCCTCGGGTGGGCGCGCGCCTCGCGGCCGGCCGCGGCAGTCTGGATCGCCTCGCTGGCCGGCCTGTCGGTGACCATGGCCGCGGGTCTGCTGAACACCACGCTGCACCATGAGCACGGGCTGTTCGCGATGAGCACGCTGGGCCTGCTGCTGGCGGCCAGCGGCGGCACCGCGCGGCGCCCGGCCTGAGCGGTCGAGGCCGCGCGAGCCGCGCGGCATGGCTGGCCGGCTCAACGCGCCTGCCAGCCCCTGAACCACGCGACGAAGCTGGCGAGTCCGTCGGGCAGCGCCACGCGCGGCGCGAAGCCCGTGGCTGCGGCCAGCTTCGCGGTGCTCGCGAAAGTGCGGGCGACGTCGCCGGGCTGCAGACCCAGCTCCTGCCGTCGGGCCTTGCGCCCGGTGGCCTGCTCGAGCAGTTCGAGCAGGGCATTGACCGTCACCGGATCGCTGCGGCCGACGTTGTAGATCTCGAACGGCGCCCAGCTGACGTCGGGGCCCGACGCCCGCCACAAGGCCGGGTCGGGTGGCGATCGCCGCTGCGGCGCGCGCGCCAGCAGCGCCAGCGTGGCCTCGACCGCGTCATCGACGTAGGTGAAGTCGCGCTCCAGCGTGCCGCCGGCGTACACGTCGATCGGGCGGCCGGCGAGCAGCGCGTCGGTGAACTTCCAGATCGCCATGTCGGGCCTGCCCCAGGGGCCGTACACCGTGAAGTAGCGCAGCATCGTGACCGGCAGCCCGAACAGGTGCGCATAGCTGTGGGCCATCAGTTCGTTGGCGCGCTTGGTCGCGGCGTAGAAGCTCACCGGGTGATCGACCGGGTCGGTTTCGGTGAAGGGCACGCGGATGTTGCCGCCATACACGCTGGAGCTGCTGGCGAAGACCAGGTGCTCGACTTCGTTGCGTCGGCAACCTTCGAGCACGGTGGTCGAGCCGGCGAGATTCGACGCGGTGTAGTCGAGCGGGTGCTCGAGCGCGTGCCGTACGCCGGCCTGCGCGGCCAGGTGCACCACGCGGTCGGGGCGGGTTTCGGCGAACGCGGCGCGCACGGCATCGGCGTCGGCGAGGTCGATGCGCCGCATCGTGAAGCCCTCGTGCGCCTGCAGCCGCGCCAGACGCGCCTGCTTGAGCGCCGGGTCGTAGTAGGTGTTGAGGTTGTCGATGCCGACCACCCGGTGGCCTTCGGCAAGCAGCCGCAGGCTCAGGTGCATGCCGATGAAACCGGCGGCGCCGGTGACGAGGACGGTCCAGGACATGGAGGCAGGGCGCGCGGACTAGAATGCGCAGGATAACAGCCCCGCCCCCATGTCCGATCCCACGCTCAGCGTCGTCGTCATCACCCGCAACGAGGCCCACCGCATTGCCCGCTGCCTCGACAGCGTGCCGTTCGCCGATGAGCGCATCGTCGTCGACTCCGGCAGCACCGACGACACCGTCGAGATCGCGCGCCGCGCCGGCGCCCACGTGCTCTCCACCGGCGACTGGCCCGGGTTCGGTCCGCAGAAGAACCGGGCGCTGGCACAGGCCAACGGCCGCTGGGTGCTCTCGCTCGATGCCGACGAGCAGGCGAGCCCCGAGCTCGCCGGCGCGATCCGCGCGCTCCTCGAGGCCGACGCGCGCGGCGAGCCGCTCGCCGACGCCTGGTGGATCACGCGCGAGTCGCGCTGGTGCGGCCGGCCGGTGCGTTTCGGCGACTGGCGCAACGACCGCGTGCTGCGCCTGTTCCGGCGCGGCCACGCGCGCTTTTCCGACGACATCGTCCATGAGCGCCTGCTGTGCGACGGCGCGACCGCCGCGCTCGCCGGCGTCTTGTTGCACGACAGCGTCGATTCCCCCGAAGACGCCCGCGAGAAGTCCGAACGCTACGCCCGTCTGGGCGCGCTGCGGCTGCGCGAACAGGGGCGCGGCGGGCTGGTCCCGGCCATCGTCCACGGCGCCTGGGCCTTTGTGCGCGGCTATCTGCTGCGTCTGGGTCTGCTCGATGGGCGGGCCGGTCTTGCCATCGCCAGCATGAACGCCCGCGCCACCTTCATGCGCTATCGGCTCGCTGGTCTGCCGGCAGCCGCCCGTCCTGCTCCCGGAGAACCCCGATGACCCAAGTTGCCGACCGCTATCCGCTGCCCGCGCTGGCCGACCTGCCGCCCGACCTGCGCGAGAAGATCCTTGCCGTCCAGGAGAAGTCGGGCTTCGTGCCCAACGTCTTTCTCAAGCTTGCCCGTCGCCCCGACGAGTGCCGGGCCTTCTTTGCCTACCACGATGCGCTGATGCTGCGCGAGAACGGTCTGTCGAAGGGCGAGAAGGAAATGATCGTGGTCGCCACCAGCGCGGCCAACCAGTGCCTGTACTGCGTGGTGGCCCATGGCGCGCTGCTGCGCATCTTCGAGAAGAACCCTCTCGTCGCCGATCACCTCGCCACCAACTGGCGCAAGGCCGCGCTAACGCCCCGCCAGCAGGCGATGATCGCGTTCGCGCTCAAGGTGGCCACCGACTCGGCCAGCCTCGACGACGCCGACTTCGCCGCGCTGCGCGAACACGGCTTCACCGACGAGGATGCCTGGGACATCGGCGCGATCGCGGCTTTCTTCGCTCTGTCCAACCGCATGGCCAACCTCAGCGGCATGATGCCCAACCCCGAGTTCCACCTGATGGGGCGGGTGCCGCGCGAACGCAAGGCCTGACGCCCGCGGCCGGCGCCGACAGCGCCGGCGTGCGCGGTGCCGTCCGGAACGGCTGCTGAGCTCGCGTCTTTGCGCCCCGGTGGGCGTGTGCTATATATTAATAATTGCTTATATCCGAAATCATGACCCGGGCGGGGCGCGGGCGGGAGGTCGACGTGGGTGAGCAAGCGGTCTCGAGCGGGCGTCTGATCAGGGCGCCGGAAAACTTCCTCGACGCCCAGGGCGTGCGCACCGTGGCCGCCGAGGCGCGCGCCGGCCGCCGCGACTTCATCCGTGCCGCCTTCGCGGCGGCAGCGGGCGCGGGGGCCGCCACGGCCGCGCGCGCGCAGTCCAACCCGGTGCCCACCGAGGGCGGCGACCCCAACATCCTGAATCTGCCCGCGCACACCACGGGCCTTGGTCAGCCCGTGGTCACCGATGGCTACGGCAAGCCCTCGAAGTACGAGGCCAACGTGCAGCGGCGGCAAAGCCCGGGCCTCACCCAGACCGCGCAGGCCTCGGTCTCGTTCGCGCCGCTGCAGAGCCTGTTCGGCATCATCACGCCCAGCGGGCTGCACTTCGAGCGTCATCATCAGGGCTGGTGGGACGTCGATCCCTCGAAGCACCGGCTCATGATCAACGGCTCCGATGCCACGCTCCTGAAGACGCCCAAGGTCTTCACGATGGACGAGATCATGCGGCTGCCCTCGGTGAGCCGCTTCCACTTCATCGAGTGCGGCGCCAACACCGGCATGGAGTGGGGCAACGTCGCCGTCCCCACCTGCCAGTACAGCCACGGCATGATCAGCTGCTGCGAGTTCACCGGCGTGCCGCTGCGCATCCTGCTCGAGATGTGCGGCGCCGACACCAGGCGCGGCCGCTTCGTGCTCGCCGAGGGCGCCGACGGCTCCTCGATGACCCGCACCATCCCGATGGAGATGATCGAGAACGGCGAGGTGCTCGTCGCCTATGGCCAGAACGGCGAGATGCTGCGGCCCGAGAACGGCTATCCCCTGCGCCTGGTGGTGCCCGGGGTGCAGGGCGTGAGCTGGGTCAAGTCCCTGCGCCGCCTCGAGGTTGGCGACCAGCCCTACGGCGCCAAGGACGAGGTGCTGCACTACGTCGATCTGATGCCCGACGGCCGGCATCGGCAGTACACGAGCATCCAGGAGTGCAAGAGCGTGGT
>JBILUW010000064.1:0-16391 GCA_044370795.1 Burkholderiaceae bacterium
CGCGGTCGAGGTCTTCACGGGTGGCGTGCGGCAGCCTGGCGATCACCTGGCCGGTGGCCGGATCGACGACGTCCTGCTCGCGGCGGCCGCCGCCCTTGACGAATTCGCCGTCGATGTAGAGGCACAGGTCTTCGTAGCCGGCGTGCGCAACGGCGGCCTGCTCGGGGCGGGTGGCGGTGTTCATGGGAAGTCTCCTCGAGATGCGACGGACCGGCGGCAGGGACTGCCGCGACGCAGCGGCAACGGTATCGGCAATCGCGATGCCGCGCAACGGCGCCCCGGCAGCGCTGGCATGATCGGACTTCCAGCCGAACGCCGAGGCCACGATGACGAGCTTCAACCTCACCCAGTCGCTGCACCGGACCATCCAGCAGAAGCCCCGCGCTCTGGCCACCCGGTTCCAGGGGCGCGAACACACCTGGACGCAGTTCGGCGAGCGGGTGGCGCGCCTTGCCGGCGCGCTGCAGGCCCTGGGCGTGAAGCCCGGCGACCGGGTGGCGATGATGGCGATGAACGCCGACCGCTACCTCGAGTACTACTACGCCACCTGGTGGGCGGGCGGCGTGGTCAACCCGGTGAACATCCGCTGGAGCGCGGCGGAGGTGGCCTATTCACTGGATGACTGCGACACCCGCATCCTGATCGTCGATGACGCCTTTGCCGGCGTGGTGGCGGCTCTGCGCGCGCAGACCACGGTGCCGCTCACGGTGCTCTACTGGGGCAATGGCGAAACGCCGCCCGACATGCACAGCGCCGAAGCCCTGATCGCCCACACCGCGCCGGTGGCCGATGCCATGCGCTCGGGCGACGAGCTGGCCGGCATCTTCTACACCGGCGGCACCACCGGCTTTCCCAAGGGCGTGATGCTCAGCCACCTCAATCTCGCCTCGAACGCGCTCTCGAACGTGGCCGAGGGCATCGTGATGCCGGGCGGCATCACGCTGTTCGCCGCGCCGATGTTCCACCTCGCCAACGGGGCGGCCATGCTCGCCAGCATGAACCTGGGCAACACCACGGTGTTCGTGCCCTCCTTCACGCCCACCGGCGTGCTCGAGAGCATCCAGAACGAGGGCGCCTCGCAGATGCTGCTGGTGCCCACCATGATCCAGATGCTGGTCGACCACCCCGACCTGAAGCAGTACGACACCCGCGCCCTGCGCCAGGTGCTCTACGGCGCATCGCCGATCAGCGAGGGGGTGATGAAGCGGGCGCTGGAGGCCTTTCCGAACGCCGGCTTCGCGCAGGCCTACGGCATGACCGAGCTCTCGCCCTGCGCCACCATCCTTCCCCCCTGGTACCACACCGCCGAGGGCCAGAAGGCCGGCAAGATGCGCTCGGGCGGGCGCGCCACGCTCACCGCCGAGGTGCGCATCGTCGATGCCGACGACAACGAGGTGCCGCGCGGCACCGTCGGCGAGGTCTGCGTGCGCGGCCCTGGCGTGATGCAGGGCTACTGGAACAAGCCCGAGCTCACCGCCGCCGCGCTGCGCGGCGGCTGGATGCACACCGGCGACGCCGCCTACATGGACGAGGACGGCTTCGTGTTCGTGGTCGACCGGGTGAAGGACATGATCATCACCGGCGGCGAGAACGTGTACTCGGCCGAGGTCGAGAACGCGATCGGCCGGCACCCGGCGGTGGCGGCGTGCGCAGTGATCGGCATCCCGAGCGAGCGCTGGGGCGAGGCGGTGCACGCGGTGATCGTGCTCAAGCCCGGGCAGACCATCAACGCCGAGGAAATCATGGCCCACTGCAAGACGCTGATCGCCAACTACAAGTGCCCGCGATCGGCGGAATTCGTCGCCGCGCTGCCCCTGTCGGGCGCCGGCAAGATCCTCAAGACGAAGCTGCGCGAGCCCTACTGGGCAGGGCGGCAGCGCAACGTGGCCTGAGGGGGCGGCCCAGCGCTCCGGCGAGGTGCGACGAGGTCCGGCGCCCGGCGCCCGGCCCCCCGGCGAGCGCGCGGTCAGCAGGCCGCGGCCGTGGCGCCGCCATCGACGATGTAGTTGGTGCCGGTCACGTAGGAGGCCTGGTCGGAACACAGCCACACGACCGCCTGGCCGATCTCCTCCGGCCGGCCCAGGCGCCGCGCCGGCACGGTGGCCAGCGCGCGCTCGAGATGGTTGCCGGTGAGGATGCTGCGCTCGCCCACGGTCATCGGGGTTTCGATGTAGCCCGGCGACACCGAGTTGATGCGCACGCCGTAGCGGGCGTACTCGATCGCGGCGGTGCGGGTGAGGCCGATCACGCCGTGCTTGGCGGCCGAGTAGGCCGAGGCGCCCGCCGCGCCGCCGGTGCCGGCGATCGAGGCGGTGTTGACGATCGCGCCGCCGCCGCGGGCGCGCATCGCGCGCAGCTGCGGCACCATGCAGTGGAAGACGCCGCTCAGGTTGATGTCGAGCATCTGGCGCCACTGCTCGATGCCCTGGTTCTCGGTGAGCGAGGTGGTGCCCGAGATGCCGGCGTTGTTGAAGGCCGCATCGAGCCGACCGTGGCGCTCGAGCACCGCGGCCACCACCGCCTCGCAGGCGGCCGCATCGCGCACATCGAGCGGCATGAAGCTGACCGCGCGGCCATCGCCCACCAGCGCTGCCGCAGCGGCCTCGCCGCCCGCGGCATCGCGGTCGACCAGCACCACCGCCGCACCGGCCCGCGCGAACAGGCCGGCCGTCGCCCGGCCGATGCCCGATGCCGCCCCCGTGATCATCACGACCTTGCCCGCGTAATCGCTCATGTCCTACTCCCGCTGAATGAACCGACGACGCGATGCTCTCACGGCCGGCGAAGCCTTGCCCGGTGCGCACCGCGCCGCTCAGGCTACCCGCCCGCAGGTCTCGCGCAAGGCTTCCAGGAATGGCGCCTGGCGCGCGAGCATCCGGGACTTGCGCGCGCCGAGGGTGATCGCCATCGGCGGCTGGCCGGCGAGCGGCGGCAAGGCCACCGCAAGGGTGGCGCGGTCGGGCAGCGGATAGTCGACCGTCATCGCCCAGCCGCGCTCGCGGATCGCGCCGATCTCGGCGAGCAGCTCGCGCAGGGCCACCCGGTTCTCGGCCGGCTCCCGGGCGTTGGCCTCGCGCGCCACACTCAGCACCTCGGCGTCGGACAGCCCGGAGAGCAGCATCTTGCCGACTGCCGAACGGCAGACCGGTCGCAGGATGCCGATCGGGTAGAGCAGCGCGCCCGGCTCCAGGCCCTTCAGGCAGAAGATGAAACGCACGTGGATGCCCTGCCGCAGGCCCAGCATCACCGACTGCCGCGTGCGCTGGCGCAGCCACTCCATCGCGCCCACCAGGCTGCCCTGGCCGAAGAGTTCGTCCTGCAGCCACGAGCCGAGCAGCATGACCCGCAGGGTCGGACGGTAGGTTCGCCGGGCGGCGTCCACGCGCAGATAGCCCAGCGTGGCGAGCGAGGACAGCAGTGCCGTCGTGCTCGACTGCGGATAGGCCAGCGCGTCGGCGACCTCCATGACGGTGGCCTCGCGACGCCCCTGCGCGAAGAACTCGAGGATCTCGAGCACGCGTCGCGCCGACTTCACGGTGGGTCTGTCGTCCGGTGCGTCGTCCATGTCCTGCTCCGTTTCACTTGCCGCACAGCCGCCTCGACATCACATGCGTGATGCGTTGCGGCGGCGCGCGCCGCAACGATAGCGCCTGGAAGCCACTGCAAGGCGGGGAGAACGGCATGAAGGCTTGGCGCAGCCACCGCACGGGAGGGCCCGAGACGCTGGTGCTCGAGGACGTGGAAGGCCCGCAACCGGCGGGCGACGAACTGCTGGTGCGGGTACGCGCGGTGGGCATCAACTACCCCGACGGCCTCTTTCTTCGCGACCGGTACCAGATCACGCTGCCGCGGCCGATCACGCCGGGCAGCGAGTTCAGCGGCATCGTCATCGGAGGCGGGCCGCAGGCCGGCGACTTCGCCATCGGCGACCGGGTGATCGGCCGCTGCGGCTGGGGGGCGATGGCCGAGCGCATCGTCGTGGCGCAGGGCAAGTGCGCGCGCCTGCCCGACGGCCTGCCGCTGCGCGAGGCGGCGGCCTTCCTGTTCGCCCATGCCACCGCCTGGCACGCGCTGCGCGACCAGGCCGGCCTGCGCGAGGGCGAGACGCTGCTGGTGCTGGGGGCCGCGGGCGGGGTGGGCTCGGCGGCGGTGCAGATCGGCCGCGCGCTGGGCGCGCAGGTGCGGGTGGCCGTGTCGAGCGAGGCCAGGCTGGCGCATGCGATCGCCTGCGGCGCCCACGACGGCCTCGTCTACCCGGCCGCGCTCGAGCCGGGAAGCGGCGGCAAGGCACTGGCCGCGCGGTTCAAGGTCCTGCTGCCGCAGGGTGCCGATGTCGTCTTCGACCCGGTGGGCGGCGATTACGCCGAGGCGGCGCTGCGCTCGCTCGCGCACGGCGGCCGGCATCTGGTGGTGGGCTTCACCGCCGGTATTCCTCGGGTGCCACTGAACCTCGCGCTGCTGCGCAGCGCGCGGATCATCGGGATCGACTGGCGCACCTTCTCGACGCGGGAGCCGGCGGCGAACGCGGCCAACATCGCGGCGCTGCTCGAGCTCTGGCGGCAGGGCCGGATCGCACCGCCGGTGAGCGAGGTTTTCCCCTTCGCTCGGGCGCCCGCGGCCATCGCCCGGCTCGAGACGCGCGAAGCTCTGGGCAAGCTGGTGGTGGAGGTGGCCGAGGACGACTTCGGGCCCGGCGCGGGTACCGCCGCCGCCGCGCGCGACCGCGCCGGCGCCACCAGGGAGCACGCGGCATGAGCACCGGCAACATCCTCGCCTGGCCACAGCCCGACAGGACCGCGGTCGTGATCGCCGAGACCGGCGAGTCGATCGATTACGCCCGCCTGCAATCGCGCGCCCTCGCCTTCGCCCGCCTCTTCATCGAGCGCTGCGCCCAAGGCGAGGTGATCGCGGTGCTGCTGAGCAACCGGGTGGAGTACTTCGAGGTCTGCTTCGCGGCGCGCAGGGCGGGCCTCTACTACGTGCCGGTGAGCACGCACCTGACCACCGGCGAGCTCGCCCACATCCTGGCCGACTCGGGCGCGAGGCTGCTGGTCACCGAAGCGGCCCACGCCGGCGTGGTCGCGGCGCTCGACGAGCCACTGCGTCGCGCGATCGAGGTCATGATGGTTGACGACGCAACGATCGCCGAACTCGGATCGAGCGCGGCGGCAACGCGGTCGCCAGCGTGCGCCGCCGCTCGGGGCGAACCGGCCGCCGGCATCGCAGCGGGAGGCCCCGGTCCGGCGCCGGCCGCCGACGGCCTGCCGGTGCGGCCGATGGGGCTGGATTTCGCCTACTCGTCGGGAACCACCGGGCAGCCCAAGGGCATACGGCATGCGATGTCGGGCGACCCGCAGCTGGCCGCGGCGATGCAGCCCTCGAACTGGACCTCGTTCTTCGGGCTCGATCGCAACGCCGTGTATCTGTCGCCGGCGCCGCTCTACCATGCCGCGCCGCTGCGCTTTTCGGTCCGCTGCCTGGCGGCGGGCGGCACGGTGGTGGTGATGCGCCGCTTCGATCCGGCGGCGGCGCTGGCGGCGATCGCGCGGCACCGGGTCACGCACTCGCAGTGGGTGCCGACGATGTTCGTGCGCCTCCTGGGCCTGCCGCCCGAGGAGCGCGCCGCCCACGACCTCTCCAGCCACCGGATGGCGCTGCACGCGGCCGCGCCCTGCCCGATCGAGGTGAAGCGGCAGATGATCGACTGGTGGGGCCCGATCGTCTGGGAGTACTACACCGGCTCGGAGCGCGCGGGTGCCACCGTGATCTCGCCTCAGGACTGGCTGGCGCATCCCGGCTCGGTGGGGCGCGCGGTGCAGGGCCGGCTGCACATCGTCGACGACGACGGCATGCCCTGCCCGCCGGGCACCGACGGCCTGGTCTGCTTCGAGGGCGGGCCGCGCTTTGCCTACCACAACGACCCGGTCAAGACCGCGCAGGCGCACACCCCCGAGGGCTGGGCGACCTTCGGCGACATCGGCCACGTCGACGGCGACGGCTACCTGTACCTGACCGACCGGCGGGCCAACATGATCATCTCGGGCGGGGTGAACATCTACCCGCAGGAGGCCGAGAACGTCCTGCTCGGGCATCCGCTGGTGCACGACGCCGCCGTGATCGGCATCCCCAACCCGGACTTCGGCGAGGAGGTCAAGGCGGTGGTCGAACTGCGCGACCCGGGACAGGCTTCGCCCGAGGTGGCGCGGGCGCTGATCGCGCACTGCCGGCAGCGCCTGTCGCCGATCAAGTGCCCGCGCAGCGTCGATTTCGCCACCGACCTGCCCCGCACCGAGACCGGCAAGCTGCTCAAGCGCCTGATCCGCGACCGCTACCGGGCGGCGCTGCAGGCCGCCGGCGCCACCGACACATCCGACCGCCCCCAACCCTGACGACGAGGCGTACACCATGGACTTCGAACTGACCGAGGCGCAGCGCGACCTGCAGCAGCGCGCGCAGGCCTTCGTGGCCACCGAGGCGATGCCGCACTACCGCTCGTGGCCGATCAGCGCGGCCGACTACAGCCCCGAACTCACCGCCCACCTGAAGGAGCGGCTGCAGGCCTACGGACTGACGAAGCTGATCGTGCCGCGGGAGTTCGGCGGCCAGGGCCTGGGCGCCACCGAGGACGTGATCGTGCTCACCGAGCTCTCGAAGGTGCCCCGCCGCATGCCCGGCGGGCCTTTTGCCCCGTGGCCGGCGATGTACCAGGCGCCCGAGCCGATACGGCGCAAGTACCTGTACCCGGTCCTCGAGGGCCGCACGGGCTGGTCGATGTGCTTCACCGAGCCCGAGGCGGGCTCGGACCTCGCCGCGATCCGCACCACGGCGGTCCGCAAGGGCGACCGCTGGGTCATCAACGGGCGCAAGATGTGGCGCACCGGGCATCACGGCGCCTCGTACACCGCGGTGGCCGCGGTCACCGACCCCTCGAAGGGCCACCGCGGCATCAGCATCTTCCTGGTCGACAACGACACGCCGGGATTCGAAAAGGTGCGCGACATCCCGGTGCTCTCCCGCACCTGGGGCATCGAGCAGGAGACGCGCCTGGTCGACGTGGAAGTCCCGGCCGAGAACCTGCTCGGCGGCGAAGGCGCCGGCTTCGAGATCGCGCAGCACCAGTTCAACCGCTTCCGGCTGCGGCTCGGCGGGCTGGCGCTCGGGGTGTCGCTGCGCAGCCAGGAACTCGCCGTCGAGTACGCGCGCACGCGGCAGGTCTTCGGCGGTCGGCTGGGCGACAATCAGGCCATTCAGTGGATGCTCACCGACTCGCAGTACGACATCGAGTCGATCCGGCTGAACACCTTCTACGCGGCGTGGATGGTCGACCGCGGCGGCTTCTCGGCCGCGCGCCTGCAGGCCTCGATGGTCAAGGCCTACTGTATCGACGCCGGGCTGAGGGTGGTCGACCGCTCGATGCAGATCCTGGGTGGCCGCGGCCTGTCGATCGACGACTATCCGTTCGGCGACTTCTACAACCACCTGCGCATGTGCAAGCAGATGGAAGGCTCCACCGAGATCATGAAGATCGTGATGGCCCGCGAGATCCTGGGCGGGCGCCAACCCTGAACGCGAGGACCTCCGTGAACCCCATCGATCATCTGCGCGACAAGGTCATCATCGTCACCGGCGCGGGCTCGGCCGCCGGCTTCGGCGGGCTGGTCTCGCGCAAGGCCGCCGCGCGCGGCGCGCGCCTGGTGTGCGCCGACATCGACGAGGAAGCGGCCCGCGCCACGGCGCGCGCCGTCACCGATGCCGGCGGCGATGCGATCGCGGTGCGCGCCGACGTCACCGACCTGGGCGCGATGCAGGCGCTGGCGGCCGCGGCGCTCGCGCGCCACGGCCGCATCGACGTGATGGTGAACAACGCCGGCGTGATGCCGCTGGCCTTCTTCGCCGATCACGCCACCGCGATCGAGCGCTGGCATCGTTGCATCGACATCAATTTCAAGGGCGTGCTCAACGGGATGGTGGTCGTCCACGACGCGATGATGGCGCAGGGGCGCGGGCACATCGTCAACCTCTCGTCGATCTACGGCAACTTCCCGGTCGCCGGCGCTGGCGTGTACGGCGCCACCAAGGCCGCGGTCAACATGCTCTCGGAGTCGCTGCGCGTGGAGTCGCGCGGGCGCATCAAGGTGACCACCATCAAGCCCACGGGGGTGCCCGGCACGGGGCTGGCCGGCGGCATCGTGAACCCGAAGGCGGTGGTGGGCATCGTGGGGCACAACCTGGCCGAGTTCGGCAGGGCCCGGGCCGACTTCACCGCGGGCACGATCGACCCCGCCCTGCTCGACCCCGAGCAGCCCGACTACGTGTTCCTGGGGGCCGAGCACATCGCCGACGCGATCGTCCATGCGATCGACCAGCCCTGGGGGGTGTCGGTGAGCGAGGTGACGGTGCGGGCGACCGGCGACCACTTCCTGCTGTGAGCGGCACATCGGGAAGCCGCGGCGCGCACGGTTGCGGCCCCGATGGATTGGCGCGCCCGGCTGGGATCGAACCAGCGACCCCTGGCTTCGGAGGCCAGTACTCTATCCACTGAGCTACGGGCGCGTGTCGCGCGGCGCTTCCTCGAAAGGAAGGGCCGGCGGCGGAAGAGAGGGGCGAGGATACCCGGATTTCGGACGCCCGTCCAAGCGAGGCCGGCCCCACCGGCGCGGCCTGCGCCGCGAGGCTGGGGTATCGTCGGCGTCTTTGATCGTCAGGCTCCGGGCCGACCGGCACGCACGCCCCTCCAACCCCCGCGCCACCTGTCCATGTCACACACACCCAATCCCGTCGACGCCGCCATCACCACCCGCCGCTCGGTGCGCGCCTTCCTGCCCACCCCGGTGCCACGGGCCACCGTCGAGGAAATCCTCGCCGTGGCCAGCCGCGCGCCCTCGGGCACCAACATCCAGCCCTGGAAGGTGCACGTGCTGGCCGGCGAGGCCAAGGCCGAACTCAGCCGCCGCGTGATGGCCGCCTTCGACGAGCCCGACCAGGCCGAGAAGTACACCGAGCCCTTCCCCTACTACCCCGCGCAGTGGGTGTCGCCCTATGTGGACCGGCGACGCAAGATCGGCTGGGACATGTACGGCCTGGTGGGCATCGCCAAGGGCGACACCGCCGCGATGCGCGCGCAGAGCGCGCGCAACTACATGTTCTTCGATGCGCCGGTGGGCTTCATCTTCACGATGGACAAGATGATGCGCACCGGCGGCTACATGGACTGCGCGATGTTCATGGAGAACATCATGATCGCGGCACGCGGCCGCGGCCTCGACACCTGCCCGCAGCAGGCCTTCTCGCGCTTTCACGCGGTCATCGCCGATACCCTGCAATTGCCCGAGAACGAGGGCGTGATCTGCGGCATGGCGCTGGGCCACGCCGACCCCGACGCCGCCATCAACCGCCTGGTGACCGAGCGCGAGCCGGTCTCGGGATTCGCCACCTTCCGCGGATTCTGACCCGCGGGCGGCCCCGGGCGACGGCGCCCACGGCTGCCCGCACCGGCTACAATCCGGGGTTTGACGAAACCGGCCCTCCCCGAGGACAGCCCATGAGCGCATCAGGCGAACACGACACCTTCATCAAGACCCCCCGGCAGCTGATCACCGCGGTGGTGCTGTCCTTCGTGGTGCCCATCCTCATCATCGTGCTGCTGGTCAAGTACGTGGGCGCGGGCCCGCGCCCGGCTGCCGGCACCGAGGCGCTCACCCCCGAAGCCGTCGAGGCCCGCATCCAGCCGGTGGCACGGTTCGAGCTCAAGGGGGCGGGCGGGCCGAAGGTGCTGCGCGCCGGCGAAGACGTCTACAAGGCGCAGTGCACCGCCTGTCACGGGGTTGGTGCGGCCGGGGCGCCCAAGACCGGCGACGCTGGCGCCTGGGCGGCGCGCATCAAGACCGGCTACGACGCGCTGCTCAACTCCGCCCTCAAGGGCAAGGGCGCCATGGCGGCGCAGGGCGGCGGCGACTACGAGGACATCGAGATCGGCCGTGCCGTGGTGCACATGGTGAATGCCTCTGGCGGCAAGTTCGCCGAGCCCAAGGCCCCGGCGGCCGACGCTCCCGCGGCCAACGCCAAGAAGTAAGCCTCAGCCCGCACCGCCGCCGGCAGCGCCCGGTGGCTTTTGCAGCAGCGCGCGCAGGCGCGAGAGCTTCTCGCGGGCGTCGGCCTGCTCGGTGGTGCGGCTCGGCGGTGCCGCCTCCAGCGCCATCTCCCCCAGAAAACGCGAGGGTTCGCGCCGAGCGGTTTCACGCCCCCGCCGGCGCGCAGCGCACCAGCTGAGCACCAGGCTGCGCTGGGCCCGCGTCACCGCGACGTACATCAGGCGTCGCTCCTCCTCCACCCGGGCCCCGCCGCCGGGCTCGGTTTCGGCGCCGGCGTCGGCCTCGTCGTCGATGACGGCGTCGCCGTGGTGCGGCAGGATGCCCTCCTCGCACCCGACGACGAACACGTGCGGAAACTCCAGGCCCTTGGCGGCGTGGATGGTGCTCAGGCGCACGGCGTCGGCCTCGTCGTCGCGCCGGTCGAGCTGGGCGAGCAGCGCCACCTCCTGGGCCAGCTGCGCAAGCGTGGAGCTCTCCTCCTCGGCGCGCTTTTTCAGCCAGTCGACGAAGTCGCACACATGCGTCCAGCGGGCAGCCGCGGTGCGCTCGTCGGCGGCATCGAACAGGTGCGCCCGCAGACCGATCGCCGAGACGAGGTCGTCGAGCACCTGGGCGGCCGGCTCGCGGGCCGCGCGCGCGCTCATGCGCGCCACGAACGCGCCGAACTCGCGCAGGGGGCCGAGCTGGCGCGCCGATACCCGGGTCTCGAAACCGGTCTCGGCCAGCGCGGCGGCCATCGAGCGCTGCCGCTGGCCGGCGTATTCGCCCAGCGCAGCCAGCGTGGCCGTGCCCACGCCCCGGCGCGGGGTGGTCACGGCGCGGATGAAGGCCGGGTCGTCGTCGTCGTTGGCAAGCAGCCGCAGCCAGGCGAGCAGGTCGCGGATCTCGGCGCGCTCGAAGAAACTCTGCCCGCCCGACAACACGTACGGGATCTTGGCCTTGCGCAGCGCCTGCTCGAGCACCCGCGCCTGGTGGTTGCCGCGGTAGAGCACCGCGTAGTCGGCCCAGCGGCCGCGACGCTCGAAACGCTGCGCCGACAGGCGCGCGGCAACCGACTCGGCCTCCTGTTCGTCGCTTTCGCAGGCGAGCACCGTGAGCGGCTCGCCGGCGCCGAGTTCGGACCACAGCGACTTCGGGTACAGCTTGGGGTTGCGCGCGATCAGCCGGTTGGCGGCCTCGAGGATGCGCTGGCTCGAGCGGTAGTTCTGCTCGAGCTTGATGATGCGCAGGCCCGGGTAGTCGCGACCGAGCCGCTCGAGATTCTCGAGGGTGGCGCCACGCCAGCCGTAGATCGACTGATCGTCGTCGCCCACGGCGGTGAAGGCCGAGCGCGGGCCGGCGAGCAGGCGCAGCAGCTCGTACTGGCTGGCGTTGGTGTCCTGGTACTCGTCGACCAGCAGGTAGCGCAGGCGCTCGCGCCAGCGCTGGGCAGCCTGGGCATCGCTGCGCAGCAGCCGCACCGGCAGCCTGATGAGATCGTCGAAATCCACCGCCTGATAGGCCGCCAGCGTGGCCGCGTAGTCGCGATAGACGCGCGCGGCCGCCTGCTCGAGCTCGCCGCGGGCTTCATCCGCCGCCTCGCCGGGCTCGGCGAGCGCGTTCTTCCAGCGCGAGATGCGAGCCTGCACGGCACGCAGCAGCTTGCGGTCGGTGGTGGCCAGCGCCTGCTGGACGATGGCCAGGCTGTCGTCGGCATCGAGGATCGAGAACGAGGGCTTGAGCCCCAGCGCACGCGCCTCGGCGCGCACGATCTGCACGCCCAGGGCGTGGAAGGTGCACACCAAGGGGCGCTCACGCTCGGGCAGCCGCAGCAGCCCGGCCAGCCGCTCCTGCATCTCGCGGGCGGCCTTGTTGGTGAAGGTGATCGCGGCGATCGCCGAGGGCTGCACGCCGCTGCGCGCCAGGTGGGCGATCTTGTGGGTGATCACGCGCGTCTTGCCGCTACCCGCGCCAGCGATCACCAGGCAGGGGCCGTCGAGCCAGGCGATCGCCTCGCGCTGGGCGGGATTGAGGGGCGCGGCGGATGCGTTCACGGCTGCTCAGATCTCGAGCGGGTCGATTTCGATCTGCCAGCGTACCGCGCCGCGCAACCCCGACACCGCGGGCAGCCAGGCGCGCAGCAGCGCGTGCAGCGGTCGGCGGGTGGGCGCCTCGAGCAGCAACTGGGCGCGCTCGCGCCCGGCCAGACGGGCCATCGGCATGGGCACCGGGTCGAAGAGCGTGACCTCGCCGGCCGGGGCGAGCTCGCGGGCGCGGCCCAGGAAATCGAGCGCGGCATCGAGCCGGCTCGCCTCGACCCGCAGCAGTGCCTGATGGACGAACGGCGGCAGGCCGGCGGCGCGGCGCTCGGCGAGCTGCGCGTCGGCGAAGCCGGCAAAGTCGCGGCGCGCCAGCGCGTCGAACAGCGGGTGGTGGGCGTAGCGGGTCTGCACCAGCACTTCGCTGGCCAGGCCCGCGCGCCCGGCCCGGCCGGCCACCTGCATCAGGGTGGCGAACAGCCGCTCGGGCGCGCGGAAGTCGGCCGAGAACAGGCCGCCGTCGGCGTCGACCACGACCACGCAGCTCAGACGCTGGAAGTCGTGGCCCTTGGCGAGCATCTGGGTGCCCACCAGGATGTCGACCTCGCCGCGATGCGCCGCCTCGATCACGCCGCGGGCCGCGCCGCGCTGACGGGCGATGTCGCGGTCGAGGCGGGCAATGCGCGCCTGCGGGAAGAGCTCGCGCAGGCCATCCTCGAGCCGCTGGGTGCCACGGCCCAGAGGCTGCAGATCGATGTTGCCGCACTCGGGGCAGGCCCGGGGCACCGGACCCTGCGCGCCGCAGTGATGGCACTGGAGGGTGTAGCGCACGCGCCCGGTGGACGACGGCGCGCCTGCCCCGCCACCGCCACCGCCACCGCCACCGCCACCGCCACCTGCCCCGGCCTCGCCGATGCCGCTCGCCTGGCGGTGCAGCACCCGCCAGGCCGCGCAGTTTGCGCAGCCGCTGAGCCAGCCGCAGGCATCGCAACCCAGCACCGGGGCATAGCCACGGCGATTCATGAACACCAGCGCCTGCTCGCCGCGGGCCAGCGCGCCCTCGATCGCCGCGCGGGTTTCGGGCGCCAGGCCATGGACGAGCGCCTTGCGGCGCGGGTCGATGCGGCGCAGCGTCGGCCACACGCCGGCATGCGCGCGCTCGGGCAGCGCGTGCAAGCGATAGCGGCCCTGGCGCGCGGCCAGCCAGCTCTCGAGCGATGGCGTGGCCGAGCCGAGCACGACCGGGATGGCGAGCCGCGACGCCAGCGCGATGGCAAGGTCGCGGGCCGAGTAGCGCACGCCCTCCTGCTGCTTGAAGGAGGGGTCGTGCTCTTCGTCGACCACGATGGCCGCCAGAGCTGGCAGTGGGGTGAGCACGGCAAGGCGGGTGCCGACGACCAGACGCGCGCGTCCTTCGACCGCCGCCAGCCACTGGGCGGCCCGCTCGGCATCGGGCAGTTCGCTGTGCAGCACCGCCACCCGGGTGCCGGCAAAGCGCGCGCGCAACTGGGCCACCAGTTGCGGCGTCAGGCCGATCTCGGGCACCAGCAGCAGCGCCTGGGCGTCGGGCCGGGCCTGCAGCACAGCCTCCAGCCAGTGGAGGTAGACCTCGGTCTTGCCGCTGCCGGTCACCCCGTGCAGCAGCGCCACCTCAAAGCCGCGCGTGCCGGCAATGCCCTCGAGCGCGGCCTGCTGAGCGGCGTTGAGCCGCGGCGCGACCGCAGGATGCTCGCGCGCCTCGGCCGGGGCTGGGGCGGCATCCCTGTCGTGGCGTCGGCGCAGCCGGACGAACACCGACTCGCGGGCGCGCGGCGCCGGCGGCGAACGCAGCAGCTTGGGCAGGGCGGGCAGCGCAACCTCCCCGAGCGTTCGATGGTAGTAGCCGGCAACGAAGCGCAGGAACGCGAACCACGCGGCAGGCAGCACGGGAGCATCGACGAGCACCTGGAGAACGTCGCGCACGCGCTCGGCCGACAACCCCGATTCGGGCACGACGGCGGCCACCAGCCCCACCCGGCGGGTCGGGCCCCAGGGCACCACCACCCACGCGCCAGGCATCGCAAGTGCTGCCTGATCGGCGTCGAGCCGATAGTCGAAAACTTCGCCCACCGGGAGATCGAGCAGCACCTGCGCGTACCGTTCGCCGGCCTGGGTCACGCCCACAACCTCGATTTCACTTTAAGTTCGGGGGCTAACGCCCGACGGGCGCGAGGCTTTTCCAGGTCGTTCACAGAAGCTGTGGATAAAACTGTGATCAACCGGGCGCGACCGGCCCGGAAACCGCGCCAATGCTGGATGACAAGTCGATTGCACGCTTTTTGACAACTAAATTTCTTGTTGAAAAACAACGAGTTGCAAAGTCACCATCGGAGCGGCCGGCGGGCTCGTGGAGCAGATGATCGGCCACTCGTCAAGTGTGCATAAGTGGTGCATGCGCGGCCGTGAAACGGCGCCCCGCCGGCGGCGTTTCGCGGCCGCCGGCGAGCAGGCAGGGCACTAGAGGGTCGAGGCGCTCGCGCCGCGCCGGCGCATCTCGCGGCTGTACTGGTGCACCGTCTCGACGAGGGCGAGGACGTTGTCGGGCGGGGTGAACTGCGAGATCCCGTGGCCGAGATTGAACACGTGCGCATGCCCCGGGCTGGGCGGACCGAAGCTCTCGAGGACCTTCAGCGCCTCGCTGCGCACCTGGTCGGGTCCGGCCATCAGGGCCATGGGATCGAGGTTGCCCTGGATGGCGCAGCGATCGCCCACCAGGGCCCGCGCCTGGCCGAGATTCATGGTCCAGTCGACCCCGACGGCATCGCAGCCCGACCCGGCGATGGCTTCCAGCCACAGGCCGCCACCCTTGGTGAAGACGATGGACGGCACGCGCACCCGCACGCCGCCTTCGTCGCGCTCGAGCTTGAGGGCGCGCAGCACCTGCCGGGTGTAGGCCAGCGAGAACTTCTGGAAGGCGCCGTCGGCCAGCGCGCCGCCCCATGAGTCGAAGATCATGACCGCCTGCGCGCCGGCATCGATCTGGGCGTTGAGGTAGTCGGCCACCGCCCGGGCGTTCACCTCGAGGATGCGATGCAGCAGGTCGGGGCGGCTGTAGAGCATGGTCTTGATGCGGCGGAAGTCGTCGCTGCCGCCGCCCTCGACCATGTAGCACGCGAGCGTGAACGGGCTGCCCGAAAACCCGATGAGGGGCACGCGCCCGCCCAGGGCCTGGCGGATGGTGCGCACCGCGTCCATCACGTAGCGCAGGGAATCGTTGGGATCGGGCACGGCGAGCTGCGCCACCGCGGCCTCGTCACGCACCGGACGCTCGAAGCGCGGCCCCTCGCCTTCGGCGAAATACAGGCCCAGCCCCATGGCATCGGGCACCGTGAGGATGTCGGAGAACAGGATGGCGGCATCCAGCGGATAACGGGCCAGCGGCTGCAGCGTGACCTCGCAGGCGAGCTCCGGGTTCTTGCACAGGTTCAGGAAGCTGCCGGCCCGCGCCCGGGTGGCGTTGTACTCGGGCAGGTAGCGGCCAGCCTGACGCATCAGCCAGACCGGCGTGTGCTCGGTGGGCTCGCGGCGCAGCGCGCGCAGGAAGGTGTCGTTGGCGGGGACGGCGGTCATGAGCTGGCCTCTCGGAGGAGTTCGGGGATTTTATCCGCGGCGACCACGCGCACGCCGTCACGGGCGCCGCGCATGGCCGCCAGCGCGCAGCGGGCGAGTTGTTCGCTGGTGTGCACCGGCATCGAGCGGGGCATGGCCAGCATCTGCAGGCTGGTGTAGATCGCGGCCACCCGTTCGACCCAGCCACGGGCCCCGCCGGCCGACTCGACGATGGGCCGCAGGATGGTCAGCGAGGTCAAGGGCAAGGCTGCCAGGGCGCGCTCGCGCTCGCCGGCAAGTCCGCGGTGCATGCCGCCCATCTGCTGCCACACGGGCGTGGGCGTGAGCAGCACGAGGCGCCTGGCGCCCGCGGCGCAGGCAGCCCGGACGACGGGCAGCACGCGGTCGGCGTCGACCGATGCCCAGACCGCATCGCGACCGTGAAACGAGGCGGGCTGCGCGCCGGGCGGCGCGAGGTTGAGGAAGACGTCGTCGATCGGCGGCAACGCCTCGGACGGCGCCAGCACCAGGCCACGCACGCCCAGGGTCATGGGTGCCCGGGCGAGGCCCACCACCGCGGCATAGTCGCCGCTGGCGAGCACTCGGTTGAGCAGCGACTCACCGAGGCGGCCGCCGGCGCCGGCGACCAGCGCGATGGCAGGCACCTGGGTCGAGGCCCGTGTCGGCTCAGGTG
>JBILUW010000065.1:0-16380 GCA_044370795.1 Burkholderiaceae bacterium
CTACCAGCTCATCGAGCTGCACTTCCACCGGCCGGCCGAGGAACGCATCGACGGCCGTCAGTTCGACATGTCGCTGCACCTGGTGCACCGCGATCCCGAGGGCCGGCAGGCGGTCGTCGCCGTGCTGATCGACCGGGGCGGCACCGCCCACCCCGGCATCCAGCGCATCTGGAACAGCCTGCCGCTCGATCGCCACGAGCCGCTCGCCTCGCCGGTGCCGCTCGACCCGTCGGACCTGCTGCCGCAGACGCGCGGCTACTACACCTTCATGGGTTCGCGCTCGACCCCGCCGTGCGACGAGGGCGTGCTGTGGATGGTGATGAGGGAACCGGTGGCGCTGTCGGTCGAGCAGATCGCGATATTCTCGCGGCTCTACCCGATGAACGCCCGGCCGCTGCAGGCGCTGGGCGGACGTCTGATCAAGCAATCCCCCTGACACACCGGTGGCGGCGTGCCCGCTACCGCGGGAGACACCGATGCGCCGGCTCCACCTGCTCGACCGCCTGATCGGCCAGCAATGGCCCAACCTCGCCACCGCCGAGGCGGTTGCCGAATTCGAGCGTGCGCCCTACGCCACCCGCGTGGCGGCACGCAGCACCTGGGAAGCGTTGCGCCTGGGCGCCGCCGACGATCCGTCCCGACCGGCGCTGCGCCTGCTGGCCAACGCCGACCCCGACGAGACGCCCACCGACATCTCGCACGCCGCGTTCATCGCGCGCACCACCCAGACCGCCAATGCCCTGCATGAGCTGGGCGTGCGCCCGACCGATGCGGTCAGCTTCCTGCTGCCCCTCGTGCCGCAGGCCTTCTACACGCTGTTCGGCGCCGAAGCCGCGGGCATCTCCAATCCCGTCAATCCGCTGCTCGAGCCACACCAGCTGGTCGAGATCCTGCGCGCGGCTCGCACCCGGGTGCTGGTCGCGCTCGGCCCCGCCCCGGGCAGCGACATCTGGGAGAAGGTCCAGCGCATCCTGCCCGAGCTGCCCGAGCTCGCAGCGCTGGTGGTGGTTGGCGGCGCGGGCGTGGCCACCGCCGGCCCCGCGGACACGGCTCGGGCGCGCATCGGCGACGGCCCGGTGCCGGTCTTCGATTTCGACACCCTGATTGCCGCGCAGCCGGCCGACGCGCTGGTGAGCGGCCGCGAGATCGAACCGCACGAGGTCGCCGGCTACTTCCACACCGGCGGCACCACCGGCACGCCCAAGCTGGTACGCCACACCCACGCCAACCAGGTGAGCCAGGCCTGGGTGCTGGGCCTCATCCTGCGCCCGGAGCCCGGCGAGCACGTGCTCTTCGGGCTGCCGCTGTTCCACGTCGGCGGATCGCTGTCGCAGAGTCTCACCACGCTGGCCAACGGCGGCACGCTGGTCGTGCTCTCGCCGGCGGGCTGGCGCAACCCGGCCGCGTTGCGCAACGTCTGGCGGCTGGTCGAGCGCTATCGCCCCCGCACGTTCACCAGCGTGCCCACCGTGCTCACCGCCGCGCTGAGCGTGCCGGTGGCTGGCGCCGACATCTCCTGCCTGCGCCAGGTGACCGGCGGCGGCTCGGCGATCCCGGTGGCGGTGGCCAACGCCTACGCCGAGCGCTTCGGGCTGCCGGTGCTCGAGGTCTACGGCATGACCGAGACCAGCAGCGTGCACACCATGAGCTATCCCGAACGGCCGGTGCGCATCGGCGCGGTCGGCCATCCGCTGCCCTACGCGCGGGTGCGCATCGTGCGGGTCGACAACGACAGCCGCTGGGTGAGCGACTGCGCGGTCGACGAGATCGGCGTGGTCGCCATGGCCGGGCCGGGGGTGTTCGGCGGCTACCTGAACCCGCAGCACAACCGCGGCGCCTTCGTCGAGCCGGGCTGGGTGAATTCCGGCGACCTCGGACGCATCGACGCCGAAGGCAGGCTCTGGATCACCGGCCGCGCCAAGGACCTCGTGATCCGTGGCGGCCACAACATCGATCCGCAGCCCATCGAGGAAATCCTCTATACCCATCCGGCGGTGGGCCTGGCCGCGATGGTGGGGCGGCCCGACGCCTACGCCGGCGAGCTGCCGGTGGCCTACGTGCAGCTCAAGCCGGGGGCGAGCGCCGACGCCGGCGAGCTCATCGACTGGATACGCGAGCGCACGCCCGAACGGGCCGCCGTGCCGGTGGCGGTGCACTTCGTCGACCCCATGCCGCTCACCGGCGTGGGCAAGGTCTTCAAGCCGGCGCTGCGCTGGGATGCCGCCACCCGGGTGGCGCGCGCGCTGCTGGCCGACCTGCCGCTCCGGGTGGATGACGTGACGACCGGTGCCCATCCGGTGCACGGCAGCCTCATCGCCGTGACGCTGGCCGAGGTGCCCCAGGCCGAGCGCGAGGCCGCGGCTCGCGCGGTCGGCGAGCGTCTCGGGCCGCTGCCGCTGCGCCACGCGGTCGACTGGCGCTGAGCCCGGCGTGGCGCCCGGGGCGCCACGGCCGACGGCCGGGCGCACCGGCCCGTTCGCGGCGGCTCAGTGCAGCGCGGGCCGGCGCAGCAGCTGGTTGCGGTCGATCGACGCCACCTTGACGCGCAGCAGGTCGCCGTCACGCGCCAGGGTGATCGGCACCGCGACACCGGCCTGTCCGAGCGCCCACACCGCGCGCAGGAAGGCGGCGAGAGCCGCCACACGCTGCCCGGCGACATCGAGAATCAGATCGCCCGGGCGCACGCCGGCGCGCTCGGCCGGCCCGCCAGACACCACACCGCCCACCACCAGCCGGCCGTCCGACTGACCGGCGTAGAGCCCCAGCCAGGGACGCGGCGACAGGCCGCTCGCGCCCGTGGCGAGCAGGCTGTCGAGGATGGGCTCGAGCAGATCGATGGGCACCGACAGATTGGCCTGCGCCGCATCGTCGCCCTGCTCCTCGGTGAGCAGCGAGCCGATCCCGATCAGCTTGCCGGCGTCGTCCAGGAGGGCCGCGCCGCTCCACTCCGGATGCGCCGGCCCGGTGAAGATCGCCTCCTCGAGCAGGTACTCCCAGTAGCCGGCAAACTCGCGCCGCGAGCGGATGCGCGCCTTGAGCGCGTGCCGGCGCCCGCCATGACCGAGCATGTAGACCCGCTCGCCCTCGCCGCGGCCGCCCGCCCGCCCGCGCTCGATGGCGGGCGCGGCAAGCGCGCCGAGCGCCCGCACCAGGCCGAAGCCGCTGGGCTGGTCGTAGGCGAGCGCGTAGCCCGGCACGACGGTGCCCGAGCGGGTGGTGATCCAGACCTCGGTGGCTTCGGTGATCAGGTAGCCGATGGTGAGCACCACCCCGGCGGTGTCGATGACCACGCCGCTGCCGCCGCGGTCGGTGCCCAGCGTGCCGGCGGTGAAGGCGTCGTCGGGCACCCTGGCGCGGATCGCGACCACGGCGTCCATCGCATGCTCGAGATCGAAGCCCAGACCCTCGCGGACCGGTTGCAGCGACTCGGGGAAGGACCAATCGACGTCGTCGGCCATGCGGATGCTCGGAGTGCGGATTGAGGAGGGTCGGAACGAGGACGTCCGCCACGAGGATATCCCGCCTGATCTCGGGGTATATAGTGGCGGCGCGATGGGGAACAAGAACGAACTGTACCCGCTGCTGCGCCTGGCAGCGAACCTGCTGCTGACGACCATCGGCGCCTGCGGCATGTGGACGGCCTCGGTGGTGCTGCCCGCGGTTCAGGCCGACTTCGGCGTCTCGCGCGCCGACGCCTCGCTGCCCTTCACGCTGCTGATGATCGGCTTCGGCATCGGCAGCGTGCTGGCCGGCCGGCTCGCCGACCGCTATGGCGTCATGGTGCCCAGCCTGATCGGCGCGGTGTCGCTCGCCGCCGGCTTCGGGCTCGCCAGCCTCGCCACCTCGCTCGCCGTCTACGCCGCGATCTTCGGCCTGCTGATCGGCCTGATGGGCATCTCGGCGCAGTTCGCGCCCCTGATGACCGACACCTCGATGTGGTTCACGAAGCGTCGCGGCATCGCGGTGGCGATCTGCGCCAGCGGCAACTACGTCGGCGGCGCGATCTGGCCATCGCTGATCGAGCATTTCGTCCAGACGGCGGGCTGGCGCGCCACCTTTCAGGGCATGGGGCTGTTCTGCCTGCTCACGATGCTGCCCCTCGCGCTGGTGCTGCGCCGCCGGCCGCCGCCGCAGGCGATCCCGGTGCCGCCCGCCGGCGCGCCCACCGCCGGCGGCGTTGCGCTGCCCTTCGGCCTGCGCCCCGGCACCGCCCAGTTCCTGATGTGCGTGGCCGGGGTGGCCTGCTGCGTGGCGATGTCGATGCCGCAGGTCCACATCGTGGCCTACTGCGGCGACCTCGGCTACGGCGTCGCGCAGGGCGCGCAGATGCTGTCGGTGATGCTCGCCTTCGGCGTGGTCAGCCGTCTGGTCTTCGGCCTGATCAGCGACCGCATCGGCGGCATGCGCACCGTGCTGATCAGCTCCACGCTGCAGATGGTTGCGCTGCTCATCTATCTGCCCTTCGATTCGCTCGCGTCGCTGTACGTCGCGTCGGCGCTGTTCGGCCTGTTCCAGGGCGGCATCATCCCGGCCTACGCGATCGTGATCCGCGAGCAGTTCCCGCCGCAGGAGGCCGGCACGCGCGTCGGGCTCACGCTCACCGCCACCATGGTCGGCATGGCGCTGGGCGGCTGGCTGTCGGGCGCGATCTTCGACCTCACCGGCTCCTACCACGCCGCCTTCGCCCATGGCGCGGCCTGGAACCTGCTCAACGTGATCATCATGGCCTGGCTGTTCCGGCGCACCCTCGGGCCGCGCCGGCCCTCGGCCAGCCTCACCCCGGAGACCGCCCGATGAGCGCCAGCCCCCGCTGGAAGCAGCGCCCCCCGGGGTCGAACTGGGGCGATTTCGGCCCCGACGACCAGCAGGGGCGCATGAACCTGATCACCCGCGAGAAGGTGCTGCAGGGGGTGGCCGAGGTGCGCGAAGGCCGCACCTTCTGCCTGAGCCTGCCGCTCGACTTTCCCGGCGGCAACGTGCTCAACCCGCGCCGCCACCCCCCGGTGATCCGGCCCACGGTGCGCAACGGCCGGCCCAACATGAACTACCGGCTGTTCCAGGACGACCCCGAGGCGAGCGACGTCATCAGCGACGACCTCGTCGTGATGCACCTGCAGTACTCGACGCAGTGGGACAGCTTCGCTCACGTCGGCCAGCTCTTCGACGCCGACGGCGACGGCTTTCCGGAGCCGGTCTACTACAACGGCTTCCGGCCGGGCGAGCACGTGGTGGGCCCCACCGACGTGGCCGATGCCGGCGTGCCGCAGGGCCTGCTGCCCACCGGCAGCTCGCAGGCGCGCGCGCTGGGCATCGAGACCATGGCCGAGCACGGCGTGCAGGGTCGCGCGGTGATGATCGACCTGCACGCGCACTTCGGCCGCGCCCACCATGCGGTGGGCTACGACGACCTGATGCGGGTGATGGAAGCCGACCGGGTGGTGGTCGAGACCGGCGACATGGTCTGCCTGCACACCGGTTTCTCGCAGATGCTGCTCGAGATGAACCGGCAGCCCGACGCCCACACCGTCGAGCACAGCTGCACCGCGCTCGATGGCCGCGACCCGAAACTGCTGCAGTGGATCACCGACAGCGGCCTGGCGGTGCTGATCGCCGACAACTACGCGGTCGAGATGACGCCCTCCCGCAAGGGGCACATGCTGGGCTGCTGCGCCACGCTGCCGCTGCACGAGCACTGCCTGTTCAAGCTCGGCATCCACCTCGGCGAGATCTGGTATCTGAGCGAGCTCGCCGGCTGGCTGCGCGCCAACGGCCGCAACCGCTTCCTGCTCACCGCGCCGCCGCTGCGTCTGCCCGGCGCGGTAGGGTCGCCCGCCACCCCGATCGCCACCGTCTGAGCGAACCGGTCCGCTCAGCGCAGATCGATCGCCACCGTGATCGCGCCGTAGCTCTGCGGGCCGAACCGGCCGGCGCGGGTGGCCTCGGACGTGAAGTCCGGAGTGCGCCGCAGCAGCGCGAAGCCCACCTGCCAGCCCGGCGCCGGCGCGTAGGCGGCGCCCAGATGCACCTCGGCCACCCACGGCGCATGCCGCGCCTGCGAGGCGTAGCCGAAGGTGGGGCCGTCGATCAGCCGGTCCCAGGCAACACCGCGCGCCGCGATCCCCGCCTGCAGCATCCAGCGCCCGCCACCGCCCACCCGGCCCGTGGCCATGCGGGCTTCGGTGGGCATCGCGGTGCCGGCAAGGCGATCGCCGACCCGCAGGCTCGCACCCACCCCGGCGTGGCCGAAGAGCGAGCCTACGCTCGCCTCGGCGCGCCCGACCAGGTCGAGGCGCTCGCCGGCGAGCGGCCAGCGCCGCGCCTGGGAGAGCTGCAACTGCGCGCCCAGGCGCGGGCGCAGCTGGTGGTCCCAGCCCAGCGCCGGATCGACGCCGAGCACCCGCCGGTGCCAGAAGCGCTGCACCGGCTCGGCCAGGGCGCCAGGGCCGGTGAGGCCCAGCTGCCACTCGGCCATCCGGGTCTCGTCGCGCGACTCCACCAGCAGCGCGCCCGACAGCCAGAGCCAGCCCGCCATCGGCCTGTCCTGGGGATCGGGAGCGGGCAGGCGGCGATCGTGCTGCATGTACAGGCTCTGCCCCAGCGAGTAGCGCCGATTCACGACCGCGTCGGGCGCGCACGCCTGGCGCTCGCACCAGTCGGCGGCCAGCCGCCGCGCCAGCCCGCCGGCGGGGGCTTCGTCGAAGGCGTGCAGGCGGATGGCCTGCGAATACCAGCGGTCGTGGCGATTGGGCGAGGCGAACTCGTCGTTGTCGACCTGCAGCGCGTAGCTGCGCCAGGCATCGGCTGCCGCCGATGCCGTCGGCGCGCCGCAGACAGCCAGGACGCAGGCCAGGGCAAGCGCGCGCATCAGCCGCGATCGAGCGCCGCGCCCACCCGGGCGAACAGGCCGTCGGCGGCGGCCCCGTCGATCCAGCGGGTGATGGTGACCGCGCGACGCTCGGGATCGACCCAGGTGATCGAGCTGCCTGCGCCGACGGCGAAGAAGCTCGAGCGCGGCGCCGAGGGAAAGATGCTGCCCTCGCCATTGAGCCAGATCAGGTAGCCGTAGAAGGGCGCGATCGGGCAGGGCTCGCGCATGTGCGCGACCCAGCCGGCCGACAGCACCTGCCGGCCACCGGCATGGCCCTGGTCGAGCAGCATCGCGCCGATGCGGGCCTGATCGAAGCAGTCGATGGACACGCCGCCGCCCCAGTGCGTTCCGCCGGGCACCGACTGCACGCGCCGGCCGGCCACCGTCACCCAGGCGTTGTCGTAGCCGACCCAGCGCCAGCCCTCGCTCGCGCCCACCGGCCGCGCGATGGTCTCGGCAAAGACCTCGGGCAGCGGCCGGCCGAACAGGTGCAGCAGCGCCAGCGACAGCTGGTTGATGCGCACGTCGTTGTATTCCCAGTAACTGCCCGGCGCCTGCAGCGGTCGCGCCCCGCCCTTGGGGCCGGCCGGCGGCACCGGCTGGTACTGGACCGCGCGCCAGCGGTCGACCTGCTCGGGCACCCCGAAGACCGAGCCCTCCCACTCGCTGGTCTGCTGCAGCAGCTGGTGCCAGGTGACCGCGCCATTGCGCGGCCCCTCGAAGCCGATCCCGTGCACGCGTGCGCCCACCGGCTCGTGCACGTCGGGCAGCAGGCCGCGGTCGTGGGCCACGCCGGCGAGCAGCGCGAGGTAGGTCTTGGCCACGCTGAAGGTGAGATCGACCCGCCCCGGTTCGCCCCACTGCGCGAGCACCTCGCCATCGCGCCAGACCAGGCCGCTGGCCGGCCCGCGCGGATGCACCGGCCCGAGCAGACGGTTGTGCGGCGGTGTATCGCTGCCGTGCACGCCCCAGCCGCCACGCGGATCGTCGGGGTCGCGCGGCCAGGCGGTCTCGTGGGTCTGCGCCCAGGCGATCGCTTCGGCGTAGGCGCCCGACGCCGACGCCGGCATCGAGGCCGGACCGGACGGCCCCCCGGAGGACGCGCTCACTTCTTCGCCCGCTCGGGATAGCTGACCGCCATGCCGTCGCGCACGTCCTGCTGGATGCCGTACTGGGGAAACGGATAGCGAAAGCCGTTGCCGGCCAGCGCGTTCATGCCGGCGATCGCCTTGGGCAGCAGCTCGGGGGGCAGGGCCATCAGCATCTCGTCGTCGAGCACGCCGCCGTAGCGGCGTTCGGCGAAGCAGGGAATCGACAGGCTGGGCTGGCGGGTGGACAGCGCCCGGCCCCAGGAGTCGGCGCAGGCCGACTCGCCGACCACGCTCCAGTCGAAGCGCTTGTAGCCGCTCCATTGCAGGCCGTTGATGAAGTACATCATCGCGCCGGGCGTGGCGTAGAACAGCGCGATGTCGGGCGGATCGAGCCGGCCCGCCGACAGCGGCGAGACCGCCATCGCCTGGTAGCGGCCCAGCGGCACGATGGTCATGGCCGCCTGGTGCGCCGCGGCGTCGGCCGGCGTCATGTACCAGACGCCGGTCATCGACTTGCCCGAGCGCCACTCCTCGTCCTGGCCGCCCAGCCCGATCACGGCCTTGCACTGCGCGCCCACGAGGTCGGCGGCCGTGATGCCCACCGTCCAGCCCAGGCGCGCGGCCTGCGCGACGATCTGGTCGGTGGTGTGCACCGACTTCGGCCGCCGGATGCGCGGTATCGCAGCCATCGCCTCCTCGGTCTCGAAGAGCTTCATGCCGAACGGATGGCTGCGCAGCCGCAGCAGGCGCTCGAGCTCGGCGCCCAGGCGTTGCAGATCGAGGGTGGGGGCGGCGCTGTCGGCGCTGGCGGCGGCGGTGCTCATGCGGCGGTCTCCGGGGAAGGTGTGGATCGATGGTAGTCGATCGCCCGCGCGGGGCCGGTCCGGGATCTCAGCCCAGCCAGCGCGCGACCAGCGGCAGCCACAGCGCGGCGGCCAGCACCTGGATGCCCAGCGCAAGGCCTGCGTAGGCGCCCGCGTCGGGGTGGACCTGCAGCGCGCGCGCCGCGCCGATGCCGTGGGCGGCGGTGCCCAGGGCGAAGCCGCGCACCGCCCAGTCGCGGATGCCCAGGGCATCGAAGAGCCAGCGCGCCGACAGGGCGCCGACCATGCCGGTGAGCACCGCGAACACCGCCGCCAGCGCCGGGATGCCGCCGATGCGCTCGGCGATGCCCATCGCCACCGGCGCGGTCACCGACTTGGGCGCGAGCGAGCGCAGCACGTCGGCCGGCAGCCCCAGCGCCCAGCCCAGCACCACCGCGGCCAGCGCCGCAGCCGCGCCGCCGATCAGGCCGGCGGCGAACAGACGCAGGCCGCGCGCGCGCAACTCGATGCGCCGCTCCCAGAGCGGCCAGGCCAGCGCCACCACCGCCGGCCCCAGCAACACGTGGACGAACTGCGCCCCCGCGAAGTAGGCCGGATACGGCGTGCCGGTGAGCAGCAGGAAGGCCGCGATCGCGACCACCGACCACAGCACCGGATTGGCCCAGGCCGCCAGGCCCGATCGCTGGTGGAGCGCATGGGCACCAACGTAGACCGCAAGGGTCGCGGTCAGGCCGAACAGCGGCGTGGCCGCGAGGTAGACCCACAGCTGGACGAAATCGTTCATCGGGCGCTGTGCCCGGGGTCGCGCGGCCCGAGCCAGGCGCGCGCCAGCAGCGCGGTCACGACCATGCCGACCCAGGTCGAGAGCACGATCACGATCGCCAGGCGCAGGCCCAGTTCACCGACCAGGCCCAGATGCGCGACCACGCCCACCCCGACCGGCACGAAGAGCAGCGAGAGGTGGGCGAGCAGAGCCCGTGCGGCCGCCGCCACGGGCGCACGCAGGGCCGGCAGGCGCAGCAGCGCGAACAGCAGCAGCAGGCCGATCACCGGGCCCGGGACGGGCAGCGCCAGCGCACGTCCGAGCAGCTCGCCCGCGGCCTGCAGCAGCAGCAGCAACGCCAGGCCGCGCAGCGGCTGCAGGCTCGGGTCGGCGGACGGCGGTGTGGCATCGGGCGGCTGTGGCATCCTCGGACCCCTGGGCGGCGACCGCGGCCCGACGCGAAACGCGGCCGGGCCGGCCGCATCGCGGACGACGCTACGATTCGACCACAGAAAGGACGCGTCCATGATCCCCTCGAGCGGCGCCCGGGCGCTGGCCCTGAACGACGAGGAGCTCGCCCGCCTCGACGACCTGCTGTCCCGAACCAACGAGCGCGACGCGATGACGCTCGAGGAGTTCGACGGATTCACCGCCGCCACGCTGGCCAGCCCCAGCCCGATCGCGGCCGATGAGCTGCTCGCGGAGATCCTCGGCGGCGACCCCGACGAGCTCGCCGGGCAACTGCCCGAGGCCGACCGCGACGCGCTGATGCGCCTGCTGCGCCGGCACCGCGACAACGTCTCGCAGCAGCTGCACGAGGGCGAGGGCTACTCGCCGGTGCTCGCCTACGACGAGGCCGGACGGGTCGATGGCCGCGGCTGGGCGATCGGCTTTCTGCGCGGCGTGGGCATGCGCGCCGACGACTGGTCGCCGCTCGATGACGACGACGACTTCGCCGACGTGCTCGACCCGATGGTGCGCCTGGCCGACGAGTTCGACCCCGAGACCGGCGAGCTGCGCGACGCGATCCCGGTCGAGGAGCGCGAGGCGGTGGTCGAGGAGATGATCGGCAACGCGATGGACGCCTTCGCCTTCTTCCAGGACGCCCGCGAGCGCGCGCTCGCCCCGCCCACCCTCAGGCGCGATGCGCCCAAGGTCGGCCGCAACGACCCCTGCCCCTGCGGCAGCGGCCGCAAGTACAAGAATTGCCACGGAGGACAATGACCCGATGCCCATCGACTATCACAAGCTGAAGAACCGCGTCTTTCGCGACGTCGAGCAGACCTACGGCTGGAAGGACTCGGCGCTCTACGCGCTGGGCATCGGCTTCGGCCACGATCCGCTCGACACCCGCCAGCTGCGCTTCGTCTACGAGGAGAACATGCTCGCGGTGCCCACGATGCCGGTGGTGCTGGCCACCCCCGGCTTCTGGGTCAAGGAACCCGACTCGGGGGTCGACTGGGTCAAGGTGCTGCACGGCGAGCAGAGCCTCACCGTGCACAAACCGCTGCCGGTGGCCGGCACGGTGGTGGGCACGCTGAAGGTCACCGGCATCGTCGACAAGGGCCGCGACAAGGGCGCGATCCTGGTGCAGGAGCGCAAGCTCTACGACAAGGCCACCGGCGACCTGCTCGCCACCCTCGAGGGCCTCACCTTCTGCCGGGGCGACGGCGGCTTCTCCGAGACCCCGGGCAACGGCCCGGCCGGTGGCGACCCCGCGCCCGCGGCCAAGCCGGCGGTGCCCGACGGCGCGCCCGATCATGTGCGCGACATGCCCACCATGCCGCAGGCCGCGCTCATCTACCGGCTGTGCGCCGACCTCAACCCGCTGCACGCCGACCCGGCGGTGGCCACCGCGGCCGGCTTCAAGGCGCCCATCCTGCACGGCCTGGCCAGCTACGGCGCAGCCGGCCACGCGGTGCTTGCCGCCTGCTGCGACTACGACCCCGCCCGCCTGAAGAGCTTCGGGCTGCGCTTCTCCAGCCCGGTCTATCCGGGCGAGACGCTGCGCGTCGAGATGTGGGTGCGCGGCCCGCGCGTGCACTTCCGGGTGCGCGTGGTCGAGCGCGACGTGGTGGTGCTCAACAACGGTCTGGCGGAGGTGGCGTGATGGCGGCTCCCTATCAACCCCTCAAGCGCAAGCTCTTCAGCGCCGAGCACGAGCAGTTCCGCGAAACCGCGCGGCGCTTCTTCGAGCGCGAGATCGTCCCGCACCACGAGCGCTGGGAGGAGCAGGGCTACGTCGACCGCGAGGCCTGGCTCAAGGCCGGCGAGGCCGGCCTGCTGTGCATGAGCATGCCCGAGGCCTACGGCGGCTCGGGCGCCGATCGCATCTACAGCACGGTGCTCATCGAGGAGGCGGCCCGCGTGGGTGCCTCCGGGCCGGGCTTCTCGCTGCACTCCGAGATCGTCTCGCCCTATCTGAACCGCTACGGCACCGAGGCGCAGAAGCAGGCCTGGCTGCCGCGGATGGCGCGCGGCGAGATCATCGGCGCCATCGCCATGACCGAGCCCGGCGCCGGCTCCGACCTGCAGTCGGTGCGCACGACCGCGATCCGCGACGGCGACCACTACGTGATCAACGGGTCCAAGACCTACATCACCAACGGCTACAACAGCGATCTGGTCATCCTGGTGGCCAAGACCGACCCCAGCCTGGGCGCCAAGGGCACCAGCCTCGTGCTGGTGCCGGCCGACGCCCCGGGCTTCTCGAAGGGCCGGCGCCTGAAGAAGCTCGGCCTGAAAGCGCAGGACACCTCCGAGCTCTTCTTCGACAACGTGCGGGTGCCGGCGTCCAACCTGCTCGGCCGCGAGGGCGAGGGCTTCATCTACCTGATGCAGGAGCTGCCCTGGGAGCGGCTGATGATCGCGCTGCGCGCGGTCGCGGCGGCCGAGGCGGCCGTCGACTGGACGGTCGACTACGTGCGCAACCGCAAGGCCTTCGGCAAGCCGGTCTTCGACTTCCAGACCACGCGCCACAAGCTGGCCGAATGCCGCACGCAGGTGCAGGTGGGCCGCGCCTTCGCCGACCAGTGCCTCGAGGCCGTGCTCAAGGGCGAGCTCGACGTGGCCACCGCGGCCATGGCCAAGTACTGGTGCACCGAGATGCAGTGCAAGGTGGTCGACGAGTGCGTGCAGCTGCACGGCGGCAGCGGCTACATGCTCGAGTACCCGATCACGCGGGCGTACGCCGATGCGCGCGTGCAGCGCATCTATGGCGGCACGAGCGAGATCATGAAGGAAGTGATCGCGCGCACGCTGTAGGCGCGGGCCCCACGCTGGGCACCACGCCCCAGTGGCTCTCGCACCAGCGCGCCACGGCGGCGCGCTGCGGCTCGCTCAGGTGCAGCCCGAGCTTGCCGCGCCGCCACAGCACGTCGTCGGCGCAGCTCGCCCACTCCTCCCGATGCAGGTACGCGAGCTCGGCCTCGAACAGGCCGGGCGCCACTTCCTCGCCCTGCGGCTCGGCCAGCAGCGCAAGTGCGCGCGCGCCATAGGCCCGGGCCAGCCGCAGACGGCGCGCCGGTGGCACCCCCGGATGGCGCCTGCCGAGTTCGGCGACGAAGGCGGCGAAGTCGGTGTCGGGCCGCCCCGTGGGGCCGATGGCCACCGACAGATCGCCGCCGGGCAGTACCGCGCCGTGGGTCCAGGGGCCCTTCGACAGGCGCAGCCGCGGCGCGAGCAGGTCGGCCGCCTCCTCGGCCAGACGCCGGAAGGTGGTGATCTTGCCGCCCCACACCGACAGCAGCGGCGCGTCGCCGTCGCCATCGAGCTCGAGCGCGTAGTCGCGGGTGATCGCGGCGGGGTCGCCGGAGTCGTCATCGAGCAGCGGGCGCACGCCCGAGTAGTGCCAGACAACGTCGGCCGGCGTGGGCGCCCGGCGCAGAAAGCGCGCGGCCTGCGCGCACAGGTAGTCGATCTCGGCGGGAGCGGTGGCGATCGCGTCGAGCGACTCGCGGTGCTCGACGTCGGTGGTGCCCAGCAGCGTGAACTCGCCCTCGTAGGGAATCGCGAACAGCACACGCCCGTCGGCGTTCTGGAAGAGATAGGCGCGGTCGTGGTCGAAGAGCCGGCGCACGACCACGTGGCTGCCGCGCACCAGCCGCAGGGCGCGCGGCCGCGGCCGGCCCAGTGCCTCGCCCAGGAAGCGCGCCGCCCAGGGGCCGGCGGCATTGACCAGCGCGCGGGCGCGCACCTCCTTGCGCACGCTGCCCGGGCCTTCGAGCAGCACCCGCCACAGACCGACATCGCGTCGCGCCTGCACGCAGGCGGTACGCACCCGCACCTGCGCGCCGCGGGCCGCGGCATCGACCGCGCACAGCACCACCAGGCGCGCGTCGTCGACCCAGCCGTCGGCGTACTCGAAGCCGCGCGTGAATCGCGGCAGCAGCGGCGCGCCGGCCGCATCGTCGTGCAGCCGCAGCGAGCGCGAGGCGGGCAGCAGTTCGCGACGCGCGAGGTGGTCGTAGAGGAACAGGCCCGCGCGGATCAGCCACGCCGGGCGCATCGCGGGGTCGTGCGGCATCACGAAGCGCAGCGGCCACATGATGTGCGGCGCGCCGCGCAGCAGCCCCTCGCGCTCGGCCAGCGCCTTGCGCACCAGACCGAACTCGCGATGCTCGAGGTAGCGCAGGCCGCCGTGGATCAGCTTGGTGGAGGCCGACGAGGTGTGCGAAGCGAGATCGTCGCGCTCCACCAGCAGCACGCGCGCGCCACGCCCGGCGAGATCGCGCGCGATGCCCGCGCCGTTGACACCACCGCCGACGACGACGACGTCGAACAGGTCGCCGTTCGCGTCAGCCGGGCCATCCGCCGTCCCGGACGGACCCGACCCGCCCGCCTGCGGCACCGCGTACCCCATCCCTGCCTCGCTCACTCCGGCGTCAGGCCCTTGCGCCGGACCACGTCGCGCCAGCGCTCGATCTCGCGGCGCTGGAAGTCGGCGAACTCGGACGGCCGATTGCCTACGACGTCGAAACCCTGCTGCGCGAAGCGGCCGCGCACCTCGTCGCTTTGCAGCGCCGCGACCAGCTCGGCGTGCAGGCGGGCGATCACGTCGCGCGGCATGCCGCGCGGGCCCATGAAGGCCTGCCACGAGGTGACGACGAAACCCGGCACGCCCTGCTCGATGAGGGTGGGCGTGTCGGGCAACTGCGGCCGGCGCGCCTCGCTCGTGACCCCCAGCGCCTTCAGCCGGCCCGAGCGGATGTGCGGCACCGCCGCGCCCATGTTCTGGAACGATGCGTCGACATTGCCACCCATCAGGTCGGCCATGGCGGCCGCGCCGCCGCGATAGGGGATGTGCACGCCGAAGGTGTTGGTCTGCAGCTTGAAGAGCTCGGCCGAGAGGTGGTCCGACGAACCCGTGCCCGAGGAGGCGTACGAGAGCTTGCCGGGGTTGCGGCGCGCGTAGTCGATCAGGCCGCGCACGTCGGTCACGGGCAGCGAGGGCGAGGCCACCAGCACGTTGGGTGTGGTGACCGCAAGCGTGAGCGGCTCGAGATCGCGCAGCGGATCGTAGGGCAGCTTGGGCTGAAGTGCGGCGTTGATTGCAAAGGTGCCGATCGAGCCGACCATGATCGTGTAGCCGTCGGGCGGCGAGCGCATCACGTACTCGGCGGCGATGGCGCCGTTGGCCCCCGGGCGGTTCTCGACCACCACGTTCTGGCCCAGCGGCCCCTGCATCTTCGCGGCCACGCTGCGCGCGACGATGTCGGAGGAACCGCCCGCGACGAAGGGCACGACGATGCGCACCGGCTTGTTCGGCCAGGCCTGCGCGCGGGCTCGGCCGGCCACGACGGTGCCGGCGAGCGCGGCGCCGGCCATCAGCAGCTGCCTGCGCGAGACGGCGCCGCAAGGCGGCTGGCCGGCATCGGCGGCGAGACGAAGCACGCCGGAATCGGGATGCGGAGCGGTCATGAGAGTCTCCTGGCAGGAGGAAGGCGCGCGCCGCGCCTGCTGGCCGGCACGGACGGCGACGATCAGGCGCCCAGCGCGAAGGCGGCCGGCTCCATGCCGGCGACGCGCTCGAAGGCGCGACGCAGCGCGAGCTCGCCCTGCGCGCCGTTCACGCCCACGCGGCCGTTGACCACGAAGAAGGGCACGCCCCCGATGCCGGCATCGCGCAGGCTCTGGTCGGTGCGCGCGACCTCCTCGGCAAGCGCCGGGTCGGCGAGCGCGGCCGCCACGGCATCGGGCGCCAGACCCGCCGAGCACGCGACCTCGGCGAGCACAGCCGCATCGGAGAGGTCGCGCCCCTGCTGGAAGTAGGCGGCGAACAGCGCCTCGGCGAGCGCCGACTGCAGGGCCGGCCCGCCAGCCTGCAGCGCCGCCGCGAGCAGCGCGTGCGGGCGCAGCGTGTTGGGCTGGCGCGCGATGCGATCGAGGGCGAGGTCGAGGGCGACCTCGACGGCGGCGGCGCGCACGTTCGCGTACAGCCGCCCGGTGTCGGCGCTGCCGAACTTGGCCCGCAGATAGGCCGCGCGCTCGGCACCGTCCTCGGGCAGCCCGGGGTTGAGCTGGAACGGGTGCCAGACCACCTCGGGCGCCGGCTCGTCGGGGTGGCTGGCCTGCCACGCGGCGATCGCCGCCTCGAGCTGCCGCTTGCCGATGAAGCACCACGGACAGACCACGTCGGAGACCACGTCGATGCGCATGCGAACCCTCCCTTTGGCAACCCGCCGCCGCTATAGTGCGCGGGCCCCCCCATGGCGCTGGCGCGACCCCTCGCGCCGCCGTGCCACGCGGGCAGGCCACCAGTCTAACGAGATTCACGCAGGAGACCTTGCCATGACGATTTCGACCCCCCGCCGGCGCGTCCTCGCCGGCCTCGGC
>JBILUW010000401.1:0-2550 GCA_044370795.1 Burkholderiaceae bacterium
CCATGCCTCGCCGTTCTCGCTGGTACCCGAGGACTGGCGCTGGTGGCTCGAGAACTTCCGCGGGCACCCGCCGAGCATCGGCTGGCCCCACCCGGAGGCTGGGCGAGGCACCGGCGACTGCGCTGCCCCTTGATGCCGATGCGCTACCACGCATCGAGCGACACGCCCCTGCTCAGCCCAGCGCCGCGCGCCATGGGATGCCGCTCCAGCGCTGCAGTTGGGGTGTCGGCTGCGCACCATGTCCGGCATCAGGCCAGAGCCGCACCGCGAACTCCAGCACGCCCTCCTGGGCAAAGAAGATGCCGATGCCCATTGCAGAGGCCCGGGCGCGGCCAGCCTTGAGCGGCGCCAGGCGGGCCACATCATTGCCCGCCGCCAGAACCCGCATGACGATCAGCATGGCGCACCTGAAACGGGCGCTCACGACCGCTCGCAGTGCGTCGCGCGCCCGTTCAGGAGGCGGCAGGCGCGGCGGCGGCCATGGCGCGTTTCGTGCTTGGGAGGAGCGCACCAAGACAGTCCCCGCCATGCGGTAGAAGCCGCCGGCAGCCACCATGAACGCTCCCTTGCCCGATCCCGCGCTCGCCGCCCTTCCCTCGCCCCGGATGAATTTCGACGCCGGGCGGCGGCCCGCGATCAGTATCCGCGGCCTGTGCAAGCGATTCGGCGAGGCGCCGCTCTACCAGGATTTCGAACTCGACATCCCGGCAGGGCGCTTCATCTCGGTCTTCGGTCCGAACGGCTGCGGCAAGTCCACGCTGATCAACCTGATCGCCGGCCTGATCCCGATCGACAGCGGCGAAATCCTCTTCGATGGCCGCCCGCTGCGCGATGTGACCATCGGCTATGTCTTCCAGAACTATCGCGACGCGCTCTTTCCCTGGTTGAGCGCGCGCCAGAACATCGAGTACCCGCTGAAGGTGCGCGGGCTGGCACCGGCGCAGCGCCAGGCCCGCGTCGACGAACTCATCACGCAGTTCGAGGTCGGCTTCGACCTGGGACGCAAGCCCTTCGAGCTCTCGGGCGGCCAGCAGCAGCTGGTGTCGATACTGCGGGCGCTGGCACCGCGCCCCGAGGTGATGTTCCTGGATGAGCCCTTCTCGGCGCTGGACTATGAGATGACCCTGTTCATCCGCGAGCGGCTGCAGAGCGTGTTCCAGCAGACCGGCGTGACGATGCTGCTGGTCTCGCACGATCTCGAGGAAGCGGTCTACCTGGCCGATCACCTGCTGCTGCTCACCAAGCGCCCGACCCGGGTGGCCGACATCGTGGATGTGAGCGCGCCGCGCCCCCGCAACGACGCCACGCTGGTGGATGCGGACTTCATCGCCGCCAAGGCCCGCAGCTTGGCGATCTTTCAGCGCGAGGTGCGCCGATGAGCCAGCTGGCCCGGTTGCTGGCGCCGGCGGTGCGCCATCCGTTCTGGATCGGCCCGGCGCTGATCCTCGCAGTCTGGTGGCTGGCCGCGGCCGGTCAGTGGATCAGCCCCAAGCTGCTGCCCACGCCTGCCGCCACGCTGCAGGCGCTGAGTGCCTCGATTGCCGATGGCTCCATCCTCGCCGACTTCGGCGGCACCCTGAAGCGCACCCTGGGCGCCTTCGCGCTGGCGGCGGCGCTGGGCGTGCCGGTGGGCATCGCGCTGGGCTCCGACACGCGGATCTACCGGTCGCTGGAGTTCGCGATCGACTTCTTCCGCTCGACACCCGCGACCGCAATGTTCCCGCTCTTCCTGCTGATCTTCGGCATCGGCGAGGAATCGAAGGTGGGTGTGGCAGCGTTCTCGGCCTGGCTGGTGATCGTGTTCAACGTGGCCTACGGCGTGATGAACGCGCGTCCGACGCGCATCCTCGCGGCCCGGGTGATGGGCGCGTCTCGCGGACGCATCTTCCGCGATGTGATGTTCTACGAATCGCTGCCCCAGACCTGCGTGGGCCTGCGCCTGGGCGTGTCCTATGCGCTCGTGGTGATCATCGTGGCCGAGATGTTCATTGGCTCGGCCAACGGCATGGGCCGACGCATCATCGACGCGCAACAGGTCTTCGACCTGAAACAGATGTACGCCTCGATCATCGCCACCGGCTGCCTGGGCTACGGGCTGAACATCCTGTTCCTGGGCCTGGAGCGGCATTTCGTGAAATGGGCGGGCCGCTGAGCGGCCAGCACCCGGGGCAATCGCACCAACTGACTGACTGGAGCCATCCGATGATCACTACCCGACGCCGCCTGCTGGGCGCTGCTGCCGCCGCCACGGGCGGCCTTGCCGCACCGTGGGTGCATGCCCAGAAGACCGAGAAGGTGAAGCTCTCCTGGCTGCCGATCATGCAGACCACGGCGCTCTACGTGGCCCTTCAGGACAAGCTCTTCGAGAAGGCCGGGATCGAGGCCGAGGCCGTCCAGTTCCAGAACCCCAACCAGATCATCGACTCGCTGGTGGCCAACCAGGCCGATGTCGGCGCGCCCGGCGCGGCGGCCGGCATCACCATGCTGGCCGAGGCGCGCTACCCCGGCACCTTCAAGGTGTTCGGTCTGCAGGGCGGCGGCGTGCGCGTC
>JBILUW010000289.1:0-4743 GCA_044370795.1 Burkholderiaceae bacterium
CACGCTGTTGCGGCTGATCGCCGGGCTCGATGCGCCCTCCAGCGGCACCGTGCGCCTGAGCGCGCCGCCCTCGCCCGAGGGTCTGCCGCCGGTGGGCTTCGTGTTCCAGGAGGCCACGCTGATGCCCTGGGCCAGCGTGGCCGACAACGTCGGGCTGCCGCTGCGGCTGGCCGGCCACTCGCGCGCCCAAGCGCGCGCGGCGGCGCAGGCCGAGATCGACGCGGTGGGCCTGCAGGGCTTCGAAGCCGCGTATCCGCGCGAACTCTCCGGCGGGATGCGCATGCGCGTGTCGATCGCGCGGGCGCTGGTGGCGCGCGCGCCGGTGCTGCTGATGGACGAGCCCTTCGCGGCGCTCGACGAGATCACGCGCCAGCGGCTCAACGACGACCTGCTCGGCTGGTGGCGAGCGCGCGGCCTGACCGTCGTCTTCGTCACGCACAGCGTGTTCGAGGCGGTGACGCTCGCGCAGCGCATCGTGGTGATGAGCGCGCGCCCGGGGCGCATCGCCGCGCGCATCGACAACGCCGGTGCGGCGCCGCGCGATGCCGACTGGCGCGGCTCGCCCGATTTCGCCGCCCGCTGCGCGCGCATCTCGCGGGCGCTGCGCGAGGCGAGCGGGGAGAGCGTGCGATGAGCCGCGCACGCGCGCTGCCCTGGGTGGTGTTCGCCGCGGCGCTGGTGCTGTGGGAGGCCTTCGTACGCATCGGCGAGGTGCCGCACTACATCCTGCCCGCGCCCAGCCTGGTGGCGGCCACGCTCGCGCAGCACTTCGAGTCGCTCGCGCCCGCCTGGTGGTACACCGTGAAGATCACCGCCGGCGCGCTCGCGCTGTCGGTGGCGAGCGGCGTCGTGATGGCCAGCCTGTTCGCGCTGTCGCCGTGGGTCGAACGCGCCTTCCTGCCGTTTGCGATCGTGCTGCAGGTCACCCCGATCATCGCGATCGCGCCGCTGATCCTGATCTACGTCGACAGCACCACCGCGGCGCTGCTGCTGTGCGCCTGGATCGTCGCCTTCTTTCCCATCCTGTCGAACACCGTGATCGGCCTGCGCTCGGCCGACGCCAACCTGCGCGACCTGTTCACGCTGTACCGCGCCAGCCCCTGGCAGCGGCTGCGCTGGCTGCTCGTGCCCTCGGCGCTGCCCTACTTCATCGGCGGCCTCAAGATCGCCGGCGGCCTGGCGCTGATCGGCGCGGTGGTGGCCGAGTTCACCGCCGGGGCGGCCGGCCGCGAGACGGGTCTGGCCTCGCGCATCCTCGAGGCGAGCTTTCGCACCGAGACCCCGAAGATGTTCGCGGCGCTGGTGCTGGTCTCGCTCACCGGCGTGGGCATCTTCGCGGCATTCGAGGCCCTGGCCCGGCGGCTGCTCGGCCGCTGGCACGAAACCGGGCGCTAAACTGCGGCGTCGGCCAGCCCTCGCCAGCCGTCCACCGCCCGACGCTCCGGCGTCGGTCTGCCGGAGCCTCCCGATGCCCCCAGACCACGTGCCGCACGCCGCGGCAGCAACCCCCGCGCCGCGCGCCCGCGCGATCGCCTCGCGCGCGCTGTGTGTGGCCGTCCTGCTGCTCGCCGCGGCCACCGCGCCGCTGCGCGCGCAGGACAAGCCCGAGAAGGTGGTGTTCGCCACCAACTGGAAGGCTCAGGCCGCGCACGGCGGCTTCTACCAGGCGCTGGCCGACGGCACCTACCGCAAGGCCGGCCTCGAGGTCGCGATCGCGCAGGGCGGCCCGCAGGTGAACAACCGCCCGCTGCTGCCAGCCGGTCGCATCGACTTCCTGATGACCGGCAACCTGCTGCATTCGTTCGACAACGTGAAGAACGGCCTGCCCATCGTCGTGGTGGCCGCCATCTTCCAGAAAGACCCGCAGGCGCTGATCGCCCACCCGGGCCAGGGCTACGAGCGCTTCGAGGCGCTGGCGAAGGCGCCGGTGGCGCTGATCGCCAAGGACGGCCAGTTCAGCTGGTGGCAGTGGCTGAAGGTGCAGCACGGCTTTCGCGACGAGCAGCTCAAGCCCTACACCTACAACCTCGGGCCATTCCTGGCCAACCGGGCCGCGATCCAGCAGGGCTACTCGGTGGCCGAGCCGATCTACGTCGAGAACCAGGGTCGTTTCAAGCCGGTGGTGCACCTGCTCGCCGACCACGGCTTTTCCACCTACTCGACGCTGATCGAGGCGCGCACCGATACCGTCCGCAAGCGGCCCGACCTGGTGCGCCGCTTCGTCGACGCATCGATCACCGGCTGGTACAGCTACCTGTACGGCGACCGCAAGGCCGCCAACGCGCTGATGCGCAAGGACAACCCGGAACTCACCGACGACGAGATCGAACGCTCGGTGGCGCTGATGAAGCAGCAGGGCATCGTCGATTCCGGCGAGGCGCTCGAGCGCGGCATCGGCGCGATGAACGAGGCGCGGGTGCGCGATTTCCTCGACAAGATGGTGCGCGCCGGGCTGTTCAAGGCCGGCGAGGTCGACCCTGGCAGGGTGGCCACCTACGAGTTCGTCAACCGCGGCGTCGGCCGCGAGCTGCGCCGCTAGCGTTCGAACGTGGCGACCGCGCAGGCGGCGATCGCGTCGCGCAGCCAGCGGTGGCCGGGGCGCTGCTGCTGGCGCCGGTGCCAGACCAGGTCGACGTGGATGGGCGGCACGTCGACCGGCAAGGGCCGCACGGCCAGATGCCCCGAGATGCCGGTCGAGGGCACGAAGCGCTCGGGCATCACGGTCAGCAGGTCGGAGCCGGCGACCACCTGCCCGGCCGTGAAGTACTGGTTGACCGTGAGCACGATGCGGCGCTGGCGCTTGACCGCGGCAAGCGCCTGGTCGACGAAGCCGAAGGGCCGACCCGAGAAGCTCACCAGCAGGTGGTGCGCCGCGCAGAAGGCATCGAGCGTGAGCTCGCGCTCGAGCAGCGGATGCCCGCGGCGCATCACGCACACGTAACGGCCGTCATAAAGGCGATCGTCGCCGAAGGTCGAGGGCGCGGCCTCGGTCATGTTCCGCTGCAGCAGCGCGGCCATCATCACAGGGAAGTAACCGATCGCCATGTCGAGCTCGCCACTCTCGAGCAGGGTGCGCGGATCGCGGGTGGTGAGCGGCAGCACGCGCAGCGAAACGCCCGGGGCGCCATCCTCGATGCGGCGCACCAGCGGGGGCATCAGCAGGCTCGCGGTGGCGTCGGCCATCGCCAGCACGAAGCTGGCCTCGGCCTGCGCCGGATCGAAGTCGGTGGGTGCCAGCGCCTCCTGCAGGTCGAGCAGCGCCTGGCGCACCACGGGCCACAGCGACATCGCGAGCGGCGTGGGCTGCACGCCATAACCGGCGCGCACCACCAGCTCGTCGCCGAGCACCTCGCGCAGCCGGCGCAGCGCATTGCTGACCGCCGACTGGGTAAGCGACAGGTTGCGCGCGGCCCTCGTCAGGTTGCGCTCGGCCATGATCTCGTCGAAGACCCGCAGCAGGTTCAGATCGAGGTGGCGGAAGTTCACGCCCATTGACATTTCTCAATCATATGCTTGGCATTAAGAATTATAACTGGAAATTCATGCTGCGGCGCCGCAAATTCGGTGGGCCGGCGACTGTCGTCGCCTCCATCCCCCCCATCCTTTCGAGGCATTCGCAACATGACCAGCCTGACATCTTCCCGCCAGGGCTTCGAGCACCTGCTCGACCTGTCCCGTCAACTCACGCGCGGCATCGACACGCCGCTGCCAGGCGTGACGCCACGCGTCACGCGGCGCGGCGGCCTGACCGCCGCCCTCGTGGCTCTGGGTGAGCGTTGGGCTCGCAACCGCGCCGCCGAGGCATGGCAGGAGTTGGCCCTGCACGACCGCCGGATGGCGCAGCAACTGCATGCTGCGCTGGCGCGCGACGCGGGCCGCTGACGCCGGCCGGCGAGCGCCGGCCGGCCGGGTTCAGCGCAGGGCCTTGTAGCGGATGCGCTTGGGCTGGGCGCCTTCTTCACCGAGCCGGGCACGCTTGTCGGCCTCGTACTCGGTGTAGTTGCCCGGGAAGAAGTTCCACTGCGAATCGCCCTCGGCCGCCAGGATGTGCGTGGCGATGCGATCGAGGAACCAGCGGTCGTGCGAGATGCACAGCACGCTGCCGGCGAACTCGATCAGCGCGTCCTCGAGGGCCCGCAGGGTCTCGATGTCGAGGTCGTTGGACGGCTCGTCGAGCAGCAGTACGTTGCCGCCGGCCAGCAGGGTCTTGGCCAGATGCAGCCGGCCGCGCTCGCCGCCCGACAGGTTGCCCACCAGTTTCTGCTGATCGGAGCCCTTGAAGTTGAAACGACCGATGTAGGCGCGTGACTGCATCTCGAAGCGGCCGACCGTGAGGATGTCGGCGCCGCCCGAGACCGCCTCCCACACCGTCTTGTCGTTGGGCAGCGCATCGCGGCTCTGGTCGACGAAGGCCATCTGGACGGTGTTGCCGATCCTGATCTCGCCGCTGTCGGGCTGCTCGCGACCGGTGAGCATGCGAAACAGCGTCGACTTGCCCGCGCCGTTGGGGCCGATGATGCCGACAATGGCGCCGGCCGGAACCCTGAAGCTGAGGTTGTCGATCAGCAGACGATCGCCGTAGGCCTTGCTCACGCCCTTGAACTCGATCACCTCGTTGCCCAGGCGCTCGGCCACCGGGATGAAGATCTCGGCGGTCTCGTTGCGCTTCTGGTACTCGTGGCTGGCCAGCTCCTCGAAGCGGGTCAGTCGGGCCTTGCTCTTGGCCTGCCGGCCCTTCGGGTT
>JBILUW010000290.1:0-4740 GCA_044370795.1 Burkholderiaceae bacterium
GCCTGACCCATCTGGCCGCTGCGCTGGGCGCCTCGACGGTCGCGCTGTTCGCCGCCACGCCAGCCTGGCGCTTCGGGCCCTACTGGAGCGAGCGCGCCGTGTCGCTGGGCGAGGACGGCCGCTGGCCCGACCCGCCCGAGGTGCTTGCCGCGCTCGCGCGCCTGGCCGCGCATGGCTGAGGCGCGGGCGATGCCCCGAAGGCCCGCGCATGATCGAGGCGTGGGCCTATCCCGCCGGCCCGCGCATGACTGAAGCGCGCCCCCCCGTCGCGCCGCCCTCGCGCCTGAAGGCTCGCCTGGCGCTGGCCGCCTACGGGCTGGCCTGGTTGCTCGCCGTCCCGCTGGTGCTCGGCTACCTGCTCGCGCGCGCGCGCCGCCAGCCGGCCTACCGCGCCCACTGGGCCGAGCGCTGGGCGCTGCGCTGGCCGGCCGCGCCCGCGGGCTGGGCCGGTGCCCGTCCGGTCTGGATCCACGCGGTATCGGTCGGCGAGACCCGCGCCGCGCAGCCGCTGATCGAGGCCCTGCTCGCCTCGGACCCGACGCTGCGCATCCTGCTGACCCACATGACCCCGACCGGCCGGGCCACCGGCCACGAGCTCTTCGCGGCCCGCTGGCCGGATCGGGTGCACCAGTGCTACCTGCCCTACGACCTGGGCTGGGCGGCGGGGCGCTTCCTGGCGCGCTGGCGGCCCTGCCTCGGCATCCTGATGGAGACCGAGCTCTGGCCGGCTCTGTGCGCGCGGGCCACGCGCGCCGGCGTGCCCCTGGTCATCGCCAGCGCCCGCTTGTCCGAGCGCTCGCTGGCGCGCGGGCTGCGCTGGCGCGAGCTCACCGCCCCGGCGCTTGCCGGGCTCGATACCGTGCTCGCGCAGACGCCCGCCGATGCCGATCGGCTGCGGCGCCTGGGGCGCGCCGAGGTCGAGGTGACGGGCAACCTCAAGTTCGACATCGTGCCCTCGGCCGACGGTGTAGCGCTCGGCCGAGGCTGGCGCGCCGCGCTGGGCGAGCGGCCGATCGTGCTGTGCGCGAGCACGCGCGATGGCGAGGAGGCGCTGCTGCTGGGTGCGTGGCGGGAGGCGATGTCGACATCGCGATCGCCCTCGGCCCCGGACTCCGCGACCGCCGCGACGGCGGCGCGCCCGCGCCTGCTGGTCGTCCCCCGCCATCCGCAGCGCTTCGACGCGGTGGCCCGCACGATCGCGCAGGCCGACTGCATGCTGGCGCGACGCAGCGCCCCCGGCTGGCCGCAGGCGGCCGCGCAGGCCGACGTGCTGCTGGGCGACTCGATGGGCGAGATGGCCGCCTACGTGGCGATGGCCGATGCCGCGATCATCGGCGGCTCGCTGCTGCCCTTCGGCGGGCAGAACCTGATCGAGCCCTGCGCGCTGGGCGTGCCGGTGGTCGTGGGGCCCAGCACCGAGAACTTCGCGCAGGTTGCCGACGAGGCGATCGCCGCTGGCGCTGCGCTGCGCGTGAATGATGCGCTCGAGGCCATCACGGCAGCGCTGGCGCTGCTGTCCGACCCGGCGCGGCGGGCCGCGATGGGACTGGCCGGGACGACGTTCGCGCAGGCGCACCGCGGGGCCACGCAGCGCACGATGGCGGCGCTGCGGCGATGGCTGCGCGCCTGACCGGACAGCCCGGCCTTACCGGCCCGTGGGCCGCGGCGCAACCGGCTGGATCTGCGGGGCGCTGCCCGCAGGCACGGGCGCGCGGCGCGCCGCCTCCGGCGGCGGCTCGGTGGGATCGGTGTCGGGAATCTGCGTGAGGGCCGACAGCGCCTCGAGGTCGGCCTCGCCCAGGGCGGCGTTCGTGAGCTTCAGGCGCAGGCCGTTGAGCAGCACGTCGTAGCGGGCGCGGGCGAGGTCGCGCTGGGTGTTGAAGACCTGCTGCTGGGCGTTCAGCACGTCGATGTTGATGCGCACGCCCACCTGGTAACCGAGCAGGTTGCTCTCGAGGGCGAGCTGGCTCGACTTCTCGGCCGCCTGCAGGGCGTTGACCTGCGCCAGGCCGCTGCGCACGCCCAGGAAAGCCTGGCGGGCGCCCTGCTCGACCTGCCGGCGCACGTTCTCGAGGTCGGTCTCGGCCTTGTCGCGCAGCAGCGCGGCCTCGCGCACCCGCGACTCGATGCCGCCGCCGGTGTAGAGCGGGATGGACAGCTGCACGCCCAGCGCGGCCGACTGGCTGCGGATGCCCAGCAGCGCCGCCGTGGCGTTGCTGGCGTAGCCGACCGACGACACCGCGTCGACGGTGGGCCGCGACGCATAGCGCTGTCGATCGATTTCGCGGCGCGCCACCTCGAGCGAGATGCGCGCCTGCTGCACCAGCAGGCTGCTCTGGCGCGCGTTGTCGGTCCAGGGGGCCTCGGCCGCGGGGGCCGGCCCTGATAGCGCCACGTCGCGGCGCAGCACCTTCAGGCCCGTGAAGGGCTTGCCCACGAGCTGGCCCAGCGCCGCGCGCCTGACCGAGAGATCGTTGAGCGCCACCAGCTCCTGCGCCGCGGCCAGGTCGAAACGCGCCTGCGCCTCCTGCTGGTCGGTGATGGTGGCGGTGCCGACCTCGAAGTTGCGCTGCGCCGAGGCGAGCTGCTCGGTGATCGCGCGCTTCTGGGCGCGGATGTTGGCAACGGTGTCCTGGGCGGCGAGCACGTCGAAGTAGGCCTGGCTGACCCGCACGGCGAGGTCCTGGCGGGCCTGCGCGAGCTGCGCCTCGGCGATGGTCACCTGCAGCCTGCTCTGCTCGAGCGCCTCGACGTTCTGCATCCGGTAAAGCGGATACGTGAGGTTCAGCGAGTAGCTCTGGGTGGTGAAGTCGCGGCGCGGCGCCAGGTTGGTGTCGACCATCTGCCGGTTGAGGCCGGCGTTGGCGGTCACGGCGGGGTTCAGCGCCGCGCGAGCCTGCGGCACCTTCTCGCGGGTGGCCTCGAGCTGGGCGCGCGCGCTGGCCACCACGGTGTCGTTGGCCAGCGCATCGCGGTAGGCCTGGGCGAGATCGATGACCTGGGCGCCGACCCCGGCGCTGGCCGAGCCAAGCACGAAGGCCGCGGCTATCGCCCGGGCGAGGGGGGCGGAATTGACGCGGACAGGCAGCGGCTTCATGGGACCTCGGTCAGTAGGTGGGCACGGAGGCGTCGACGTCGCGCGACCAGGCGTCGATGCCGCCGGTGAGGTTGCAGACGTCGCCGTAACCCTGGCGTTCGAGGAAGACGGCCACCTGGGCGCTGCGCATGCCGTGATGGCACAGGCAGACGATGGTGCGGTCGGGCGGGATCTCGGACAGGCGCGCGGGAATCTCGCGCATCGGGATGGTCATGCTGCCGGGCAGGCTGGCGGTGGCGACCTCCCAGGGCTCGCGCACGTCGAGCACGACCGGGGCATCGGCGCGCCCGAGCCAGGCGGCCAGTTCGCGGGGGTCGACGAGCCGCATCAGAAGACGAAGCGCTCTTTGCGCGGGAAGCCCTTCAGGGGCCGCACCACGGTCTCGAACAGGCCCTCCTCGGCGAACGCATCCTCGCCGGTGCGGGTGTAGAGGCGGGCGGTCATCGCCGGCTCCTCGCCGACGATGGCGATCAGGCGCCCGCCCGGCGCGAGCCGGCGCAGCAGCGCGTCGGGCACGAAGGCCACCGCGCCCGAGAGCACGATCGCATCGAAGGCGTCGGTGCCCGGTGGCTGCGCGCCGTTGCCGACCTCGACCGCGACGTTGCGCAGGCCCGCGCGGCGCAGGTTCTCGCGGCCGAACGCGGCCAGGCCTTCGTGGATCTCGACGCTCAGGACGCGACGCGCGCGGCTGGCGAGCAGCGCGGCCATGAAGCCCGAGCCGGTCCCCACCTCGAGGACGTGTTCGTGGCGGCGCGGCGCGAGCGACTGCAGCAGCCGGGCCTCCAGTCGCGGCGGGAACATGCACTCGCCGGTGGGGGCGCCGTCGAGCACCAGCGGCACTTCCATGTCGGTGAAGGCCATCGCGCGCCACGCCGGGGGGACGAAGTCCTCGCGGCGCAGGGTGGAGAACAGGTTCAGCACGTCCTGGTCGAGCACATCCCAGGGACGGATCTGCTGCTCGATCATGTTGAAGCGGGCGCGTTCGAAATCCATGGGAAATCCTGCCATTCAGCCAGCCGGCAATGATACCAACGGCCGATGGCGCGGTGGGCGGCGGTGGCCCGGATGCCGCGCGCAGTGTGTCGCGAGCGGGTCGCTTGCGCGTTGAGCGGGCTCAGCGCCGGCGCCGCAGTCCCGGCGCCGCCACGGTCAGTCCCGGCGCCGGCGTCGCGCGCGGGTCGCGAGATCGTCGAGCAGCGTGTAGAGCACCGGCACGACCAGCAGCGTGAGCAGCGTCGAGGCGATGACGCCACCGATCACGGCATGGCCCATGGGAGCCCGCTGCTCGGAGCCTTCCCCGGTGCCCAGGGCCAGCGGCAGCATGCCGAAGACCATGGCGAGCGTGGTCATGAGGATGGGACGCAGGCGGATCTCGGCGGCCTGCAGCAGCGCCTGGGCGCGCTCGACGCCGCGGGCGCGCGCCTGATTGGCGAAGTCGACCAGCAGGATGGCGTTCTTGGTGACCAGGCCCATCAGCATGATGAAGCCGATCATGGAGAAGATGTTCAGGGTGCTGCGCCAGGCCAGCAGGGCGGCCACCACGCCGATCAGGGCCAGCGGCAGCGAGGCCATGATGGCCAGCGGCTGCAGGAAGCTGCCGAACTGCGAGGCGAGGATCATGTAGATGAAGATCACGGCGAGCG